>NZ_JACVUR010000004.1:0-281428 GCF_016516495.1 Delftia sp. S65
CGCCTGCACAGGCGGGCGCCACACAGGGCCTTGCCCTGGCCCAGCCCGGCGTTGCCGGGCCCGGCCATCCACCTTATTGCCGAATCAGGAGACCTCTCGATGTCCGATCAAACCACTCACTTCACCCGCCGCCGTGGCCTGCAGGCGCTGGCCGCAGCATCCCTGACCGCGCTCGGCGCCCTGTCCGGCACCGCCGCCCTGGCCCAGGACGGCTTCCCCAGCAAGCCCATCACCATCCTCGTGCCCTTTGCCGCTGGCGGCACCACCGACATCCTGGCGCGCATCGTCGCCCAGGCGCTGCAGCAGGAGCTGGGCCAGACCGTGATCGTGGACAACAAGCCCGGCGCTGGCGGCAACATCGGCGCCGTGGCCGCCGCACGTGCACCGGCCGACGGCTACACGCTGTTCATGGGCACCGTGGGCACGCATGCCATCAATGCCGCGCTCTACGCCAAGCCCGGCTTCGACCCCATCAAGGACTTCTCGCCCCTGACGCGCGTGGCCAACGTGCCCAACCTGCTGGTGGCCCACCCCAGCCAGCCGTTCAAGACCGTCAAGGAAATGATCGCCTATGCGCGTGCCAACCCCGGCAAGCTGAACTACGGCTCTTCGGGCAGCGGCAGCTCCATCCACCTGTCGGGCGAGCTGTTCCGCTCCATGACGGGCCTGGACATGGTGCACGTGCCCTACAAGGGCAGCGCCCCGGCCATCACCGACCTGCTGGGCAACCAGATCGCCATCATGTTCGACAACATGCCCTCGGCCATCCAGCATGTGCGCTCGGGCAAGCTGCGCCCCATCGCCGTGACCACGGCCAAGCGCTCGCCCGAACTGCCCGATGTGCCCACCGTGGCCGAAGCCGGCGTGCCCGGCTACGAGGCCACTTCGTGGTTCGGCCTGTGGACCCAGGCCAAGACGCCCGCCGCCGTGCAGCAGCGCCTGTACACGGCCATTGCCAAGGTGCTCAAGGACCCGGCCGTGGTCAAGAAGATCAACGACCAGGGCGGTGATGTCGTGATCGACACGCCGGCCGAATTCCTCGCCTACATCAAGGCCGAATCGACGAAGTGGAGCAAGGTCGTCAAGGACTCCGGGGCGCAAGTCTGACCTTCGTTTCCGTATAAAAGAGCTGCTGCGTGCAGCTCTTTTTCATTGGAGCACCGACCTATTGCTAAGCACCGCCCACATCGCACGAACGAGCGCGGCCCAACTCAGGGACACCGAGGAAGGGCCTAAGCCGGCCGCGCCGCCCCGCACCGAGGGTGTCGTCCCCCTTCAGGGGCGCCGTGCAACGGGGAAGGCGCGAAGCGACTCAGGGGGTAATCATTTCAATCCAGCAGATCGGAGTAGTCGCCCTTGTCGTAGCCTTCGATGGCCTTCCAGGGCTGGGCCAGCGGTGCGGGCAGCTTGGTGGCGGTGACGACGATGCGCTCGGTGCCGTGGGAGTCGCTGCGCTCCACGCGGCGGGCGAACTGGTTGGCCACGTCCCAGTCGATGACGGTGGTCTGTTCGCCTGCCGTGCCGCGGTAGCGCTGCACGCCGTTGTGCGCCTTGCCCACGCGCTCCATGCCCTGCAGCGCGGTGGGAGGCACGATCCAGTACACGTTGTCGAAGGAGCCGCCGTAGCCCACGTTGCCGTGGTGGGCCAGGTCCACGCTGATGACGCGGCGCAGCTTGGCCAGGATGACTTCCACGCCGACCTTGCCGTCATCGGCGCGGCGGATGGACAGGGGTGCGGCGCGGGCCTCGTCATGGGCGTGGCCGGCGTGCGGGCCGTGGGCATGGTCGTGGCCGTGCTCCTGGCTCTGGCGCAGGGCGGCGGGCATTTCGCGCTCTATCCACAGCTGGGCCTTGCGGCGATAGACACGGTTGGTATAGACGCTGCTTCGCTGCACGCCGTCGCTGCCCACGCTCATGGCTTCATAGGTGATGCGCAGGTCGGCTTCGGGCGTGGCCTGCACGGCGGCCGTGGTGCGGGCCACGGAATCCGCAGGGACTGCGGCCGTGGGTGTGGATGCCGCCGCCTTGGCCGGCTCGGCGGCCCATGCAGCGGAGACGGAACAGGCCAGCAGCGCGGCCGCGTAGATGTGGCGCGCCGCACGCGGCGCCGGAAGGGAAAGCGTCATGGAATCCAGCCAATGCGAAAAAACCGGGGCCGGGCACACGCATGTGCCACGGCTCCGGCCAGGGGTTGGCAAGCAGCCAACGAAGGAAGAAACAATTACAGGCCAGCGGCTTCGCGGACCTTGGAGAACACCTTGGTGTTGTCCATCGTGCCCTTGAAGATCTTGGCGCCTGCGCCGCCGGCGAACAGCATCACGTCGCCGCCGCCATGGGTCTCGGAGCCCGGCGTGCCCAGGTTCAGGCCGACTTCCTGCAGGTAGTTGTCGTCCGTGGTGTCCACGGCCGTCACGTCGTCGCGCGAGGCGCCGCGCGTGGGAGCGATCCAGGGCTTGTTGCCATCTTCGGCATTGACCTGGCTGGAGGCCGTGGCGTTGGGACGTCCGCCGTTGCCGAAGGCCAGCGTGGTGTAGGGCTTGCCGTCCTGGGCCTTGGCCATCTGGCCGGTCTGGTAGTCCTGCACCTTGCCCAGGATGGGATTGCCGATCTTGGAGTAGCCGTTGAACACCATGTTGTGGTCGTGATCGGCCGTGACGACGATCAGCGTGTTCTTCAGGCCCGGGTCCTTCTTTTCCATGTAGGCCATGGCGGTCTCGATGGCGCGGTCGAAGGCCAGCGTGTCCTCCAGCGCGCGCTTGGCATTGGTGCCGTGCAGTGCGTGGTCGATGCGGCCGCCTTCCACCATCAGGAAGAAGCCCTTGTCATTGCGGCTGAGCACGTCCAGCGCCTTGCCGGTCATGTCGGACAGGCTGGGCTCGTCCAGCCTTTGCTTGACGCGGTCCAGCTCGTAGGCCATTTCGCTTTGCGTGAACAGGCCCAGCAGCTTGGGGGCCTTGGTCGCGTCCAGGGCCGACAGCTCGCTGCCCTTGGCGACATAGGCGTAGCCCTTGGCCTTCATCATGTCCACGAGGTTGGCCGTGTCCGTGCGCTTGCTGCTGGGGTTGACCGACTTGGGCAGGTAGTTGCGCTGGCCGCCGCCCATGAGTACGTCGATGCCGTCGCCCAACTTGGCGTTGTAGTTGGCATGGCCGGGCACGGACTGCTCGGCAATGCTGTTGTAGCCATTGCGGTTGCAGATGTGGGCGTAGGTGGCCGCAGGCGTCGCATGGCCCACGCGCGTGGTGGAGATGGCGCCCACGGCACGGCCCTTGGCCTTGGACAGTTCCAGCAGGGTCTGCGCGGGCTGGCCGTTGCCGGCCGGGCAGGTGGTGTCCTCGCCGTTGATGTACTGCTGGCCGTTGGCCGCATAGGCCAGGGTCTCGGCCGACATGGAGATGACTTCGTTGTTCATCTTCACGCCGGTCATGTAGGCCGCCATCGAAGGCGCGCTGTCCGTGGTCTGTCCATCGCGCGAGAAGGTCTTGACGCGGCTGGCGTAAGGCAGAGACTGCATGGTCAGCGTGGCGCGCTCGCTGCTGGTCAGTGCCGTGGGATTGGCAGCCAGCTGCTTCTCACCCTTGTAGATGCGCGCGGCGGTCACGGTGACCGGGCCCATGCCGTCGCCGAGGAAGAAGATGACGTTCTTGGCCTCGCCAGCCGCATGGGCGGCAGGTGCCAGCAGCGCCAGCGCGCCGGCCGCAGCCAGGGCGAGGGAGGTCTTTTGGAGGATCGGATGCATGTGGAATTCCTTGAGTGCCTTGATTGCAGCGTGCGGCATCACAAGCCGATGCTCTTCTTGATCAGCGTGAAGACGGTGGTGTTGTCGATCACGCCCGAGAACGTATCGGCACCCATGCCTTGCGCGCCCAGGAACACGTCGCCGCCGCCGTGGGTTTCGGAGGCCAGGGGCACCACGGCCTCCTGCAGGTAGTCGGGGCTTTCCAGCGAGGCAGCGTCGATGGGACCCCGCGTGGCCAGGCGCTTGGGACCGTTGCCGAAGCCCAGGATGGTGTAGGGATTGCCGTCCACGTCGGTGGAGGCCTTGCCATCCACGTAGTTCTTGACCAGGCCCAGCACGCCGGGCTTGCCGGCCTCGGTCTTGCCGGTGCGCGCGGCATAGCCGTTCAGGTGCAGCGTGTGGTCATGGTCGGCGGTGACGACGATCAGCGTGTTCTTCAGGCCCGGATCGAGCTTGGCCATCTTGTCCAGCGCGGTCTGGATGGCGTTGTCGAAGGCCACGGTGTCCTGCAGCGCGCGGCGCGCGTTGGTGGCGTGCAGCGCATGGTCGATGCGGCCGCCTTCCACCATCAGGAAGAATCCCTTCTTCTTGGCCGACAGTGCGTCGATGGCCTTGCCCGTCATCTCGGCCAGGCTCGGTTCCTTGGTCGCATCGCGGTCCAGGTCATAGGCCATGTGGTCCTTGGTGAACAGGCCGGCGATCTTGCTGCCGTCCACGGGCAGCTTGTCGAACTCGCTCTTGTTGGCGGCGTAGCTGTACTTTTGCGTCTTGAACTCGGCGACCAGGTTGCGGCTGTCGTTGCGGCGGCCGCCGTCGGCCTTGGGCGTGAAGTAGTAGGAGCCGCCACCCAGGATCACGTCCACGCCGTCACCGAGCTTGCTGTTGTAGCCGGAGCCGCCGGGCACCAGGGCCGCGGCAATGGTGTTCTCCGCATCGCGGTGGCAGACGTGCGAATAGGTGGTTGCCGGCGTGGCATGCGTGATGCGCGCGGTGGAGACCACGCCCGTGCCGTAGCCGGCGGACTTCATCTGCTCGAGCAGGGTGGGAACGGCCTGGCCGTTGCCGCTGGGGCAGGTGCTGTCGTAGTTGGTGTGATAGGCCTTGCCCGCAGCGTCCGTGGCCTTGGTGTCGGGCGTCATGGAGATGACTTCGTTGTTCATCTTCACGCCGGTCATGTAGGCGGCCATCGAGGGCGCGCTGTCCGTCACCTGGGCGTCGTTCGAGAAGGTGTGGACGAAGGCCGTCTCGGGCAGCTTGTCCATGGTGAGCTCACCGTCTTCACCCACGCTGTAGATGCGTGCGGCCGTCATGGTGGTGATGCCCATGCCGTCACCCAGGAAGAACAGCACGTTCTTGGTCGGAGCGGCTGCGGACGAACCGTCGCTGCCGCCACAGGCGCTCAACAGCAGCGAGGCACCAGCCAGCGCGCTGCACAACATCTTCAATTTCATGCGGATATCCCTCTGTAGGCAGGGGACCCCGCAGCACGGCCGCGCCCTCCCCCTGTTGATTGACCCGTGCACTGTAGGAGCGGCCTGTGACGAGCCCGTGACAGCAAGGCAGCAGCGGCAGGCGTATCGTTGCGGGGATGCGCTGCCAGCCGGGGAGCACCCGGCCACCTCAGCGACTGAACAAGGAACCCCATGGACCAGAAAGCCCAAGCCCCGAACGCCTCGCACGCCACGGATGCGCCGCCCAAGCCGGTGCTCGACTACCCGTTCGAGGCGCCACCGCAGCGCGGGCAGACGCTGGAGGTCGCACCCGGCGTGCTCTGGATACGCATGCCCCTGCCCTATGCGCTGGATCACATCAATCTCTGGGCCATCGATGACGGCCAGGGCTGGGCCATCGTCGATACCGGCGCGCGCACCGACGAAGGCGTGGCTACCTGGCGCGCGCTGTTCTCCCAATCCACCGACGGCCGCTCGCTGACGCGCGTGCTGGTCACCCACATGCACCCCGACCATGTGGGCCTGGCCGGCTGGCTGACGCGCAAGTTCCATGTGCCGCTGTACATGACGCGCCTGGAGTACCTCAACTGCCGCGTCGTGGTCTCGGACTGCAGCCGTGAGGCGCCGCCCGACGCCATCGCCTTCTACCGCCGCGCAGGCTGGAGCGACAGCGCCCTGGAGTCCTACCGCGCCCGCTTCGGCAACTTCGGCAAGCACATCCACGCCCTGCCCGACAGCTACCGCCGCCTGCACGACGGCGAGGAACTGCGCATAGGAAAGCACCTGTGGCGCGTGGTGGTCGGCAGCGGCCACTCGCCCGAGCACGCCAGCCTCTACTGCCCCGATCTCAAGCTGTTGATCTCGGGCGACCAGGTGCTGCCGCGCATCTCGTCCAACGTCTCGGTCCATGCCATGGAGCCAGACGCCAACCCCATGGCCGACTGGATGGATTCTTTGGAAAAGGTCAGGCGCGAAGTGCCCGACGATGTGCTCGTCCTGCCCGCGCATGGCGATTGCTTTCGCGGCCTGCATGCACGAATCGATTCACTGGCCGCAGGCCAGGAACGCGCCAACGCCCGCTTGCTGGCCGCACTGGCCGAACCGCGTCGCGCCGTCGATGTCTTCGGCGCCCTGTTCTCACGCCCCATCAGCGAATCCAGCCCCGCCCTGCTGGGCATGGCCACGGGCGAGAGCCTGGCCTGCCTGAATCATTTGATGCATGCGGGGCAGGTGGAGCGCAGCATCGATGGTGAGGGGATTGCCTGGTACCGGGCGATGCCCGGTGCCGCAGCCATCGGCTAGGAACCGATCAGGCGGGAACGGCCTGTGCGGGGGCCGGCAGATGAGGATAGCGGTGCGCCAGCGTCTGCTCCAGCCCGAACTGCGCCAGCAGGGCATGCAGCCGTTCGGCCGAGCTGCGCTTTTTCTGCCCCGTATAACGCGCAATGATCAGCTCGTTCTTCATGCTGTGCTCCCAGCCGACCAGCTCGGTCACGGTGACCTGGTAGCCACAGGCTTCCAGGTACAGGCAGCGCAGCACGTTGGTGAGCTGGCTGCCCATTTCGCGCGTGTGTATGGGATGGCGCCACAGTTCGGCCAGCGGCGTGCGCGTAAGGCTCAGCGCCTTGGTCTGGCGCAGGCAGGCAGCGACCTCGGCCTGGCAGCAGGGCACCAGCACCATGGCCTTGGCCTTTTTCTCCAGGCCGAAGGCGATGGCATCGTCGGTGGCGGTGTCGCAGGCGTGCAGGGCCGTGACCACGTCGAATTGCGCAGGCATGAAGTCGGCATGCGTGGATTCGGCCACCGACATGTTGAGGAAGCCCATGCGGTCGAAGCCCAGCTCGGCGGCCAGCTTCTGTGAAGCTTCCACCAGCGGCGCGCGCGTTTCTATGCCGTAGATATGGCCGCGCCCCAGCGGTTTGAAATACAGGTCGTAGAGGATGAAGCCCAGGTAGGACTTGCCGGCACCGTGGTCGGCCAGGGTGACCGCATGGTCGTCGGCCGACAGTTCTTCGAGGATGGGGGCGATGAACTGGTACAGGTGGTAGACCTGCTTGAGCTTGCGCCGCGAGTCCTGGTTGATCTTGCCTTCGCGCGTGAGGATGTGCAGAGCCTTGAGCAGTTCGATGGACTGGCCGGGCTTGAGGCCCAGCTGCTCGGTCACATCCTGCTCGGGTTTCGCGGCAGGCTTGCCTTGGCGCGCCTTCATTCGGCTGCGCCCGGCTTGGCTGCATGCGCCACGGGGCAGCGCGCGCCCACGCCCATGTCCAGCCAGCCTTCGATGCCGATCTTCTCCAGCGTCTCCATGTTGCGCTCGTAGATGGACTCCGCCTCGGGGAATGCTTCGACCGCCTTGTCTATGCTGTCCTCGCGCAGCAGGTGCAGCGTGGGATAGGGCGAGCGGTTGGTGCAGTTGGTGACGTCGTCGGCTTCGGTGCCCTCGAACTGGAACTGCGGATGGAACGAGGCCACCTGCAGGATGCCTCCCAGGTCCAGTTCCTCGACCATGGCGTCGGCCACTTCGAGGAAATCGTTGAAGTCCAGGAACTCCTGCAGCGCATGGGGCAGGATCAGCAGCGTGGTGTCGCGCTTCTCAGGCGAGGCCTCGGCCAGCGCCTCCAGCTCGCGGTGCAGGTCCGCCGCCACGCCCTCGGCGTCGGTGGCCTGGCTGACCGTGTAGTGGATCTGGCCCTTGATGTGCACGCCCTTGGCGAAAGGGCACAGGTTCAGGCCGATCACGGCCTTTTCGAGCCAGTGCACCGTATCCTCGATCACGGTGACAGGCGGAAACTCGGCCGCGCGAATCTCGTGGTTGGTATCGGTCATGGCTGTGCCCTTCAAAAATGCGAACGGGGGCACTGCGCCCCCAGACATTGCGAAACCGTCCAGGAACCCTTCCCTGCCCTGTCACGCAGGGTCCGCATTCTAGCCGCGCCGCCCGGGCGATGCCGGTGCTCGGATTTCTCAGCCCAGCAGGCGCAGGCCTGTCAGCAGCTCATGCTCCCGGGCCGCGTAGCGATCCGTCATCCCGGCGATGAAGTCGGCCACCACCCGCGCACGCGCCGATACGTCCTCGGCCAGCATGGCCCGCTGCACGAAACGCGGCTTCATGCGATCGGGCTCAACCATGTAGGCCGCAAACAGCTCGGCCACCACCTGCTGCGCGCCGTCCATGGTCTTCATCACCTGTTCGTGGCGATAGAGATTACGGAACAGGAACTGCTTGAGCTGCAGCGACTGCTGCCTCATGGTATCGCTGAAGCCCACCAGGGGGCCAGCCTGTGCGCGCACCTCATCGACCGAACAGGGCCGCGCCTGAGCAATGCGTTGCTGCGTGGCGGCGATCACGTCATAGACCTGCTCGCTGAGCATGCGGCGGATGCTTTCGTACAGCAGTCGGCGCTCGGCCAAAGGCATGCCCAGTTGGGGATGCTCGGCCAGCGTTGCATCGTGATAGCGCGCGAACAAAGGAACGGCCTCGCGCAGCTGGGCCATGGTGATCAGGCCGGAGCGCACGCCATCGTCCACGTCATGGGCGTTGTAGGCAATGGCATCGGCCAGATTGCACAGCTGGGCCTCCAGCGAAGGCTGCCGGCCCAGCAAAAAGCGCTGGGCCACGCCACCGGGCTCCCGCGCTTCCAGGTGCTCGGCATTGGTGCGCGAGCAGTGCTTGAGAATGCCCTCGCGCGTCTCGAAGCTCAGGTTCAGGCCGTCAAAGGCCGGATAGCGCTCCTCCAGCCGATCCACCACGCGCAGGCTTTGCAGGTTGTGCTCGAAGCCGCCGTGCGGCTGCATGCAGGCATTGAGCGCGTCCTGGCCCGCATGGCCGAAGGGGGTGTGGCCCAGATCGTGGGCCAGGCAGATGGCTTCGACCAGATCCTCGTCCAGTTGCAGCGACCGGGCGACCGAGCGGCCCAGTTGGGCCACCTCCAGCGAATGCGTCAGCCGTGTGCGGAACAGGTCGCCTTCATGGTTGACGAAGACCTGGGTCTTGTAGACCAGTCGCCGGAACGCCGAGGAATGGACAATGCGGTCCCGGTCGCGCTGGTAATCGCTGCGCGTGGGCGTAGGCGCCTCCGGGAAACGCCGCCCCCGGCTGAACGCCGGGTTGCAGGCATAGGGGGCCAGGGCCTGTTTCTGCATTCGATCGCCTCATCATGCTGACAAGGGCACTCTAGCAGTTCCGGCTTGCCCCCGGCGCCGCGCGTCAGGCGCAGCAGGCGTCTATGACTTCGCGCACCAAGGCATCGGGTGCCGAGCGCATGACGGCCTTTCCCGGCCCGTCGATGAGAACGAAGCGGATCTCGCCCGCCTCGGACTTCTTGTCCACGCGCATCAGCTCCAGATAGCGGCCAGCGTTGTCACGCGCATCCAGTACGGCGCCACGCACGGGCAGGCCCGCACGTTCGATCAGCACGCGCAGCCTTTGCACAAAGGCGGCATCCACCAGGCCAAGGCGCTGCGACAGCTCGGCCGCCATGACCATGCCGGCGCCCACGCCTTCGCCGTGCAGCCAGTTGCCATAGCCCATGCCGGCTTCGATCGCATGCCCGAAGGTGTGGCCGAAATTGAGAATGGCGCGCAGCCCAGCCTCTTTCTCGTCCTGCCCCACGACCCAGGCCTTGATCTCCACGCTGCGCTTGATCGCGTGCGCCAGTGCCGTGCGGTCGCGGGCAAGCAAGGCATCCATGTTCTCCTCCAGCCAGGCCAGGAAGTCCATGTCGGCGATCGGCCCGTACTTGATGACCTCGGCCAGGCCGGCGCTCAGCTCGCGCACGGGCAGCGTGTCCAGCGAAGCCAGGTCGCAAACCACCAGTTGCGGCTGGTAGAAGGCGCCGATCATGTTCTTGCCCAGCGGATGGTTGATGGCGGTCTTGCCGCCCACCGACGAGTCCACCTGCGACAGCAGCGTGGTGGGCACCTGCACGAAGGGCACGCCGCGCATATAGCTGGCGGCGGCAAAGCCGGTCATGTCGCCAATGACGCCACCGCCCAGCGCGAACAGCACGGTCTTGCGGTCGCAGCCGCCGGACAGCAGGTCGTCAAAGATCAGGTTCAGCGTCTGCCAGTCCTTGTGGGCCTCGCCATCGGGCAGCACCACGGTACGCACGCTGCGGTAGCGTTGTTCCAGCACGCGACGCAGTGCGGGCTCGTAGAGCGGCGCGACCACATCATTGCTGACGATCACGGCCTGGGCCGCAGAAGGCAGGGCGGCATAGGTCGCGGCCTGGTCCAGCAGGCCGGTGCCGATGGTGATCGGATAGGAACGGTCACCCAGGTCGATGGTCACGACCTGGGCGGCAGGCAAGGAGGAAGCGGTGGGCAAGATGGTGTCGCTCCAAGGCAGAAAGAGTGAAAGGAATTGCGCGACACGGCAGCGCGCCCGGCAACCGCCGATCTTAAAGAAAAAGGCCCCGGCAAGTGCCGAGGCCTTTGGTGTTCCACCTGACTGTGCTCAGGCCAGTTCCGCCTGCATGCGTATGCGCTGCGCAGCCTGCGCCACAGACAGACCCGATGTCTGGATCACGAAGTGAGCCGTCTCCAGATAAAGCGGCTCGCGTTGCAGCAACAGCTCCCGCAGGCGCAGCGCCGGGTCTTCCACCTGCAGCAAGGGCCGCGTCACATCGTTGCGCAGCCGCGCGGCGATGGCCTCTGGCGTGCAATCCAGATAGAAGACCTGGGTGCGCGCATGCAGATGGCGTCGGTTTTGCTCGCGCAGCACCACACCGCCGCCCGTGGACAGCAGCAGGCTGGATGTGGAGGCCGACAGCTCATCAATGACCTGCGACTCCATGTCTCGAAAAGCCTGCTCGCCCTCGCGCTCGAAAAACTCCCGGATGCTGCAGCCTATGCGCTGCTCGACCACATGATCCGCATCCACAAAACGCATCGACCACAGGCGCGCCAGCTGGCGCCCTATGGTCGATTTGCCGGAGCCGGGCAGGCCGATCAGGGCGATCGGCCTTTGACCTGTCAAGGGGCTGTCGGAGTGGTGGGGGTTGTCGGAGTGGTGGCTGTCGCGCATGCCGGATAGTCCACGGGCAGGGTCAAGGTGCTCACATTATTATTGGATTTGAAGGTGAACTGCACTTGAGTCGAGCCCGCAGGAGTACCAATCTTCGAAGTCACCTGGAAAGCAACTCCGCTGCGGCCTGAGACACGATCAAGCACCGGGGATCCGTTGAACACGGAAACCGTCACATTAGTGTCCAGGGATTTGGCCTCGATGGTCGTCCCGGCCGGTGCAGGAAAGCCCTTAGGAGTTCCTAGTTCACCCGTCCAGATCGCATTACAAGTGGCATCCAGCTTGCTCACCGTCAACTTATTGACCAACGCACCGCTTTGGTACAGGCTCAGCCAGCCCACCGAAGTAGCCTTCAGGAACAGGCTGTCGCTGATGACTTGGCCCGTGCCCAGCACAGTCGAAATGGCCACGTTGATCAGTTGACCGTCGGCAGGACGCGGATTCTGCACTTGGTAGTCCACCGTGCACAGTCCGTTGACTGTCTGGCAGCCACCACGATTGGAAGAACCAACGCGGCCGAAGTCCACTGTTGCGACCACAGGCACGCCATCGGATACCGGATTACCGTTGCTGTCCACAATGCCAATGCGCAGTGTGGATGTATCACCGGAAAGGTCCAGGTCCAGGTTGAACTTGGAGGCAGAAAGATCGAAGCCGCGCTGCGTGGAAATACCGGTGGTCACGGTCAAAAGATCTGATTGCGACGTCACGTTCCGACCATTCACCGTTGCCCTCACAACAACGGAAGTGGGAGCGCTTTTGGATGATACCGACGTGGTCACGATGCCATCATTGTTCGAGCGAGCCTGGGCAATATTGACCTGGACACCCCCTGTGGCTTCCATGAAATCCACAACCACGTCTTTGATCGGGCTGCCGCTGGAATCAACCACCTTGAAACGGAGGATGGCGGTCTCAGAGCGCCCATTACCACCCGATCCTTTGATAACGATGGATTTGTCAGACGGAACCACATCCAGGAAATTGATGGCCTGGACCAAGGCCTGAGGATCGCCCGTGGGAGGTGCGCTCGTAATGGCCAGATTCTGGCCGCCGGACACTTCCTTGGTTGCAATTGTGGCAGAGGCCTTGACGCGGGTCGCGCCGATCGAGGTTGCGGTGGCCGCTGAAATTTCCACTTCAGCCACGCCCTTGCTGTCCGTCAGGGCAGTCCTGGATTCAGGGCTGAATTTCAACAAACTCCCGCCATCTTCCGAAAACGTCACGATTTCATTGGCAACTGCAGCGCCTTTGGCATCCAGCAAGGTCGCACGCGCCCTGGCGGTGCTCTCAGAGGCGGTGATCGAAATGACACCCTGCGCGCTGGAGGACGCGCCAGTGATCACCTGAATCGTCATGGTTCCTGCCGGAGTTTCGGTTCCTCCTCCCGTACCACCACCGGTGCCCGGATTTCCCCCTCCGCCACCACATGCGACCAGCGTAAAGGCCGTCAAAGCGGCCAGCCACAACTTTTTCATCAGAAATCTCCCTAAATTTTCACTCAGCGTTTTGCAGCGCTATCAGAAATCATTTTTGGTGTAATGAATACCAGCATTTCTCTCTTGGAAGAGGCCCTGGAGCGGCTCTTGAAAAGATTACCCAGTACAGGCACATCACCCAACAACGGAATCTTGTTTTCCTGATTGGTTTCTTCCAGTTCAAAGATGCCACCAATCACCACGGTGCCGCCGTTTTGCACCAGGATCTGCGTCTTGATATGCTTGGTATCAATAGCTACACCTTGGGTCGTTGTTTCACCGCGAGAATCCTTGTTGATATCCAGATCCAGGATGATATCGCCTTCAGGAGTTATTTGCGGCGTCACTTCCAGCTTCAACACCGCCTTCTTGAAGGCTATGGTGGTCGCTCCGTTAGGAGCAGTGACTGAATATGGGTATTCAGTACCCTGCTCGATCAGCGCCTTTGTCTGGTCAGCGGTCATGAGACGAGGGCTTGAAATGATCTTGCCTTGCCCATCGGCCTCCATTGCCGAAAGCTCCAGCGTAAGGAAGCGATTGGCTGCAGCATTGAAGATGGACATGGCAAACGTGCCAGACCCTGCAACACCTGCCACGGAGGCAGGAAGATTCACGAAGCTGCCCGAAGTGTTGACCGTACCTCCAGCACCCGCTGAAGCATTTGCGTTATCGAACCCCGTACCGAATACAACACGATTGTCACCGCCGATGCTATAGCCGCCATCACCACCGCGCTGGGCACGCAAGTCCCCGCCGCCGAGGCGCACACCCAGCGCACGACCGAACGTGTCACGGGCTTCCACAATACGCGCTTCAATGAGCACTTGCCGCACTGGCACATCCAGCGTCGCCAGCAATGCCTTCATGGCCTCAAGCTTGGCAGGGGTGTCCGTCACAAAGAGTTGGTTGGTTCGAGGCTCGGAGATTGCAGAACCACGCTCGGACAGAAATCTCGTGGCAGTTCCACCAACACCCGCACCACTGGTGTTCGTCGTGATTTGCAACAGAATATCGGCCGCCTTCGCATAGTTCAGCTGAAAGCCCTGGGTGCGCAGCGGCTCCAGTTTCTGGATTTCCATCGCCGCTTCATAGTCACGCTTGGTACGCGCATCAATCTCATCCTTGGGCGCAATCCAGAGCACCGAGCCCGACTTTCGCATGCCCAGGCCCTTGGCATCCATGATGATCTGCAGCGCCTGATCCCAGGGAACATCCTTGAGACGCAGGGTCAATGCCCCGGAAACCGTGTCCGAAGTCACGATATTGAAGTTCGTGAAGTCGGCAATCACCTGCAGCAGCGACCGCACTTCGATGTTCTGGAAATTCAGGGAGAGCTTTTCACCGCTATAGCCGGGTCCCTGCGTGAGCTTGCTCACATCCACCTTTTTCTGGCGGACCTCGATCACAAACTGGCTGTCGCTTTGATAGGCACTGTGCTCCCAGTCACCTGTAGGGGCAATGCGCATGCGCACCGACTCACCCTGCTGCACCGAAGAGATTGTCTGCACCGGCGTTCCGAAATCCGCAACATCCAGCTTGCGACGCAATCCTTCAGGCAGGGAGGAGCGCAGAAAATCGACCACCAGCTCCTTGCCTTCGCGGCGCAGATCCACGCCGACCTGGCTATTGCTCAGCCCCACGACGATGCGGCCAGAACCATCACTGCCACGACGGAAATCAACATCCCGAATGGGTTGGACATCACTGCCAAAAGCTGTCTTGGCTTCAAACACGCCCTGCTGCGTAGAAGGCTTTACTGTGGCAGACGTTGCCACCGGATCCAACAGGATCAGCAGCGCCTTGCCTTGGCGTTCAGTGCGGTAGGACGTAGCAGACTTCAGATTCAGCACCAGGCGGGAGCGGCCCGATGCCTCCACAATATTGATGGAGCGCAGGTTGCCCTGGTTGAGCTCGACCATCGATTTACCCGTGGCATTGGTTGCGCCAGGGAAATCCAGTGCGATTCGTGCAGGCGACTGGATTGCAAATCCGGTCGGGTCCGCCGCCAGCGCTTCGGAAAGCTCGATGCGCACCACCTCAGTGCCCCCTTGAATCGAGCCGGAGACCGACTCTATCGCGGACTGCGCCCATGCCAAGGAGCCAAGCAGCCAACCGCCTACGGCGATTCCCCAGCGAGCCTTGTGCAACATGCTTCGATGTGTGCCCATCATTTTCTTCCCTCCTGCAACTCCAGTGTGCTATTTCTCTCTATCCAGTCGCCGCTGCCGTCCTGGACTATTTCCCGCAACTGGATGGACGTCTCGGTGATCCGGGTAACCTTGCCGTAGTTCTGCCCCAGGTAATTTCCTGCCCGAACCTGGTACAGCAAAGCCCCCACCCTGACAAGCGCCGTAGGCACGCCTTTTTTGTCCAGACTGCCGACCATGGTCATTGCGTCCAAAGGCTCGGCCTCCAGCGGTTCCTTGCGGCGATTGAGTTCGGAAGCAATCAGGGTGGTATTGGCGCTAGTCTGTGCAGACTCCCTGCGCAGCACCTGCATCAGCTTCATGGGATTGAAAGGATCCATGCCATCAGAACCAAGATAGGCCTGGGGCGTGAAGATCTTGGGCTCTTCCAAAGGCTTGACACGGGGCTTGGCATTGGCTCTTTCCTGGGCCATCCAGGTCTGCAGCTCCTCCTGATCAGAAGAAGAGCAGCCTGAGACGGCCAAGCAGGCTGCCAGCGTGAGCCAGCCGCTGAAACGCATGTGTCTCATTATTTCTTGCCCTTCCCTGCAGCCGCGCGTTGCGCCTGCACCTCGTCGGCATCCAGGTAGCGGAAGGTCCGTGCCGTCGCCTCCATGCTCAAGACTTCGCTGCCTTCCTTACCCACGGGGACGATCGAGAGATTGTTCAAGGTCACGATGCGCGACAGGTAGGCCACATCGGAGGCGAATGATCCGATGTCGTGAAAGCGACCAGTCACCTTCAAAGCAATGGGCAGCTCAGCGTAGTACTCCTTGACCACCATCGCACCAGGCCGGAAGGTTTCAAACTGCAGGCTGCGGCCCAGGCCTGCTTGATTGATATCCGAGAGCAGCGCCGCCATTTCCGCCTTGCTGGGCAATTGCTTTTCCAGTTGCGTCACATACTGCTGGACCTGTTCACGCTGCTTCTTCAGGCCATCCAGGCTGACGGCCTTGGACAGCTTCTGGCTGAAGTCCTGGCGCAGCGTGACTTCGGTATTGCGCTCCTGCTCCAAGGTGTCTTCGTAGTCCTTGATCAGCACATACCAGAGCACGGCGGCCACAGCCAGCGCGATGGCCACACACAAAAGCGCCCGCGGCAACACAGGCCACCGCGACGGGTCATTGGGATCAAGACCACGGAACTGGCGCTGGATGTTCTCCTGCAGTGCGGAGAAGTCGATGTCTTTCTTTTTCTTCTTGGCCATCACTGGGGCTTTCCTGGGTTGGCCGGCGTCGAAAGGCTCTTTTCCGCCACACTGGCGCGCGTCAGTTGAAAGCGCAGATTGAACGCAGCAGCGCGGCGCTGGTCCTTGGGCGTGACATTGACCGTCCTGGCCACGATCTCCACCAGATCCGGCTTGGAGATCCAGGGCGTTCCTTCGGACAGATTGCGCAGCATTTCGGAAACCCGCTCATTGGACTGCGCCGTACCCTGCATGGTCACAGACAGACCTTCCTGCCTGATGCTGGTGATGTAGACGCCATCGGGCAACTGCGCCACCAGCTCGTTGAGCATGTGCACCGGAAGATTGCGGTCGGACTGCAGATCTTCCACGGCCTTCTGACGTGCACGCAGGGCCGTGATCTCATCCTCCAGCCCGGCGATCTCCTTGATCTGAGACTCCAGCACGGTGATCTGGGCGCGCAGCATGCTGTTCTTTGCCTGCTGGGCCTCGATCATCATCTGGTACCACCAATAGACTGCACCAATGATCAAAAGCCCTATCAGGGCCGACAGGACCATGGTGGCCTGGAATGCTTCCTTGCGTCGCTTGCGTGTTGCTTCTCTGTGCGGAAGCAGATTGATCAGAATCACGACACAAACCTCCGCATGGCCAGTCCGCAGGCGGTCAGGTAGGCGGGGGCCTCGCGCGACATGCGCTTGAGGCGTACGCCGCTGCCGACTTCCATTCCATCAAAGGGATTGGCAAGGCTGCAGGCAAATCCGGTCTGCTGCGTGATGGCCTCGGACAGGCCGGAAAGTGGGGCCGAGCCGCCTGCCAGCAGGATGTGGTCTATGCGGTTGTGGGGCGTACTGGTGAAAAAGAACTGCAGTGCGCGCGACACTTCCTGCGTCATGCTTTGCACAAAGGGCTTGAGCACGGCGGACGCGTAGTCCTCCGGAAGTTCGCCGCTGCGCTTCTTGGACTCGGCCTCTTCGAGCGAGAAACCATATTGGCGCGCGATCAGTTGCGTCAGCTGTGCGCCGCCAAAGGCCTGGTCCCGGTCATACAGCACCTCGTCGTCGCGCAGGATCTGCATGCTGGTCGTCATGGCGCCCAACTCGAACAAGGCCACAAGGGCGTTGTTGCCCTGATTGGGCAGGCGCTCGATCAGCCGTGCAGCCGCCATGCGGGAGGCGTGGGGCTCGATGTCGATGACCATGGGCTTGAGGCCGGCCGCCTCGGCCAGGCCCTGGCGGTCCTGCACCTTCTCGCGGCGCGATGCGGCAATGAGCACGTCCACGTCGCCGGGTGAATTCGATGACGGGCCTATGACACAGAAGTCCAGGCTCACTTCATCGAGCGAGAATGGAATGTACTGATTGGCCTCGGATTCGACCTGGACCTCCAATTCCTGCTCGCTCATGCCGTCCGGCAGCGAAATCTTCTTGGTGATCACGGCTGAGGCCGGCAGGGCCATGGCCACGTTCTTGGTCCGCGTGCCGCTTTTTTTGACCAGTCGCCGTACAGCCTCTGCCACTTCATCGAACTTTTCGATGTTGCCGTCCGTGATCCATCCCCGCTCCAGCGGTTCGATGGCACAGCGCTCCAGCAACAGTTCGCCCGACTTGGCACGAGACAACTCAACGAGCTTGGCGCTCGAAGAACTGATGTCGATGCCTAGCAAAGGTGCGGGCTGGCGACTGAATAAGGATCCCATAGCAATCAACTTGCCCTCCCTCTTCTTGTGTATGTAAAGAACGCAACAAACCTTCACATATAGGTTGAATGCTATCAGCAAGACTGTCCGCAGCTCACCATGCCAGCCGGAGCACGCTTGGCGCTAGTGGCCAAAAACAGACATTATTGCGGGCCATCAAATGCGACATGAATGCACCCCTGCTTGCATGTCGGCCTGCACGCCTGGCTTAGGATGCGTGGCTTGCGGCCATGCTGGCAACCGTGTGCAGCCGTCTCCTACCGTCCTTCTGGGGCACGCATTTTTATAATGCGGCACTCCTCAGCACTCCCTGCGACATGCCGTCTTCAGACTCCCGAGAACCCCAGGCTGCAAAGCCTCGCTCCGCCCCATCCAAGCCCATGCACTGGTTTCCCAAGGCCTTGCTATGGCTGGCGGGCATCGCCGTCGCCGGCGCGCTGGCCTTGATGCTGACCGTGGCTGTGGCCCTGGCCATGGCCTATCCCAACCTGCCAGACGTCTCCGAGCTGGCCGACTACCGGCCCAAGCTGCCGCTGCGCGTGTACTCCAGCGAAGGCGCCCTGCTGGGTGAATTCGGCGAGGAGCGGCGCACGCTGACTCCCATCCAGGACATCCCCAAGGTGATGACCGACGCCGTGCTGGCCATTGAAGACACGCGCTTTTTCGAGCATGGCGGCGTGGACTACAAGGGAATGGCCCGCGCCGCGCTGGCCAATCTGGGCCGCGTGAAAAGCCAGGGCGCATCGACTATCACCATGCAGGTGGCGCGCAACGTCTATCTGTCTTCCGAGAAAACCTTTACACGCAAAATTTACGAAGTCTTACTGACTTTTAAGCTAGAGCATCTGTTGAGCAAAAACCAGATTCTCGAGATCTACATGAACCAGATTTATCTGGGAAATCGGGCCTATGGCTTTGCTGCTGCCTGTGAAGCCTATTTCGGCAAGCCACTGAAGGACATCACGGTGGCCGAGGCGGCCATGCTGGCAGGCCTGCCCAAGGCACCCTCGGCCTACAACCCGATCAGCAACCCCAAGCGCGCCCGCTCGCGCCAGCTCTACATAATCGAGCGCATGGAGGAAAACGGCTTCATCACCTCCGCCCAGGCCACTGAAGCCAAGGCCGAGCCGCTGAAGATCCGCACGGGCTCCTTCAACACCCGCGTGCATGCCGAATACGTGGCCGAGATGGCACGCCAGCTGATCTTTGCCCAGTACGGCAACGAAGCCTATACGCGCGGCCTGAACGTCTACACCACCATCAATGCCGGCGAACAGGAAGCCGCCTACGCCTCGCTGCGCCGCGGCATCATGGACTACGAGCGCCGCCAGAAGTACCGCGGCCCCGAAAAGTTCGTGGCCCTGCCGGCCGACGCCGAAGACCGTGAAGATGCCATCGACGACACCCTGGCCAACCACCCCGACAACGGTGATGTGCTCGCCGCCGTGGTGCTGGATGCCAATCCGCGCAAGATCCTGGCGGCACGCGCCGACGGCGAACAGATCGAGATCACGGGTGAAGGCCTCAAGCCCGCCGAATCGGGCCTGAACCCCAAGGCACCGCCCAACATCAAGATCCGTCCCGGTGCCGTGATCCGCGTGGTCAAGACGCCCAAGAACACCTGGGAAATCACACAGCTGCCCGAGGTGGAAGGCGCCTTCGTGGCCCTGGTCCCCCAGACAGGCGCCTTGCGCGCCCTGATCGGCGGCTTCGACTTCCAGAAGAACAAGTTCAACCATGTGACCCAGGCCTGGCGCCAGCCCGGCTCGGCCTTCAAGCCCTTCATCTACTCGGCCGCACTGGAAAAAGGCTTCTCGCCGTCCACCATGATCAATGACGCGCCGCTGTTCTTCAGCGCCGGCGTGACGGGTGGCCAGCCATGGGAGCCCAAGAACTACGACAGCCGCTACGACGGGCCGATGACCATGCGCACGGGCTTGAACAAGTCCAAGAACATGATCTCCATCCGCCTGCTGCAGGCCGTGGGACCCAAGCAGGGCCAGGAGTGGGTCACGCGCTTCGGCTTTGACGCCGCCAAGCATCCGGCCTACCTGACCATGGCGCTGGGTGCCGGAGCGGTCACGCCGCTGCAGTTGGCTGCCGGCTACTCCGTGTTCGCCAATGGCGGCCACCGCGTCAACCCCTGGCTGATTGCCCGTGTCACCGATCACAAGGGCCGGATCCTGTCCGAATTCACGCCGCCCCCGGTGCAGGAACTGCCCCAGGCCATCGACGCGCGCAACGCCTTCATCATGGACAGCCTGCTGCAGGACGTGGCGCGCGTGGGCACGGCAGCACGCGCGCAGTCCACGCTCAAGCGTCCCGACCTGTATGGCAAGACGGGCACGACCAACGACTCGGTGGATGCCTGGTTCGCAGGCTTCCAGCCCACGCTGGCCGCCGTGTCCTGGATCGGCTACGACACGCCGCGCAACCTGGGCAGCCGCGAGACGGGCGGCGGCCTGAGCCTGCCCATCTGGATCGGCTTCATGCAGCATGCCCTCAAGGGCGTGCCGGTGGCAGAGATGCCTGTGCCCCCTGGCGTCGTGAACATGGGCGGCGAGTGGTACTACGAGGAAAACGCGCGCAACGGCGGCGTCAGCAGCCTGGGCATGGACAGCGCTTCCACGGGCGGCGCTGCAGGCGCCACGCCCCCGCCCGCCACCGAGGAGCGCAACCGCATCCTCGACCTCTTCCGCAACTGACCGCCACACAAGCGGTTGACCACGCAAGAAAGCCCGGCCATGCCGGGCTTTCTTCATGGAGCCTGCCGATAACGGCGGATCAGCGTGCCGAGAACTGCAGCGCCAGGCCCGACTGCTCGGTGGCGTAGCGGCTCAGGTTGGCGAAAAACTCGCCCGCGCCCTTGGTATCGAGCCAGGCGCCCTGCGCCGCGTCGTAGCGGTAGTGAAAGCCACCGGCCTTGGCCGCCAGCCAGATCTCGTGCAGCGGTTTTTGCTGGTTGATCACGATCTGGCTGCAGTTGGCAAAGACCAGGGTCACCATGCCCCCCACGCGCTGGGCATCGAGGTCGGCATCGGTTTCATCGTTGATGCGATCGCAGTCTTGCTCCACCGCCAGCAGCAGTCGTTCGGCAAGGTCCAGAAATTCTTGGTCGGTCATTACAATTCGCTTATGTTGAAAGCCTCGCAAATTCTAGTCAGGTGCATTGCCCTTGGCGCCTGTGCGGCGTCCCTGGCCGCCTGCGGCCAGAAAGGCCCGCTGTTTCTGCCCAGCTCGCCTGCGGCCAGCCACCGCGCCACACTGCCGCAGACCCTGGGCATTTCCAGCCCGGCCGAGCGTGCAACGCCCGCACCTGCACCCACCACCTTGCCCGCTGGCCCGTCAAGTGCCGCCGTCGAGGAAAGCTCGACACCCACCGGCACTACGGACTCCCGCAAGCAGCAGGCCGACTGAGCCGGTGGCCGCGCCGCGGCTTGATACACATCAACACCGCTGCCAGGCATGGCGCTTAGAGTGACTTTCTCTTGTCCCTCGACAACCCGCCATGCCCGTAGAGCTCTACCGAGACAAAAATCACGCCTGCCTGATGTTCACCGACCTCATCGAGGAAGATGGACAGGCCATACAGGCCAATCAGTTCCTCATCGTCGATGACGACACGGGCGCCATCATCGACCCGGGCGGCAATCTCGCATTCAACGAGCTGTTCATGGGCATGTCGCGGCATTTCGCGCCGCACAAGCTGTCCTATCTGATCGCTTCCCACGCCGATCCCGACATCATTGCCTCGCTGGACCGCTGGATGACCAGCACCAAGGCACAGCTGGTGATCTCGCGCATCTGGGAGCGCTTCGCGCCCCACTTCACCAAGGTCGGCAAGACCGAAAACCGCGTGATCGGCGTGCCGGACGCCGGTGGCCGGCTGCCGCTGGGCCGCCATGAACTGCACCTGCTGCCCGCCCACTTCCTGCATGCCGAAGGCAACTTCCACTTCTACGACCCGGTCAGCCGCATCCTCTTCACGGGCGATCTGGGCGTGTCCCTGATGAACGGCATCGAGGCGCAGGTGCCCGTGACCGACCTCGTGCCGCACATCGCCCGCATGGAAGGTTTTCACCGCCGATACATGGTCTCCAACAAGATCCTGCGGCTGTGGGTGCAGATGGCGCGCCAGCTGCCCATCGACATGATCGTGCCCCAGCACGGCGCGCCCATCATGGGCGCCAAGGCGATTGCCGACCTGTTCAATTGGCTCGAAGGCCTGCAGTGCGGCATTGATCTGTTCGACCAGCGCAACTACCAGCTGCCCATGGCGGACATCGACCCCGTGACCCGCCAGCTGCTCCCTGCCCTGCGCGCCGTCGCCGGCTAGCGCCTGGCGCGCCGGCGGCGCAGTGCATGGACCACGCGCCAGGCCAGCAGCAGCGCAAGAATGGCGGCGTACACGCCGACCTCGGCAAAGTTGTTCTTGCCTGCGCGCATCCAGAAGAAATGCAACAGGGCCAGCGGCGCGACCGCATAGATACAGCGGTGCAGCCATTGCCAGCGCCTGCCGCCCATGGCGCGCATGACACGGTGCGGTGAAGTCACCGCCAGAGCGGTCAGCAAGAGCAGCGCCGCAAAGCCCACCAGGATGAATGGGCGCTTCGGGATGTCGAGCACGATCTCGCCCCAGTCCAGCCCCATGTCGAACCATGCATAGCACAGCAGGTGCAGCAGCGCGTAGAAGAACACATACAGACCCAGCATGCGCCTGAAGCGCGCCAGTGCCGTCAGTCCCAGCGCCTGGCGCAGCGGTGTCACGGCCAGCGCCACGCACAGAAAGCGCAAGGTCCAGTCGCCGGTGGAGCGCAGCAAGGCCTCGGCCGGATTGGCGCCAAGCGTGTTCAGGATGGCTCCAGCCAGCAGCCAGGCAAACGGCAGCAGGCACGCAAGAAACACCAGCGGCTTGGCCGTCCGGTGCAGCAAAAGACGCTGCACCGCCGTCATTGCATGGGCCACATCAATAGAACTTCTTGAGGTCCATGCCCGCGTAGAGCTGGCCCACCTGGGCTTCGTAGCCGTTGAACAGCTGCGTCTTGCGCTTCTTGGCGAACAGGCCGTCTTCGCCAATGCGCCGCTCCGTGGCCTGGCTCCAGCGCGGGTGCGGCACGTCGGGGTTCACATTGGAATAAAAGCCGTACTCGTTGCGTGCCGCCTTGTTCCAGGCCGTGCCCGGCTCCTTGTCGGTCAGGCGGATGGCGACGATGCTCTTGGCGCTCTTGAAGCCGTACTTCCACGGCACGACCAGCCGCACGGGCGCACCATTCTGGTTGGGCAGCACCTCGCCATACATGCCAAAGGCCAGCAGCGTCAGCGGGTGCATGGCTTCATCAAGACGCAGCCCCTCGGTGTATGGCCAGTCCAGCACGCCGCTGCGCAGGCCCGGCATCTGCGCCTTGTCGGCCAGGGTCACGAATTCCACATACTTGGCACTGCCCAGCGGCTGCACCTTGCGCAGCAGCTCGGCCAGGGAATAGCCCACCCAGGGAATCACCATGGACCAGCCCTCCACGCAGCGCAGCCGGTAGATGCGCTCTTCCTGTGGAGCGAGCTTGAGCAGCGCATCCAGGTCCAGCGTCTGCGGCTGCTGGACCAGGCCCTCGATCTTCACCGTCCAGGGGCGGGTCTTAAGCGTGTGGGCATTCTTGGCAGGATCGTCCTTGTCCAGCCCGAATTCGTAGAAGTTGTTGTACTGGGACACATCGGCATAGGCCGTGACACGGTCCATGGTGTTTGCGCCCACTACCTGGGAAGGCACGGAGGCCAGTGCCGCCAGCTTGCCGGGGCGCTGCACGCCCGCCGCCCAGCCGGGCAATGCCGCGCCCGCCGAGCCTGCGGCCAGGTACTGCAGCCAGGCACGGCGCTGCAGGTAGCCGGCCCGGGGCGTGATCTCGCTGCCTTGCGGGTGTTGGAAGCCGTTGTCGTGGGAGCGGATCAGCATGGGAATCTCCTGGTGTGCCGGCGGGCACGGGGCGCTATTGCTGGCGATATAGCGATTGGGAGCCTCGCAGGCGCGCGCAAGTTCCCTGCGGCACCGATGCGATGGTGCACGAAAAAGCGGCATGCGCCTGAACGCATGCCGCTGCCCTTATCTTGCCACTGTCACTCTGCCACTGCCGTGGCTCAAAGCTCGCCGTAGCTGTGCAGCCCCGACAGGAACATGTTCACCCCCAGGAAGGCGAAGGTGGTGATGGCCAGTCCACCCAGCGCCCACCAGGCGGACACCGTGCCGCGCAGGCCCTTGACCAGGCGCATGTGCAGCCAGGCCGCGTAGTTGAGCCAGACGATCAGCGCCCAGGTTTCCTTGGGGTCCCAGCTCCAGTAGCCGCCCCAGGCCTCGGCCGCCCACAGCGCGCCCAGCACGGTGGCGATGGTGAAGAAGGCAAAGCCCACGGCGATGGATTTGTACATCACATCGTCCAGCAGCTCGAAGCTGGGCAGGCGCTCGGCGATGCGCTTGCGCGCCAGCAGGATGCCGGCCACGATCAGCGCCGAGATGCCGAAGTAGACCATCCAGTAGCTGCCGCCGTTCTGGGTGGCGCCCTGGCGGAAGACGATGGGCTCGAAGCACAGCACCACACCCAGCATCCACAGCGGCGCGAGCTTGTACCAACGGGTCTCCGTGGCCTGCTGCTTGATCAGGTAGGCAAAAGAGACCATGGCTGCCAGCGCAAAGGTGCCGTAGCCGATGAAGTTGGCCGGCACGTGCAGCTTCATCCACCAGCTCTTGAGCGCCGGCACCAGCGGCTGGATCTCGTGCGCCTCGCGCACCAGCGTGTACCACAGCAAAAAACCCACGGCCGCGCTGACCACCAGCATCACGAAGCCGCCCAGGGCGCGCGTGTCGTAGTGCTGTTCGTAATAGAGATAGAAAAGCGCCGTCATCCAGCAGAACATGACGAACACTTCATAGAGATTGCTGACCGGAATGTGGCCTACATCGGGGCCGATCAGATAGCTCTCGTACCAGCGCACCATGGTGCCCACCAGCGCCAGCGTCACGGCCAGCCACGCCAGGCGCGAGCCCAGCAGCGACAGCGCCGTGCCCTCGCCCCGCGCAAACATGCCGATCCAGTAGAAGACGGTGCTCATGAAGAACACCATGCTCATCCAGAGGATGGCCGACTGGCTGGACAGGAAGTACTTGAGGCCGAACACCGTGTCCGAGCGCGCCAGTTGCGCCCCTTCAGGCCCCTGGTAGAGCCCGATGGCCAGCAGCGACAGCCCGGCCACCACCAGCATCAGCCCGCGCAGCGGGCGCCAGAACCAGCCCAGCCAGATGGCCGAGGGAATGGTGCCGACCAGGATGCACTTTTCGTAGACATCCATGTACTCGCCATAGCGCTGCAGCGCATACAGCAGTCCCGCCGCCACCAGGGCCGCGAACACCCAGTCGAACCAGTTGCGGCGGGCGAAGAAGCCCTCGTTGAGCGTCAAAGTCGTCGTGGTAGTGGCGGTGTTCATGCGGAACCTCCGGGGGATTTCTTGTGGATGGGCTCGGCGCCTATCAGCTTGCCGGCCAGCATGGCGAATTCTCTATCACCATCGAGTGTCTTGCGATTCGTGGACAAGGCCATTTCGGCATGGCTTACCCCATCGCGGGGCGTGAGCCAGATCCAGAGGCGGCGGTCACGCACGTACAGCATGCAGAACACGCCGATGATGAGGAACAGGCAGCCCAGATACACCACGTTCTTGCCCGGGGCGCGCGCCACCTGGAAGACGCTGGCCTGCACCTGCTTGAAGTCCTGCAGCATGAAGACCATGGGCATAGGGTAGAACTGCGCATCGCTGAGCGAGAACACGGCCTGGGTCATGAAGGACTGCGTCTGCTCGCTGGGCTCCAGGGGCGCCTGGCCCGCCTGCGTGCGCACGATCTGGGCCAGCTCGAACAGCACGCCGTTGAGAATGCGCACCAGCACCTCGCCCGCGCGTTCGCGCTCGGCCGCAGGCACATTGCTTTCCATGAAGTCCGAGATGGCCTGCAGCCCGCCCAGCGGCTTGCCGTCCGGCCCCTTCTTGTCGGTCTGGCCCGCGAACAATTCCAGCGCCTTGGTGGCCGACTGCGCCAGCGCGCCGCTCAGTTCGGAACGCGAGGAATCGATGGCCTTGGCCACATAGGCCTTGGCCGCCTGCTCGCGCAGCCGAGGGTCCTGCAGCGCGCTGCGCAGGCGCAGGAAGGTGTCCATCTCGCTTTCGGGATCGGCGGGAATGCGCAGGTAGCGCATGGCATCGGCCTGGTTGTCGCGCACGCCCAGCAGGAACACGCGCTGGCCGTCGCCCGTGTCCACGGGCAGCATGTAGTTCTGGAACTCGCGCGCCTGGCCCGAGGCATCGCGCAGCTTGTAGCGGATGCTGGGGCCGATGTTGCGCAGCTCCTTCTTGGTCACGGTCTTGTGGGCCGCGCCCAGGCGCTCGTCGATGGCCTGCTTCAGGTCCACCTTGCGCACATCGGTGCCGCTGCCATTGGCCCCGCCGCCACCGCCGAAGTTCTCCACGTTGATGGTGCGCAGTTCGGCAAACTCCAGCGTCACTGTCTCGTCCTTGCCGTCCGGGAGCTTGCGCACGAACTGGTCCGATCCGCCGATCACGCCCTCGACATCAAAGGGCTTGGCTCCCGCCTCCAGCGGCACGGCGCGCAGCTTCACCGACGAGCCGCCGTCGTCAAAGCTGGACTGGTAGATCTCGATGCCACGGTAGCTGGCCGGGTGGTTGACCTCGATGCGCTTTTCCAGCTTTTCGCCCGTGGCCTTGTCGTGGATGACGACCTCGCTGGCGAACAGCTTGGGCATGCCCGTGGAGTAGTACTCCACGATGAATTTCTTGAGTTCCACCGCAAAGGGCAGCTCCTGCAGCAGCACGCCGTCGGACTGCGACAGGATGGCCGTGCCTGCCGTGCCGCCCTCGGTCACCAGCAGGTTGCCTCGGAAGGTGGGGTTGCGCTCGCTCAGCCGGTGCTGCTCGGACACCTCGGAGATCAGGCCACCGCCGGTATAAGGTGTTTTGCCTCCCAGCCACATCTGCGCGCGCACGATGAGGTCGCCATCGAACAGCCCGCCCAGGCAGATCAGCACGATGGCGCTGTGGGCCGCGATATAGCCCAGCTTGTGGGCCGCACCCGCCTTGGCAGCCAGCATCCAGCCGGTGCCGGGACCGGCCGCCGTGTCGCGCTGCTGCAGCCGCACCTTCCAGCCGCCCGATACCAGCTGCTGGCCCAGGCGCCTGGCGGCCTCTTCGGTGCTGCCGGGCACCACGTTCTGCGCACGGTGGCCGAATGCCTTGAGGCTTTGTTCGCGAACGTTTTCCTTGTAGCTGCGCAGATCGGCCAGGTACTTGGGCGCATGGCGGGCCACGCACAGCGAGGTGCTGATCACCAGAAAGGCCAGGATCAGCAGGAACCACCAGGCGCTGTAGACCGCATTGAGCTTGAGCGCGAGGAACAGCTGGGCCCAGAAAGGCCCGAACTGGTTGACGTAGTTGCCCACCGGCTCATGCTGCTTGAGCACGGTACCGATCACCGAGGCAATGCAGATGACCGTCAGCAGCGAGATCGCGAAGCGCATCGATGCCAGCAGCTCCAGGGTCGCGCGCGCGGCCTGCGGGCGGGAGGGAGCAAGAGCGGCACCGGAAGAGTTGTCTGACATGAAGAACGAAAAGCCAAAACCCGAATGAAAAAAGCGGGACCATCTGCATTCATGCGATGGACCCGCCTGGCTTGGGGTGTCTATAAAGCAATAGGTTCCCGGTGATTACCCTGGGAACCGCGTCGGCCCCGGGATCGCATCAACGCAGGCCAGCGATGTAGTCTGCCACGGCCTTGATTTCGCGATCGTTAAGCTTGGCAGCAACCTGCGTCATCTGAATGCTATTGCCGCGCTTGCCGTCACGGAAGGCCGTGAGCTGGGTCGTGGTGTAGTCGGCATGCTGGCCCGCCAGGCGCGGGTACTGGGCTGGAATGCCGGCGCCGTTGGGGCTGTGGCAGCCCGCGCAGGCAGCAATGTTGCGCTCCTGGATGCCGCCGCGGTAGATGCGCTCGCCCATGGCCACCAGGTCCTTGTCCTTGGCAAAGCCGTCCTTGGGCTTTTGCGTGTGCAGCCAGGCGGCGATGTTCTTCATGTCAGGCTCGCTGAGCATGCTGGCAAAGCCCTTCATCACGGGGTCCTTGCGCTTGTCGCCCTTGAACTCCAGCAACTGCTTGACCAGGTACTCGGGATGCTGGCCGGCCAGCTTGGGCTGCAGCGGGATGGTGGAATTGCCGTCGGCCGCATGGCATGCCGCGCAGACGGCGG
Source organism: Delftia sp. S65 (assembly GCF_016516495.1). Taxonomy (NCBI): domain Bacteria; kingdom Pseudomonadati; phylum Pseudomonadota; class Betaproteobacteria; order Burkholderiales; family Comamonadaceae; genus Delftia; species Delftia sp. S65. Next base: position 28,060 of record NZ_JACVUR010000004.1, read on the forward strand.
TGTAGCTGGCCTCGCCCTTCGCCAGGTCGGCCTTGGCCGCCTTCGGCTGTGCCGAGGCAGCAGGTGCCTCGCCAGCGGAGAAAGCGGGAAAGGCGGGGGCTGCAGCAAGAATGGCAGCCGTCAGCAAAGAGGCAAGCAACTTCATATCGAGGGCGTGGTTCTGTTGTTGAAAGCGCAAAATTCGGCGGATTCTACAATGGGGTCCCCTGTGATTGATATCGTCAGGAACCCTGGTTTCGCCCCTGCGCACAGAGGAAAACATATTCCTTGATCGTGGTCACAAACTGGCCACGGATTCGGTGCTGAAAATATGTTTTTCGCAGCCCAGCATATCGATCTGTGCCAGCGCGGCAATAAGGGCTCTACCCATGTGGCGCGCAATACCACACCCGTGCGCGCCAGATTCCGCTTCCCCGTCGCTTCAACCCGCGCCGAAGCGGCTGTCCGCCTGGCGGCGGAACTCCGAGGGCGTCATGCCCTTGATCTCCAGGAAGCGCCGGTTGAAGTTGGCCACGTTGTTGAAACCCACCTGGTAGCAGATGTCGGCGATGAAGCTGTCGGTCTGCATGAGCAGGTGGCATGCGCTGTTGATGCGTACGCGGCTGACGAAGTCGGTGAAGCTGTTGCCCGTGGCCCGGCGGAAAAAGCGGCTGAAGCGGCTCTCGCTCATGCCCAGCTCGGCCGCCACGTCGGCCAGGCTCAGCGGCTCGCTCACGCGCGCCATGATGCGGTTGACCACCTCGTTGATCTGGTCCACCTGGGCCTCGCCCTGGGCGCCCTGCATCTGCACGGCTGACAGCAGCCGGTAATCGGTGCACTCGGCCAGATCGGACAGCAGCGCGCAAAAGGCCGTGAAGCGGCGCATTCCGCGCGCACTCCTGACCGCATCCCAGTGCGCGCGCGCCGTCTGCGCCAAGCCGAAGAACTCGATGCCATGGCGCGCACGGTCCAGCAGTTGAAGCACCTCGCGCATCTCCGGGATCTGCTCGGCCGCACGGGCGATGGGGTCGTGGTTGAAAAGGATCACGTAATCGCGTGCAGGCGAGCCCCCATCGGGCGCATCGAACGAGATCCAGTTGTGCGGCAGGCGCGGGCCGCACAGCACGAGGTGGCCGGGCTCGAAGGGGCCTATCCAGTCTCCCACGAAGGCGCGGCCCGAGGTGTCGGTGATGAGGTGCAGCTCGTACTCCTCATGGAAATGCCAGCGCACCAGGGGGCTTGGGAAACCATGTGCCAGGCAGCGCACCAGGCCGCTGCCCTCCATATCCTCATAGCCCAGCGCGGGCGTCCGCACGAAATCGCGCTCCAGTTCAGGGTGACGCTGGCGGGGTGTGCGACGGCGTGGGCTGGTCATGGCGGCGTGAAGGTTTCTGGAGAGGCCATGGGCAAACAGTATCACCAGCGGCGGCTATCCACCGCAATGGGCTGCCAGCGCGGCATCGAGTTCCGCGCGCCGGGGCGGCTGGGCACCGGCGCGCGTGCAGTTGAGCGCTGCGGCCGTTGCGGCAAAGCGCAGCACCTGGCGCCACGCGCTCTCGGGCAGTTCCTGCAACTGGCCCGGCTGCTCGACACCCTGCTCCAGCAGCGCAACCGACAGCGCCGCGCCAAAGGTGTCGCCCGCGCCGATGGTATCCACCAGTTGCACGGCCGGCGGCTGCACCGACACAGGCGCCTGTCCTGCACGCAGCAAGGTCGCGCCGGCCGCTCCGCGCGTGAGCACCACGGCCCGGGGACCCAGCGCCAGCCAGCGCGCGGCGGCCTCCAGCGCCGGAACGCCGGGCGCGATAAAGGCCAGGTCCTCATCGCTGAGCTTGACCAGGTCTGCCTGGGCCAGCCAGCCCAGGCAGTCGCGCCGGAAGGCCTGGGCATCGCGGATCAGCGTGGGCCGCACGTTCGGGTCGAACACGATGATGCGGCGCCCGCGCTCAGCCGCCACCAGGTCCAGGATGCGCGGCCCGACAGGGGTGTGCAGCAATGCGATGGAGCCGAACTGCAGATAGCGGCATTCGGGCGGCAACTCGGGCAGCTCGGCAGGTGCCCACAGCGTGTCCGCCGTTGCCTGCGTATAGAAGGCATAGCGGTTGGTGCCCTGCGCATGCTCGACAAAAGCCAGCGTGCTGGGCGCATCGCAGCGCTGCACCAGGCGCATGTCCACGCCGTTGCCCTGCAGGTGCGCGAAAAGGCGCTCGCCGAAGAGATCGCGCGACAGTTGCGAGACAAAGCCCGTGGCCTGCCCGAGCCGCGCGGCGGCCACGGCGCAGTTGGCGGGCGCGCCTCCTTCATGGCCCTGGAAGGCCAGGCCGCCCGTGGCGGTGAAATCGATCAGGGCTTCGCCCGCGATGGCTATGCGCATGCGTTCTACCTCGCTGCCTGTTGGACAAAAGCATGGACACGGTCTGTGGCACGGCGGACCGCCTCCACCAGATGCGGATGGCCCGCGGCCTCACCCCACAAGGGCACTTCGGCACACAGCGCGGCCACGGGGTCGGTGGCGGCGCAGATGGCGTGTGCCACTGCGGGGTCCATGGCCTGATCCTGGTAGGCATAGGGCAGTGTGTCATGGTGCCAGCGCTGCAGAAAAACCAGGAACAGCGCCGGCAGCATGGCCACGGCATCCATGGACGCGCCCTGCGCGATGCGCTCGCGCACCGTGGGCGCGATGAAGCCCGGGATCTTGGCAAAGCCGTCGGCCGCCACGCGCTGGTTGGTGTCGCGTATCGCAGGGTTGCCGAAGCGATCCAGCACGGTGTCGCGGTAGGCCGGCAGGTCCAGGGCCGATGCCTTGCCGGGTGTTGCAAGGCAGGGAATCACGTCCTGCGTCACATAGTCCCATGCCATCTGGCGTATCGCCGGCACGGCACTGCCTTCGTGGATGAATCGCAGGCCGGCCAGCGTGCCGGCCCAGGCAATGCAGCTGTGGCTGGCGTTGAGGATGCGGATCTTGGCCTCCTCGTAGGGAGCCACGGAAGACACCATCTCCACGCCCACGCGCTCCCAGGGCGGGCGGCCTGCGACGAAGCGGTCCTCTATCACCCACTGTGAAAAGCTTTCGGCCGTCACGGCGGCCGCATCGTCCCAGCCCGTCGCGGCCTGCACGCGCTCGCGCAGCTCCGGCGGTGGGCGCGGGGTGATGCGGTCGACCATGGCATTCGGGCAGCTGATGTTGTGCCCTGCCCACTCGGCCAGTTCCTGCAGTTGCGCCAGTTGCATGAAGGCCAGCAGGCCGGCCAGCAGGCGATCGCCGTTGTGGCGCAGGTTGTCGCAGCTCAGCAGTGTGACCGGGCCGGCATGTGCACAGCGGCGCAACTGCAGGATGGCGCACAGCACGCCATAGATCGTCTCTCCGACCTGCCCCTGGCGCATGCGGCCGATGTCGGCCGCAAGCTCCGGGCTGCCGGTGTCCAGCACGCCGCTGCCATCGAGGTAGTAGCCAGCCTCGGTCACGGTGAGGGAGATGACACGTGTGCAGGGGCTGGCTCCGCGCGCGATCACGGCAGCCAGCCCGGGCGCATGGGGGATCACTTCGCGCAGGGCCTCGATGCGTTGGTAGCGCACCGATCCGCCAGGCGCAATCGTCTCCAGTGTGTAAGCCCCTCCCTGGCGCGCCAGCGCCTCCAGCGTCTGCGCCATGTCGGAGCGCAGGTTGGCCCCCACCAGCTCCCATTGCGTGTCCCCTGCATCGATCAGCCGCTGTTGGTAAGCGGCCTGGTGCGCACGGTGAAAGGAACCCAGGCCCAGGTGCAGCACCGTGGGGCTGGAAAGATGCGGAACAATCGCGTTCATGGTGACCAGAGGGAGATGAGGAAGAAAGGATGACTGCTCCGGGCAGCCTCTCGGAGCGAAGCGCTCAGGCGCCTGCCAGCGTGCGTCCCTGGCGGTCGAACAGGTGCAGAGCGCAGCCGGTGTCCAGCGCGACGGACACCGCGTCGCCCACGGCCAGTGGCGTGCGCTCGGCCTGGCGCGCAATGAGCTGCGCCCCGCCCACGCTGACATGGATCAGCGTGTCGGCGCCCAAGGCCTCGATCAGGTCCACGCGGCCCATGACCTGTCTCTGTGCAACGGCATCGGTTGCGACCTGCGCTCTGGCCACGCGCAAGGCCTCGGGGCGTATGCCCAGCGTGCCGTCGGCGGGCAGGCGGCCCTGCGTGGCCCCGGAGAACACGGGCAGTGCCCCGGCGGCGATCAGGTTCATCGACGGCATGCCGATGAACTGCGCAACGAACTGGTTGGCCGGATGGTCGTAGAGCGCCAGGGGCGCGCCCACCTGTTCGATGCAGCCATCGCGCAACACCACAACGCGGTCGGCCAGGGTCATGGCCTCGACCTGGTCATGGGTGACATAGATGGTGGTGGCGCCCAGCGCCTTGTGCAGCTTGTGGATTTCCACCCGCGTGTTGCCGCGCAGCGCCGCATCGAGGTTGGACAGCGGCTCGTCGAACAGGAACACCTTGGGCGCACGCACGATGGCCCGGCCTATGGCCACGCGCTGGCGCTGCCCCCCGGACAGATCGCGCGGCTTGCGTTCCAGATAGGGCGTGAGGTCGAGCGTCTCGGCCGCCTGCCCGACCTTTCGGCGTATCTCCTCTTTGGGCACGCCGGCCAGGCGCAGCGCGAAGGACATGTTGTCGTACACGCTCATGTGCGGATACAGCGCATAGCTCTGGAACACCATTGCCAGGTCGCGCTCGCCCGAGGGCGCATGCGTGATGTCGCGCCCGTCGAGCAGCAGTTGCCCCGAAGTGATGCTCTCCAGCCCGGCGATCAGGCGCAGCAGCGTGGACTTGCCGCAGCCCGAAGGCCCGACGAAAACGATGAATTCGCCGCGCTCGATGGCGAGGTCCACGCCGCGGATGATCTGCGCCTCTCCGAAGCGCTTGCGTATGTCCTGAAGTTGCAGATAGGCCATGGTTTTCCTTGTGCAGCACAAAACCGCGAAATGGATGCCGGACGGCTACTTGACGGCGCCAAAGGTCATGCCCTGCACCAGTTGCTTCTGGCTGAACCAGCCAAACACCACGATGGGAGCGATGGCGATCAGCGAAGCGGCCGAGAGCTTGGCCCAGAACAGCCCTTCGGGGCTGGCATACGAGGCGATCAGCGTGGCCAGCGTTCCGGCCCGGGCGCTGCTCAGGTTCAGCGACCAGAAGGCCTCGTTCCAGCTCAGCACCAGACACAGCAGCCCGGTGGAGGCAATGCCGCCCACCGCCAGCGGCAGCACCACATGGCGAAACTCGGCCCACAGGCCTGCGCCATCCATGCGCGCCGCTTCCAGGATCTCGTTGGGGATGTCCTTGAGCGCGCTGTAGAGCATCCAGACCATGATGGGCAGGTTGGACAGCGTGAAGACGATGACCAGCACGGTGAGCGAATCCAGCAAGCCCGCCCCTTGCGCCAGCACATAGATGGGCAGCAGGGCCCCCACGACCGGCATCATCTTGGTCGAGAGCATCCACATGAGCACGTCGCGCGTGTGGCGGCTGCGAAAGAACGCCATGGAGTAGGCAGCAGGCACGGCGATGACCAGGCCGATCAGGGTCGAGGCCAGGCTGGTGATCAGCGAATTGCGCGCATACAGCAGGTAATCGCTGCGCTGCTGCACTTCGCCGAAGTTGGCCAGCGTGGGCTCGAACACGAACAGCGGCGGCACGGCAATGGCCTGCAGTTCCGTCTTGAAGGCCGTCAGGAACAGCCAGGCCAGCGGAAAGAACAGCAGCAGTGCCACGGCCCATGCCGCAGCGGCGCGCACCAGGGTGGAGGAACTTGTTTTCATCATGCCCTCAGTCCAGGCTCTTGCCCACGATGCGGATCAGGAAGAGGGAGACGATGTTGGCCAGCACCACGGCAAACAGTGCACCGGCCGAGGCCACGCCCACGTCGAAGTTCATCAGCGACTGCTTGTAGATCAGGTAGGTCAGGTTGGTGCTCTCGTTGCCGGGCCCGCCCGCCGTGGTGATGGCGATCTCTGCGAACACGCTGAGCAGGAAGATCATCTCGATCATCACCACCACCGCCATGGGCCGCGCCAGATGGGGCAGCGTGAGGTAGTAAAAGCGCTGCAGGGCGTTGGCGCCATCCATGCGCGCCGCCTCCATCTGTTCTCGGTCCAGCGACTGCAGCGAGGTGATGAAGATCAGGCAGGCGAAGGGCAGCCATTGCCAGGACACCATGACGATGACGGACAGCAGCGGCATCTCGGTGAGCCAGTCCACGGGCTGCAGTCCGACGGCCCTCCACAGGCTGGCCAGCACGCCATAGATCGGGTTCATCATCATGTGTTTCCACAGCAGCGCATTGACCGTGGGCATCACGAAGAACGGCGAGATAAGCAGCACCCGCACGACGCCACGCCCCGGAAACGGCTCGTTGATCAGCAAAGCGATCAGCACGCCCAGCACCAGGGTGATCAGCACCACGCTGGCCAGGAAGTTCAGCGTGTTCCACACGGCGGGCAGGAAGTCCGGATCGGTGATGAAGAAGGCGTAGTTGTCCCAGCCGGCAAAGCGGTGCTCGCCCGGCTGCATGAGGTTGTAGTTGACGAGCGAGAAATAAATCGTCATCAACAAAGGCACGAGCATCCAGCACAGCAGCACGGCCACGGCGGGCGCCATCAGGGCGCGGGGCAGCAGGCGCCTGGCGGACGCCGCCCTGTCGGGAGTCCTATCGGCCCTCATTTGTAGTAGCCGCTTTTCCTCATCTCGCGTTCGGCCAGCGTCTGCGAGGTACTGAGCGCCTGCTCCACCGTGACCTTGCCCGACAGCGCGGCGCTCATCTGCTGGCCCACGGCAATGCCAATGGCCTGGAACTCTGGAATCGCGACGTACTGCACGCCGGCATAGGGCGACTTGGGCTCGGTCGCATCGGTCAGGCTCACGCTGTCGATGGCCCGCTTCTCGGCTGCGGCAAAGCCTGCCACCTTCTGGAACTCGGCATTGGCATAGGTGGACTGGCGCGTTCCTGTGGGCACGGCACGCCAGCCGTGCTCCTGCGCGACCAACTGCACATACTCCCTGGAAGTGGCCCACTTCACGAAGACCTGGGCCGCATCGGCCTTCTTCGAGCTGGAGGGAATGGCCAGGTTCCAGGTCCACAGCCAGGTCGATCCCTTGGGCGTGCTGGCGATGGGTGCAGCCGCATAGGCCACCTTGTCGGCCACCTTGGATTGCTTGGGGTCGCTCACGAAGGAGGCGGCGATGCTCGCATCCACCCAGGCGCCGCACTTGCCCTCGTTGAACAGCGCCAGGTTCTCATTGAAGCTGTTGGCCGAGGCGCCCGGGGGGCCATAGGCCTTCATCAGGTCCACATAGAAACCCATGGCCTTCTTCCAGGCGGGTGTATCGATCTGCGGCCTCCACTGCATGTCGAACCATTGGCCGCCGAAGGTATTGGCCATGGTGGTGATCAGGGCCATGTTGTCCCCCCAGCCCGGCTTGCCGCGCAGGCAGATGCCATAGACCCCGGCCTTGGGATCGTGGACCTTGGAGGCGAACTCCCGGACCTGCTCCCAGGTGGGCTTGTCGGGCATCTGAAAACCCGCCTTGTCGGCCAGGTCCTTGCGGTACATGAGCATGGAGCCTTCGCCATAGAAGGGCGAGGCATAGAGCTTGCCTTCGTAGGACAGGCCTTCGCGGATGGTGGGCAGCAGATCGGCCGCGTCATAGGCGGCATCGGTGGCAATGGGCTGCAGCCAGCCCTTCTTCGACCAGATCGGCACCTCGTAGATGCCCACGGTCATCACATCGAACTGGCCGCCCTTGGTGGCGATGTCGGTGGTCACGCGCTGGCGCAGCACGCCTTCTTCCAGCGTCACCCATTTGAGCGTGATGTCGGGGTGGGCCTTCTCGAACCGGGGGGTGAGCTTTTGCATCTCGATCATGTGGCCGTTGTTCACGGTGGCGATCACGAGTTCGGTGCCGGCGAGTGCGCCCGCTGCGGCAGTGGCCATGGCCCATGTGAGGCTGGCCTTGAGCAAGCTGTGCATTTTTTGTCTCCTTGTTCCCTGGTCTTCGAATGCTGGATCACCGCGCCTCCCATCCCGGCTGCGGATGAGGCATTGTGGCGACGGCCTCGTGCCCGGACTGGTACGACAGATGCGCCTTTCAATACTTTTATGCGCAGCCAAGCCGGTGATATCCCTTAGCCAATGCATCAAACCATGTGCCGCTGCTGCGGTGCGTTCCGACCTCCTAGAATTCCGTTCATCCGCATCTCCGAGGCAGACCATGGCCGTGCAGCGCATCCCTGTTCCACCGAGTGCACTCGGCGAGTCCCCCTTCTGGCACCCGCAGGAACACCGGCTCTACTGGTGCGATATCCAGGACAGGCACATCCATTCCTGGGAGCCCGCCACAGGCCTGCACCGCAGCTGGGCCACGCCCAGCGAACCGGGCTGCTGCGCTCCCACGGACCGGGGCCGCATCGTGCTGGGGCTGCGCGATGGCTTCGGCCTGCTGGACACCGCCACGGGACACACCGAAATGATCGCCCGCCTGGACCATGATCCGCAGCAGCTGCGGCTCAACGACGGGCGCTGCGACCGCGCCGGGCGGCTGTGGGCGGGGTCACTGTTCTCGCCCAAGACGGCGCCCGATGCCGCGCTGTGGTGCCTGCGTGCGGACGGCGCCGGAGGCTACGCCGTTCAGCGCATGGCAGGAGACTGCACCACGGCCAACGGCCTGGCATTCAGCCCCGATGACGACTGGATGTACTGGGCAGACACGCCAGCCCACCGCATAGACCGCTTTGCCTTCGACCTGGACTCCGGCACGCTGGGCACGCGCTCGTTGTGGAAGGCCTTCGCCCCCAAGGCCGAGGGCAGGCTCTATGGCGGCCGCCCCGACGGCGCCAGCGTCGACGTCCGGGGCAACTACTGGGTGGCCATGTATGAAGGCGGCTGCGTGCTGCAACTGAGCCCCGAGGGCGATGTGCTGCAGCGCCTGGACACGCCCGTGCGCTGTCCCACCATGGTCTGCTTTGGGGGGGAGGACCTGCGCACGCTGTACATCACCTCGGCCGGACACGGCCGGCCCGATCCGGAGCGATCGGCGCAGGTGCCTGCCGGCGCACTGATGGAGTGCCGTGTCGATGTGCCTGGACTGCCGGTGAACAGCTTCCGCGAAGCCTGAGTCTGCTCGGCCCCGGCAACGTGTTGCCAGGGGCGTCAGGCCCGCATGCGCTGCAGCAGTCCTGCGGTCGATGCATCGAGCTGCGCCACATCCCCGCTGGCCAGGCGCTGCTGCAGGTCGCGCGCCAGCAGCTTGCCCAGCTCCACCCCCCATTGGTCGAAGCTGTTGAGGCCCCACAGCGTGCCCGCCACGAACACGCGGTGCTCCTGCAAGGCGATCAGCGCACCCAGCGCCGCCGGCGTGAGCGCATCCAGCAGTACGAAGGTACTGGGCCGGTTGCCAGGGAAGTGGCGATGACCATCATCGCAGGAACGCCCCTGCATCAACGCCTGGGCCTGGGCCAGGGCGTTGGCCAGCAGTTGCTCATGGTGGCCCTGCAGGCCGTGCGACGGCCGCTGCACGGCGATGATCTCCAGCGGCACAATGTCCGTCCCCTGGTGCAGCATCTGGAAGAAGGCATGCTGCCCATCCGTACCCGGCTCGCCCCAGAGCACGGGGGCTGAGCCCAGCGCCAGCGGCCGGCCCTGGCGGTCCACGCGCTTGCCATTGCTCTCCATCTCCAGTTGCTGCAGATAGGCCGGCAGGCGCCGCAGGCCTGCGTGGTAGGGCGCAATGCAGCGGCTGGCAAAGCCCAGCAGATTGCGGTTCCAGACATCGAGCAGGCCCAGCCGCACGGGCAGGTTGGCCGGCAGCGGTGCCGTGCGGAAGTGGTGGTCCATGGCATGCGCGCCGGCCAGCAGGTCGCGGAATGCCGCAGCTCCCACGGCGAGGGCCACGGGCAGCCCGATCGCCGACCACAGCGAATAGCGACCGCCCACCCAGTCCCAGAAACCGAAAGTGGTGGTGATGCCCATCTGCGCAGCCGCCGAGGCATTGGTCGTCAGCGCCACGAAATGCCGCGCCACATCTTCACCGCCCTGCGCATGGAACCATTGCAGTGCGCTGCGCGCATTGGTGAGCGTCTCCTGCGTGTTGAAGACCTTGGAGGCCACGATGAACAGCGTGCTGCGCGGCTGCAGCCCATCGAGCACCGATTGCAGCTCATGCCCATCCACGTTCGAGACGAAGTGCATGCGCCGCCGTGCATCGCACATTCCCTGCAGCGCCTGCACGGCCATCTGCGGCCCCAGGCCCGATCCGCCGATGCCCATGCACACCACATCGGTGATGCCGGCATCGGCCCTCACGCGCTCGGCATAGGCCAGCATGGCATCCAGCGTTTCGTGCACCTGGGCCAGGGCCCATGCCAGGCCCGGCGGCGACTCGCCGCGCGGGCAGCGCAGCAGCGCGTGCAGCACGGCACGGCCCTCGCTGCCGTTGACGTGCTCGCCGGCGAACATGGCATCGCGCTGCTGCTCCACTGCGCACTCGCGCGCCAGACGCAACAGCAGCGCCTCGGCCGGGGCATCCCAGAGGTTCTTGGACAGGTCTGCAAAACAATGTGGCGCCTCCTGGCTGAAGTGCGTGAACCGGCCGGGATCATCCGCAAAGGCGTGGCGCAGATCGAAGCCCTTGCGCAGGGCCAAGGCATGGTGGTGCAGCGCAGTCCAGACAGTGGCATGGTCGCAGCGCGGGGGCTGGGGAATGACGGACAGCATGGGATGAAAGTAATCTGATTACCAAATCGACAACACATCTCTGGAACAAAACCTCAATACCTTCCTATAATTTATCCGATTCTTCAAAATTTTGGTAACCAAGTTACCAAAATAGATGCACCAACTTGTGGAGACAGCATGGGTTTCGATCTGGTTTTGTTCGGTGGCACGGGTGATCTCGCATGGCGCAAGCTCATGCCCGCGCTGTTCCAGGCGTTCCGCCACGGCACCCTCCCCGAGGGGGGACGCATCCTGTGCGTGGGTCGCGATGATCTGAGTGACGACCAGTACCGCGCGCTCATCCAGGGTCGCTTCGAAAAGGTGGAACTGTCCAAGCGCCCCAGTCCAGAGGAGTTCTCGCGTTTCGCGGCCCTGCTGCACTACCTGCGCATGGACCTGTCGCAACCCGCCGACTACGAGCGCCTGGCCACGGCGCTGAACACGCGCGGCGCCGAGACGGTGGTGATGTACCTGGCCACTGCGCCCAGCCTGTTCACCACGGTCTGCGAGCAGATTGCCGCCGTGGGCCTGAATGGCCCGCAGACGCGCGTGGTGCTGGAAAAGCCGCTGGGCCACGACCTGGCCTCCAACCAGGCCATCAACGCCACGCTGCGCAAGGTCCTGCGCGAAGAGCAGGTGTTTCGCATAGACCACTACCTGGGCAAGCCCTCGGTCCAGAACCTGCTGGCCCTGCGCTTCGGCAACGCACTGTTCGAGCCGCTGTGGCGGCGCGAGACCATTGCCAACATCCAGATCACCATTGCCGAGGAACTGGGCGTGGAAAGCCGGGGCGCTTTCTACGACCAGACCGGCGCGCTGCGCGACATGGTGCAAAACCATGCCCTGCAACTGCTGTGCGCCATCGGCATGGAGCCGCCGATCAACGCCTCGGCCCACGCCATCCGCGACGAAAAGCTCAAGGTGCTGCAGTCGCTCAAGCCCTGGACGCCGGAAATCCTGAGCCAGCACGTGGTGCGCGGCCAGTACCTGGCCGGCGCCAGCCAGGGCCAGCCCGTGCCCGCCTACCAGCAAGAGAAAGGCGTGGCGGCCGGCAGCCAGACCGAGACCTTCGTCGCCCTGCGCACCGAGATCTGCAACTGGCGCTGGGCCGGCGTGCCCTTCTACATCCGCACCGGCAAGCGGCTGGCAGGACGGGATGCGCGCATCGTCGTGAACTTCCGGCCCGTGCCCCATCCCATCTTCCGCTCGCCCCTGTCCGAAGCCAACCGGCTGGTCATCAACCTGCAACCCAAGGACGGCCTGGAACTGCACCTGCTGGCCCAGGGCGCCACCCAGCAGCAGGCCGAGCCTTCGCTGGCCCCCGTGCACCTGAACCTGGACTTCGACCAGCGCTTCGGCGCCAAGCGCGTGGGCGCCTACGAACGCCTGCTGCTGGACGTGATCGCCGGGCGGCTGAACCTGTTCGTGCGCAGCGACGAGCAGGAACAGGCCTGGCGCTGGGTGGAACCCATACTGCAGCACTGGCGCAACGATCTCTCGGGGCCGCGCGGCTATGCGGCTGGCGGCTGGGGACCCAGCGCGGCCAGCGCGATGATTGCGCGGGATGGGTTTTGCTGGAGCGAGGAGGTTTAGGCACCCCCTGAGGCGCTGCGCGCCTTCCCCCTCTCTCGCTACGCGGGAGGGGGACGACAGCCTCGGGGCGGGGCGGCCCTTCCTCGCTGTCCCTGGCGCTGGGGCGCGCCGGTTTCAGGCGATGCGCTCGGCCTGCAACGCAGCCTATAGCCCGCGGGGGGCGCTGGATCATGGGGGAACCTACAATGAGGCCCCGAGAGACTGACCACACCATGAATCCTGCTGCGCCGGCTGCCGATGCCGCCCCCACTTCCTCCCTGATCGATCCCAAGCTCGCCATGGGATGGATGCACACGACGCGCTTTTTGACGACGGCTGCGCAACTGCACCATCTTCCCAAGGTCGATGTGCCCGAGATCGCGTTCGTGGGCCGCTCCAATGCCGGCAAGTCCACCTGCATCAACACGCTGACGCAGCAAAAGCAGCTGGCCTTCGCCTCGAAGAAGCCCGGCCGCACGCAGCACATCAACCTGTTCTCCCTGGGCAAACAGGGCGTGACCGACGCCGTGCTGGCCGATCTGCCCGGCTACGGCTACGCCGCCGTGTCGCGCACGGACAAGCAGCGCTGGCAGCGCGTGATGCTGAACTATCTGGTCAGCCGCGAGAGCCTGACGGGCATCGTGCTGCTGTGCGATCCGCGACTGGGCCTGACCGAACTCGACGAAGCCTTGCTCGATGCCCTGCGCCCGCGCGTGCAGGAGGGCCTGAAGTTCCTCGTGCTGCTGACCAAGGCCGACAAGCTCACGCGCGCCGAGCAGGCCAAGGTGCTGTCCATCACGCGGCTCAATGCCGGCGGTGGCGAGGTGCGCATGTTCTCCGCGCTGAAGAAGCAGGGTGTGGACGAGGTGGCCCAGCTGCTGTGGCACTGGAGCCATCCCGAAGGGCTGGCCCAGCCGTCCGCCGCTGCACCGCAGGCGGACGTCGCAGCCGCGACGCCCGGCGAGAGCGACAGCCCCCAAGATTAGCGCCCGGAGGCGCTCGTGTAGCCAGCGCCCCGCAAGGAGCGCAACATGGTGACCACCTGCATTCGTGAGCTGCCTCACGGCATCCATCTGCACTGCCGCGTCAGCGGCGAACCCGGCCGGCCGTTGCTGCTGTTCCTGCACGGCTTTCCCGAAGGCAGCTTCATCTGGGAAGGCATGCTGGAGCAGTTCGGCACGCAATGGCGTTGCGTCGCCCCCGATCTGCGGGGCTTTGGCCGCTCCAGCCAGCCGGCCGGCGTGGAGCAGTACAAGGCCAAGCACCTGCTGCAGGATCTGGCGGCGCTGATCGCCATCGAAAGCCCTGGCGCACCAGCCGCCTGCGTGATCGCCCACGACTGGGGCGGTGCCCTGGCCTGGGGTCTGGCCAATCGCCATCCCGGGCTGATGCAGCGGCTGATGATCCTCAACGCCCCGCATCCAGGCGCCTTTCTGCGCGAGTTGCTGGACAACCCCGTGCAGCAGGCCGCAAGCCAGTACATGCATTTCCTGCGCCGCCCCGACGCGCCCGCCCTGCTGGCCGACAACGACTGGCAGCGCATGCTGGGATTTTTCCGCACGCCGCAGGGCGAGTTGCCCGGATGGCTCACGCCGAAGTTGCAGCAACGCTACCGCGAGCACTGGGACCTGGGCGTGCAAGGCTCCTGCCACTACTACGGCGCCAGTCCCCTGGTGCCGCCCCGGCCCGAAGATCCGGCCTCAGCCGACGCACTGCGCAACCTGAGGCTGCCGCCCGAGATGCTGGACATCGGCGTGCCCACGCATGTGCTCTGGGGCGACAGCGACCCGGCGCTGCAGCCTGCCCTGGTCGAAGGTCTGGAGCCGTGGGTGCCGCGCCTGACGGTGCAGCACCTGGCAGGCACTTCGCACTGGGTCGTGCACGAGCAGCCCGATGCGGTGCGGCAAGCGCTGGAGCAGTTCCTGTCCCGCCCCGTTCAGTAGACCGAGGGTTCGCCCTCGGGCCGGGTCTTGAAGCGCCTGTGCACCCAGTAGTACTGGTCGGGCATGGTGCGAATCGCCGCTTCCAGCTCGCGGTTCATGCGTGCCGTGTCGGCCTCGGCATCGTCGGTAGGAAAGTCCGTCCAGGCCGGCGTGATCTCGGCCACGTAGCCCGTGGGCGTCATGCGCGTGTACATGCCCAGCACCTTTGCCCGGCCCAGGCGTGCAAAGCGCGACAGCGAGGGGATGGTGGCCGCGTTCACGCCGAAGAAGGGCACGAAGACCGAGTCGTTGCGGCCGAAGTCCATGTCGGGCAAAAGGTACAGCAGCCCGCCCTTGCGCAGGCTGGAGATGATGGGCTTGACCCCGTCGGCGCGGTTGAGCATGCGAACGTCGCCAAAGCGCTGGCGCCCTGACATGAACCACTCATCGACCGCAGGGTCCGGGTGGGTGGAGAAAATCGAGGTGAAGGGCCGCGTGGTGTGCAGAGGCAGCGCCAGGCCACCCGCATCCATGCTGTAGAAATGCGGCGCGAACAGGATGGTGGGCGTATCGCCATCGAGCTCATGCACGGCGCCCTGCAGCTTCACGCGCTCGGCCACCACCTCGCGCGGCGCGGCCCACAGCCAGCTGCGGTCCAGCCAGGTCTGGCAAAAGACGATGAAGTTGCTGCGCGCCAGCTCCACGCGCTGCGCCTCGGTCAGCTCGGGAAAGCACAGCGCAAGATTGCGCAGCGCCACCTTGCGGCGCGGCGCCGCCAGCACGAACAGCACACGCCCCAGAAACGCACCCAGCCCCCGCAGCCACGGCAGCGGCATCCAAGCCAGCGACCGCATCAGCCACACGCCGATGCGCCCGCTCATGCATGCACCTCGTTGGCAGGTGCTTCACGGCGCGGCTGCTTGTAGCGCGCATAACCCCACAGGTACTGCTGCGGGCATTGGCGGATGGTCTGCTCCATCGCCTCGTTGATCTGCTGCACCGCAGCTTCCAGATTCTCGGACAAGGGCACGGGCAACTCCTCAAGATACAGCGCATAGCCCCGCCCCCAGGACAAGCGCTCACAACGGGCCACGATCACCGCGGCCCCCGTCTGCAACGCCAGGCGCGCCGCCAGCGTCATCGTATAGGCATCGCGGCCGAAGAACGGCGACCAGACGCCCTGCCCCTCGGGCGGAACCTGGTCTGGCAGCAGCCCCACAGCCGAGCCCTTGCGCAGCGCCTTGATCATCTGGCGCACGCCAGCCAGCGTGGTCGGCACAGCCTGCACGCCGGGGCGGTTGCGCGCCGTCTCCATGACGCGGGCCAGCCAGGGCTGGCGCGCGGGGCGGTAGAGAATGGTGATCTCGCCGTGCTCGGCCGACCATTGCCGCGCTGCATGCTGCACTGACAGCTCGAAGCAGCCCAGGTGCGGCGTCAGAAAGATGATGCCGCGCCCGGCCGCGTAGGCCCGGCGCACGCATTCCTCGTTGTGCATCTCGCAGCTCGGCTGCCTGCCCATCCACATGCGCGGCAGCTCCGCCACCATGCGCCCCGCATGCCCCACGGCCGGCGCCACGGCGCCCAGGCCGTAGCCGGCCTGCCGGGCGTTGGCCAGAAAGCGGCGCCGGTACGTGGCCGAAGCGGCGAACGCCACCCAGCCCATGAGCGCGCCAAGGGGGTGCAATAGCCACAAAGGCAGTGCAGCAAACAGTCGGAACAGGGATGGCATTAAAATGATGGGTGTCGCTGAGTTAACTGAGCAACTTGCAGAGCGACGTTAAACAATTTCTGCTAAAGCGTTCGCCAGAGCTCCTGCAGCTTGGGCAGCGCCCAGCAAAAAAGCTGCAACCAAGGAGTTTATTCATATGGCGAACGACTTTCTTTTCACCTCGGAATCCGTCTCTGAAGGCCATCCGGACAAGGTGGCTGACCAGATCTCTGACGCGATCCTGGACGCCATTTTCGCCCAAGACCCGTACAGCCGCGTGGCGGCCGAGACGCTGACCAACACGGGCCTGGTGGTTTTGGCAGGTGAGATCACCACCGGCGCAAACGTCGACTACATCCAGGTCGCACGCGACACCATCAAGCGCATCGGCTACGACAACACCGACTACGGCATCGACTACAAGGGCTGCGCCGTGCTCGTGGCCTACGACAAGCAAAGCCAGGACATCGCCCAGGGCGTGGACAAGGCCAGCGATGACCAGCTCAACACCGGCGCCGGAGACCAGGGCCTGATGTTCGGCTACGCCTGCGACGAGACGCCCGAGCTGATGCCCGCGCCCATCTACTATGCGCACCGCCTTGTCGAGCGCCAGGCCCAGCTGCGCAAGGACGGCCGCCTGCCCTTCCTGCGTCCTGACGCCAAAAGCCAGGTGACCATGCGCTACGTGGACGGCAAGCCCCACAGCATCGACACCGTGGTGCTGTCCACCCAGCACAGCCCCGACCAGTCGGAAACCGCCACGAAGATGAAGGCCAGCTTCACCGAAGCCATCATCGAGGAAATCATCAAGCCCGTGCTGCCCTCCGGGTGGCTGCAGGACACCAAGTACCTGATCAACCCCACGGGACGCTTCGTTGTCGGCGGCCCCCAGGGCGATTGCGGCCTGACCGGCCGCAAGATCATCGTCGACACCTACGGCGGTGCCTGCCCCCATGGCGGCGGCGCCTTCAGCGGCAAGGACCCGACCAAGGTGGACCGCAGCGCCGCCTACGCCGCACGCTACGTGGCCAAGAACATCGTGGCCGCCGGCCTGGCGCGCCAGTGCCAGATCCAGGTGGCCTACGCCATCGGCGTGGCACGCCCGATGAACATCACGGTCTACACCGAAGGCACGGGCGTCATCCCCGACGCCGAGATCGCCAAGCTGGTGGCCGCCCACTTCGACCTGCGTCCCAAGGGTATCATCCAGATGCTGGATCTGCTGCGCCCCATCTACAGCAAGACCGCCGCCTACGGCCACTTCGGCCGTGAAGAGCCCGAGTTCACCTGGGAGCGGACGGACAAGGCAGCCGTACTGCGCGCTGCGGCCGGCCTGTAAGCAAAATGCCAGGGGCGTTCACGCCCATCTGATGGCCTCCCGGCCCCATGCCGCGCCTGACGCAGCATGGGGCTTTTTTCATCTCGAGCCTTCTCACAACACTCACGTCAAACCGGCGCAGCAGGCTGCGGTAGCGGGTTGCTCGGCTGGTAAACTGCCTGCGCTCTTCCCAAGAGCGGCCATTTCCCGGCCCACCATTCCAAGTCCCGCCACATCCGAGACAAGACAAGAAGCAATGGCTGCCCCCTCCAAAGCGATTTACTGGTTCAGTGCCCTTCTTTTGCTGGCCGTATTGGGGGTGTATCTGCCCGGCCTGAACAACGGGCTGCTGTTCGACGATATGCGTCTGACGGATGGAACGATTTTCGGCAACTATGGCAGCCTATTGGACTTCAAGCAGCGCACGCTGTCGTATGGCAGCTTCGTCTGGATCGAGCAGATTTTCGGAGCCGGCTGGTGGAAGCAGCGCGTCTTCAATATCGCCTTGCATCTCGCGACCGTGGCAGCTTTGTATGCACTGTTCAAGGCCCTGCTGACGCAGACGCGCTTTCCGCATGACATCGAGGAGCAGCCCCATTTCCTCGCGTCGCGCGATGCAGCCTTGCAACTGGGCCTGATCCTTTTTGCACTGAACCCGGTCGCGGTCTACGCCGTCGGATACTTGGTGCAGCGCTCCATCGTCATGGCAACGCTTTTCGCGGTGCTGGCATGCTGGGCCTTTGTGCGCGGGCTTCAGAGCGGGCGGGTCCTGTGGCATGTCGCGGCATTGATCTGCTATGTGCTTGCCGTACTGTCCAAGGAGCATGCTTTTCTGACAGTCGCCATGGTGGTTCCGCTCTATATCTTTGTGCGGCGCCCCGGCCTGAAGGCTGCCATGGTCATTGTGGGAGTGGCCTTGATGCTGCTGGCCATTGCCTCGGCTGCCGTCTTTCATTTCTTCGGCAGTCTGGTGGGCCAGATTTTCGATGAGCAATCCCAGGGCTATGCAAGGCAATTGGAAGCCCTTCGGCCCGGAATCACCTCTCGGATCTATCCCCTGAGCATCCTCAACGAGGCAGCCCTTTTCTTTGCCTATGGCTTTCTGTGGATCGTTCCCTATGCGGGCTGGATGTCCATCGATCTGCGACCGGCATTTCCTCTCGGCTTCGGCTCGATCTGGCACCTAGCCGGCGCGCTCGCTTACCTGGCCCTGCTGGCCTGCTCGATCTGGGCCGTGCTCAGGCGTCCCGGTGTCATTGGCCTGGTCGCGCTCTGCCTCCTGTTTCCCCTGCTCTGGTATGCGACCGAATTCGCCACGGTCTGGCTGCAAGACCCCTTCGTTCTGTATCGCAGCTATCTGTGGGCTGTGGCCATTCCGGGATTGGCGGCCATTGCGCTGACGGGGGTCAAACCACGCACCATCTACATCGTCGGTATCGTCATCGGCATGGTGTTCGGAGCCCTGGCTTTCGAGCGCGTGCTCTCTCTTCAGGATGTAGGCACCTCATGGGCCGATGCCGCTGAAAAAATCGACAAAAAAGCCCCCGCCAATGCCGTGGGACGCGGCCGTGCCTTCCTGAACGTCGGAACAGCGCACTCAGACAAGGGCATGCTCGACCAGGCGCTGCAGGACTTCGCTACAGCCAATGCTCTTGGGGATCTGGGGGGCAATGCGCTGTTCAACATGGGTGCCGTGCTGTCCCAGCAGAAGAAATTTCCAGAAGCACTCAATGCCTTTTCTGCCGCCCAGGCCAAGGGCTTCAAGGGCCAGGCCCTGTACTACCAAAAAGCAGAAACGTTGATGGCCACAGGCCAGTTGCGTGCAGCATTCGAGGAATACTCACGCGCCCTGGGCGAGCCCACCGAAGACAGTGCCAACGCCAAGCAAATGGAGCAGACCCTGCGTCTGAAACGCGCAGAGGCAGCCATAGGTGCGCAGCAATACAAAGTTGCAGCCGACGACTTCCAAACTCTGCTGCAGGCCTCGCCAAATGCCCCTCGCCTGATCGTCGGATTGGGGCTGGCACTTGTCGGCCAGGGTGATAGTGCGCAAGCCAAAGAGCTGCTGGAACCATTGGTTGCTCGCAGCCCCAGCGCGCCTGCTTTCTACGGGCGTGCAATGGCCTATCACGGCCTGGGCAACCTGCCGGAAGCACTGAAGAGTCTGGATCAGGCAATACGCCTGGAGCCACAGAATCCGCAGTACCGGCAGGTCCGCAATCAGCTGAGCCCGGCTACCGCAAAGCCTCAGACGACGAAGTAGGCGCTGTCCGCCATGGCCCTGCGCATACTTCACGTCGGCAAATTCTTCCCTCCCTACCGGGGCGGCATGGAAGTCTTTCTGGCCGACCTGATACACGAGCAACGACGCCAGGGTGTCGATGCTCATGCCCTGGTCCATGGTGATCCGGAGCCAGACGATCCACCGTGGCTGCAGCGTGTGCCCGTGCAGTTCAATCTGGTCTATGCGCCCATGGCCATGGGTTTTCGCAGCGCACTGGGCCGGGCCATCGAGCGCGTTCAGCCTGATGTATTGCACCTTCACCTACCCAACAACTCGGCGCTTTGGGCACTTACCCTACCCATCGCGCGGCGCGTGCCCTGGGTCATCCACTGGCACTCCGATGTGGTGGTGTCCAACATCAAGTGGTCCGTGGCATTGGCCTACATGCTGTACCGGCCGTTCGAGCAGGCCCTGTTGGAGCGCGCTCAGCAGGTGTTTGCCACGTCGCCGCCCTATCTTGAGGCCAGCAATGCACTGCGCACCTGGCGCAGCAAATGCGAGATCGTTCCGCTGGGCCTGAACCTCGAAACCATTCCTGCACCAGCATCGCTGCAGCACGGACAAGGCTGGCGCCCCGACACCCGGCTGCGCCTGTTGTCCATCGGCCGGTTGACCTACTACAAAGGCTTCGAGACCTTGATCCGAGCCGTCTCGGCCATGCCTGGCGTGGAGTTGCTGATTGCGGGAGAAGGCGAGCTGCGTGCATCCCTTGAAGAGCTGATACGCCAATGCACTCCTGAGGGCAGACAGGCCCGTGTGCGACTGGTGGGCTCGGTGTCGGACGAGGAAAAACATGCCTTGTTTGCAGGGTGCGACATCTTCTGTCTAGCTTCGCGTGAGCGCACTGAGGCCTTTGGCATTGTGCTGCTGGAGGCCATGCTGCACCAACGTCCCTGCATCGTGACCGATCTTCCCGGTTCAGGTATGCCCTGGGTAGTTGCACAGGCCCGCTGTGGGCTGCACGTGCCTTTTGAAGACATCGACGCTTGGCGCAGTGCCATCGCACGACTGCAGCATGACGGTGCGCTGCGCGAACGACTGAGCCGCAGTGGCCCCAAGGCCTTGCAACGCTATTTCGGCATTGGGGCCTGCGAACGCGCCATGGCCCGGCACTACCGCTCGATGGCGCCCGGTCTACTGCCGGAGCGCACAGTCGAGGAAACAGGACGCCATCTCATGGTGGTGATTTCCACGCGCAACCACGAAGCGAGCATCACCGAGCTCGTGCACCGAGTGCACTCGCTGGTGGATGCCACTGTTGTCGTGGTCGACAACCGCAGCACGGATGCCACCTGTCACCTTGCCGAACAAAGTGGTGCGCAGGTCATGCGCCCCCTGCTAGCCATGACCACCTGGGGCAGCTTGCAAACCGGCATACGCCATGCATTAGCCCAAGGCTTTGAGACGGTGATCACTATCGATGCCGATGGGCGCTACGAAGCCGAGGAAATACCGACACTGCTCTCTGCCAGAGGGGCTGCCGACGTGGTGGTGGGCTACTTCGAAGCCCGCCACAGCCGGGTGCGGCGCATGGCCTGGCAATGGTTTCGTTGGGTCACCGGCTTTGCGTTGCGCGACTTTGTCTCGGGCTTTCGCGTCTACAACCGCAGCGCCATGCGCATCGCGGCCTCGGCCGATGCAACGCTGCTCGACTACCAGGATATCGGTACGCTCTTGCTCATGCGCCGTGCACAATTGCGAATTGCCGAGATAGCCCTGCCTCTTCACACCGCCAAGCCAGACCGCTCAAAGATGTTCCAATCCTGGGCCCATGCGCTGCGCTATGTGGCTGTATCTACTCTGCTTGGGGTGGCTCACCTGCGCGCCAGATCCGGCGACTAAACCGGCACGCTGGGCAGATCTAGCGCCGCACGCATGCTCTCCACGAATCGGGTTTGTGTGAACTGCCGAGCCCGGTCCATGCAGACCCGGGACACCTCAGGCCCGTGCATATACTCCAAGTCATCCACTGCAGCCATTACGGACTCCGGCGTGGGCGGTTCGGCGACCAGAATGCCCGTCTGGCCTTGGACCACGGTTTCCAGCAGCCCTCCCTGTGCCACTCCTATGACTGGTTTTCCGGCTGCCATAGCCTCTACCGGCGACATACCGAAGTCTTCGTCCACAGGCAAGTAGACCACCGCCCGAGCCCGCCCCACCCAAAGGCGCAGTTGCTCATCAGTTTGCCAGCCTGTGAATTCGATGTTCGCAGCACCTGCTGCCAGCGCCTTCAGGCGCCCAAGCTCTGCGCCACCCGATAACACCACCAACCGCCGCTGCGGCATACGCAAAAAAGCACGCACGATGATGTCGACGCGCTTGTTGAGCACCAGCCGCGCGGTGGACAGGTAGTAGCCTGCGTCATCCAATGGCCTGAAACTTTCTGTGGCTACAGGCGGATAGACAACTGTGGCATCCAGTCCTGTGTAGCGCCGCAAACGCTGGCGCACATTCTCGGAGTTCACAATAATGCGGTCCATGCGGCCTATGGCCTTCTCGTAGCGCCTGCGGAACCACCAGACGAATAGCCTGTATAGCGGGCGCAAGGGCGCCGGAAACTGCGCCAGCGTGCTTTCGTAGAGATCGTAGGCAAAGCGAGGAATCGTATGGCAGTAGTACAGGCGCAGCCCGCCGCGCTGCTGGTGAACCGCGAAAGGAGCATAAAAGCCGCTGTAGACCACCTGTTGTGCATCGCGCAGGCACTGCGATCGAAAGCGAAAGCACCACATGCTTTCAGGTATACGCGGCAACCAGGCCGACCAGCCGCCGCGCAACTCGCGCACGCGCACCTGTGACCCTTCTAGCAGCGGCATAGCCTGCGCATAACAGCGGCTCACCAGGGTTTCGAAGCCAGGCAATGCCTCTGCCAGCATCAGGGTGACGCGCTCCGCGCCACCCGCGACTTGCATGAAATCGTAGAGCAGGAAATGTCCGCCTTCAGTCCGTTTCGTCATGCCAACAATGCCTCCAAGCGGGCCAGCATGGCTTGGATACGCTTCTCCCAGGCATGCTCGCGCACGAACTCCTGAGCATACCCATGGGGACGAGCCTGCGCCTCGGCACGTGCCTGCTCTATGGCCTGCGCGAAGCCCGATGCTCCATTGCCGTAGCGAGCCAGCTCTCCCATGCCCACACGCAGAGCGCCGAAATCGGTACTCGCCACGCCGAGACCGGCCGCCACGTATTCATAGAACTTCAGCGGCCTCTCCACGTAGCGCATGCGCCCGTCCGTATCCTGGAAGGGGATAAGGCCGACCTCATAGCGCGGCAGCAGCTGCGCCAGCACATCGCGCGAAACGCTGCCGTGCCAGCGCAGATTTGGAGGATCCTCGGGTCGCGGAATGGCACCGGGGCCATAGATGTCGAAACGCCAGCCAGGCATGCGCCGCGCTACTGCAGCCAGCAAGCCCTTATCCAGCCAAGCCGTCATGGCGCCCACATACACGGCGCTGCGTGGCAACCGAGCCTTATTAGGCCACGCCAGCTCCAACAGCCGCGCTTCCACCCCGTTAGGTATGTACGGAACTGACATTCCCGGATGAAGCTCGAGAGCATATTCCTGCAGCGGCTTGGAGACGGCCCATACCTCGTCGAAGCCCGGTCCACGCAGCCCGTCCTCCAGGGCCTTCAGCGCCACCGGATGCAAATCCCTGGCGAAGCCCTGCGGCCAGTCATTGAGCCGGCAGACACGCACGCGCGCAACGATCCTGCCCTGCGCCAGCATATTGGGCGCGACATCAGCCAGGCACAGGTCATAGCGGGTGCGGCGCAACCGTGCCGGCAGCAGGCTGCCATAGAGACTAGTCTGCCATGCGAATCGCAGAAACAAGTGGTGCGCAGGAAACGGTGCCTTGGCGGTCCACTCAGTCAACCCTGGAGAAATCTCCCGGGCAATGCCCCCGCCGCCCCATGCACGGCGCAGGCGCGCATGGCGCTGACGGCCGACAAGGTCCAGGGGCGATGACAGAGTGGGCACATAGTCCACGCGCCAGCCCGCCACGGCCAGCGCCTGGGCCAGGTACTGGATGCCGACCTTAGTGCCGCCGTCGATGAAAGACTGGGTACCGAAAAGGATGGCCTGCATTTCAGGGTCCTTCACCGGTGCTTGCCGCATCCACGCACGGCCGCCAGCCCTCGAGCAGCGCGTTGACCTCGGCCCGCAGCCAGGCGCGCGTGGCCTCGGCGTTCCAGCGCTTCGCGGCCCGATCGGAGGCCTGCTTCATGGCCTGCACCTGCTCACACGTGAGCGCATTGAGCACGCCCGCCAGATCGGCAGGCTCGAAACCGGGTGCCACCACGCCACAGCCATGCGCGTCGACCAGGGCTTGCATCTGCGGTGACGGACCGATGGCGATCGCCAGACGTGCCTGCATGAATTCGAAGAATTTGTTCGGCAAGGCGTTCAGGTAATTGAAATTGACGGGGGGCAGCAGGAACAGACCGATGTCATAGCCATTGGTGCGTGCCGCGATCTCCGACATGGCCACGGGCTCCACGAAGCGGATGCGCGGCTGCTCCTGCGCCCTTCGACGCAGCAACGCCATATAGGCCGGATCCTGCCCGACCAGCATCAAATCAAGGGAGAAGCGCTGGTCCAGTTGCCGCATGAGATCGATCATGACTTCGATGCGGCGCGAGGCGATGGCCGCGCCATGATGGATCATGCGTATCGAGCCGTCGGCCACAGGACGCACGGGCAAGTCCATGGGCTCGGGGCAGTTGGGCATGACTGCCACCGGCAGCCCGTAGCGCATTGCGTACTCTTGCGCGATGCCATCACAGACCGTACTCATGCGCGCCACGCGCCCCAGCTCGCTCCGGCACACGGCGTCGAAGAAAGGTCCCAGCAGCAAGCGCCATGCCGTCCTGTCTTCAAATTCACGTGGCGCATATTCGTGGGCATCCAGCCAGACAGGAGCACCCCGCGCCAGCTTCAGCGCGGCCGGCAAGGCCATCACATCGTTGGCGAGCACCAGATCGAAGCCGTTGACTGGCAGACTCTGTGCAGCATGCATCAGCGCGCGAACCTGGGCATGGTGCCAGTAATACCAGTGGTGACGGCGCGCCGCCAGCAGGACGGCATTGGCCGCGGTGGACCATGCGCGGCCTCCCGCCTGGCGTATCGCTTCGAAGGCGTGGACACCTGCTGGCCGGGGGCCAAAGCCCAGCACATGAAGCTCGTGCTCCTGGCCCAAAGCCTGGATCTGGCGCATGACGCGTGGGTCCGAAACAATGGGCGACAGGGACAGCAGCAGCAGGCGCGCCATGGCATCAGCCCCCGAACTGGCGCGCGTACCAGCGCGTGAAGTTGATCCAGCGCCAGACCTGCCAGCTGAAGGGCCGCTGGCCGGCCACGACCTGGTCGAAGGCCTTCAGGATCTCGTCCTGGCGCAGGAAAGGCAGGTTCAGCGGCTGGCGCAGCCATTCCCGCACCTGAGGTGCCATCTGCATCAGCCAGTCCTTCTCGGGTGTGGCGAAGCCGATCTTGTCGCGACGATTCAAAACCTCATCCGGGACCAGTCCCCTCATGGCACGCCTGAGCAAATGCTTGGTCTCCCCATTGGGCGCCACCAAATACTCTTCGGGCAAGGTCAGCAGAAAGTCCGCAAGCGCCGTGGTCAGGAATGGGACCCGGCTTTCCACGGAAAACCGCATGGAATTGCGGTCGCCGTGGCGCAGCAGCCCCTGCAGGCCAAGGCCATGCAGCGAACGCGCCAGCTCAGCGTTCATGCGTCGGCCCGGCGCCGTCGCGCTGGAGCGTGGCCGCGGAAAGCGCAGAGACACACCAGCTTCGTGCAGCACAGGGCCGTCGAGCCAGGAAGGCGTCGCCTGGGCGCCATTGAACCGCCTCAACAACTGGTAGGCGCCATCACCCGTGAACTCGGCCACGGCAGCCTTGAGTCCATCCAATGGCGTTCGCCCAGGCCACCGCCCCCAATCCCTCAGGAATGCCACCGCCTGGCCCCAATGCCCTTGCTCCACCAGGCTGCGCACGCGCGGCCCCGGATATCCAACATAACCGCCACAGAGCTCGTCGGCGCCTTGTCCATCCAGCGTTACGACCATGCCTCGCTCGCGCGCCAGCCGGAACACGCGATACTGCGCATAAATGCTGGTGCTACCGAAAGGCTCGCCCTGCGCCGCGATCATGTCGTCGAGGTCCGCTGCGAGTTCCAGCGGAGCAATCTCCAGTTTGTGGGCCACGGTGCCTGCCCGGTCATTCACGAGGTCGATCCAACGCTCTTCCGACACAGCGCTGCCCGAAGCAATGAAGCTGAAGGTGTGCAGCGGGGCATCAGGCTCCAGATGTCTCATGCAGGCGACGATGGCCGAAGAGTCGAGGCCGCCGGAGAGCGCGGCGCCCAGGGGCACGTCGCTGTGCAGATGCAGGCGCACGCTGTCGAGCAGCAGGCGCTTGAACTCCTGCGCGGCCTCCTCGAAGCCAAGGCGTCGCACGGGGGTGACCTTCGGCTGCCACCAGGACTTCAACGTGAAGCGGCGCCGGGAAACGTCGTAGCAAAAGTGGTGGCCGGGCGGCACCGCGCGCACATCCTGAAAGAAGGTGCGCTCACCTGTGTCGTAACTGCCATGGGTCAGATAATCGTAGGCCACCTGCCAGTCCAGGTCATGGCTCCCGTTCTCACCAAGCGCCAGCAAGGCCGGTAGTTCCGAAGCAAAGCCAAAGCCCTCGGCATCCGTGCAGTAGTACAGCGGCTTGATGCCGAATGCATCGCGCGCACCGTGCAGCAGGCCTGTCTCGCGATCCAGGAGCACGAAGGCGAACATCCCCACGAATCGTGACAGCGCGGCTTCGCCCCAGACTTCCCACGCCTGAAGCAGCACCTCCGTATCGGAGTTGGAGCGAAAGCAGCGCCCGCCGGACTGCAGCAGCGCCCGCAATTCGCGGTAGTTGTAAATTTCGCCATTGAAAGCCAGCAAAAAGCGTCCGTCCTCGCTGCGCATGGGCTGATGGGCCTGTTCGCTGAGATCTATGACGCTTAGACGCGTCTGCCCCAAGACTACCTGCCCGGCCTCTACCGCCACAGCCTCGAGACCGCGATCATTGGGTCCACGGTGCGCAAGCAGGTCCAAGGCGGTGGCAACCCGCACCGTGGTGTCGCATCCGCAGGAGAAGCTCCCCGCTATTCCACACATCGCAGACCTACCTCGTTCCGTTCACTGCTGCCGCAGCGCATGCGTGCACTCTCAGGATACCGCTTGGCCCGCAGGCCGCCTCGCGCTCGCGCCAAGCCGACCGCAGGCATCCCGTACGCCAACGCAGCGTGAATCAACGAGGCCATGTCAGATCCCTTGCAAACGACGCCACACCATGTCGGCGAATGGCTTCAAGCGGCGACGCAGCGGTAGCGGCGTATTCGCCCATACGACATGGCCTACGTGAAGCAGCAGAGACCTTAGCCCGGGGCTGAGCTGCCTGGAGGTGTCGAACTCCGTCACGCTCACGTCATCCGCCACGCCACGCCCTGGCCCAAACCATTGCAACGGCCTGCTCGGCCTGCCGGCCAGCAAGCCGCCCAGGGCCCGGTAAAAGTCCACGCTAACGGCCTCCCAGTGGAATGTGGACAGGGAGTGGTCTGCGCTGTTGCGCGCGAACCGTTCGCGCGCGACCGGGTCGCTGGCCAGTAGATTCACGGCTCTTGCCAACGCCTTCCGGTCCCGGAAGTCCACGACCAGGCCCGCGTCCGCGCGCCGAATCACTTCGCCCACATAGGAGGTTTCATTGGCCAGCATGGGCAGGCCTGCAGCCATGTACTGCGACATCTTGTTAGGACAGCAATGCTGGTGATTGGCACCATGGGGCTCGTAAGGAATCAGCCCCACGTGGGCGCGTGCCGCCGCATCCACCAGCTCGGACTCGTCAACGGGAAGTGGGAAGAATATTCTTTTGTTCAACAGCCCCGTCGCCGCTGCCCTGGCCAGCATCTGATCCCGCCAATCTCCCAGAGGCCCCCTCAAATGCAGGTGGGCACCCTCCGCAACATCGGGCCACGCGTCGATCAGCAACTCTATCCCTCTGCCTCTGGCAAATCCGCCCTGAAATAGGAAATCGCAGACGCCGTCCAGCTTGTGCTCCACCATCCTCTGCTGCTCCGACTTTGGTTCTGCATTCGGCAGAACGCCGAAAGGGACCCCGTAGCTGGCCTCCATCACCCGGGCCAGTCCCGTTGAAACCGTGAACCTCAGGTCGGCATGCGGGAGTAGCAGGCGCTCGACGCGGTCCCAGAACTGGATCTCGAAATCCGCCGCGCCCAGATCCGCCTCAGGCCAGTACTCATGTGCATCGAAGACCACCTTGGCCTTGAAAATGGCACCCAGCATCAGCGCGGCGGGTAGGGTCGGAAGGTCTGCGGCAATGACGCAGTCGACCCCGCGCAAACGGCTGGCCTCACGTACCAGGGTCGCTGAAACATTCAGAAAGTAACGAAAAAGATCGCGCAAAATCAATGCACGCTCGCCTATGCCCCATGCACCGACCGCGCTCAGATATGCTTCTTCAGGCAGCGCCAAGGCGCTTTCCATCCAGAGCAGCTGGCCCACCGCAGCTTGCGCGCCCGCATTGGCACCGCACCTGGTTCCCCACAGAACAGCCTCACCCTGCCGATAGGCCTGCGTGGGTACAGAGGACACTAGCCCTTCTCTGGCATCGAAGGCCTGCTCAATCTTATTGTCGTGCGCCGGATGCACCCCCAGCTGATGCACGCGCAGTGGCGATGGCGCTCCGGCCGCTATCCAGCTTAGACGAGGGTCCTGCTTGGGCCTATGGGGAACCAGGATCAGGATATTTTGGCCTGCCTGGGTGACCGCTCTGGTGTCAGGCCAATCACTGCGAGACTGCAGCACCTCCTCCAGCCGACGATCCAAACGTTCGACCGCACCGGCCTGAAAGGGAAGTGGTTCATCGATACTATAAAACGTTGCATGTCCTGCATCAATGCACCAATTCCCCAAGACTAGCACGGGCAGGCCCGATGCAATACATAACTCCTGATATCTAGGCTCGGAAAGCGCAGCGCCCGCCACCAACAAAATATCGAATCTTGGCTGTGCTTTCTTGGGGTCAAAGAAAAGCGGGTCATCGAATACCGTCACGGCGAACCTGGAACCAGCTTGAAAGATGCCTGCGGAACGAAGCTCATCGGAATCGTGCCCATGCTCTGCCGTAGCAAGGCCAAGCCATGCCACCCTCACTGGGCCGGGCGCCATTGCGGTAAACCCGGGATGAAAAACACAACCCGGCGCCAGCCCGCTGGTTGCCATATTTTCATCCAATGAACTATTCATTCCAAATTCCCATCCCGAGCCCATGAAAATCCACGGCAAATATTCTCGCAGAATGCCAAGCAGCAGATTTTAGATACCGCTGACATGCATGTCGCCATCAATGAAGATGCGATGCCAAAGCTCCATACACAGCAGCCCCCAGACGACCCGACCAAATTCTCGCTCATTGCTCAGAGCATTTTCCACAGCAGCAACGTTGAAAAGGCCTCGCCCCCTGGCTCGCTCCGATAGCAGAACATCCCTGACAAAGCCCTTGGCTGCTCCCTTCGTCCATTGATTCAAAGGCGTTGGAAAACCCATTTTATCCTTACGCTCAAATATTGCTTTGGGCAAAGAGCTTCGGACCGCCTCCTTAAATATATGTTTCATCTGACCACCTGCAAACTTGATGTTCGGCGGAATGGTGGCCATGAACTCCACGATACGATGATCGAGCAGCGGAACGCGTGACTCTATGGAAGCAGCCATGCTGGTTCGATCTTCCACATGGAGCAGCGCGGGAAGAGACCCCTTTAGGTCAAAGTAGGTCATCTGGTTGACCAAGGAGTGCATACCCTCCCGATTGAAAATCCTCTGGAATGCATCAAAAGACGAATAACCATTATCAGATTTCAGGCACTCAGGATTGATGAGCTGGCTCATGCCTTCGCTACGATCAATCAGGCGAAAATAACGCTCATCTCTGGGACCGAACAGACCATCACGCCATAGCATCTGGAGCATGGGCTGATAGGTGTTCAGCAACGGTAGATTGGGAACGATTGACTCCAGAGATACCGCATAGCGATTTTCATTGGCGGTCTGATAAATCGCACCGGACAGACATTTCTCCAAATACGCGGCCATGTATCTAGCATAGCCAATAAATAGTTCGTCGCCTCCCTGCCCTCCCATGACAACCTTGACATGTTCACTTGCCAGTCGAGATACGTAGTACTGCGGAATCACGCCCGGCCCTGCCAGAGGCTCATCCATGTAGTACATGAGACGCGGCAATACATCCTCCAACTCGCGTCCTGCGGGGATATAGATTTCGTTATATCTTGCACCAGAGAAGGCAGCGACCTCCTTGGCGTACTTCGTCTCATCAAACTGAGGCCCTTCGCTGAACGCACCGGTAAAAGTGTTCATCGACTCTCCACCAATCATTCTGGAAGCCAGGCATACAACTGCGCTGGAATCGAGTCCACCGGACAGATGTGCACCCAAGGGCACATCGGAACGCATGTGAAGACGGATTGAATCATCAATCAATCCAGCCAATGTATCAACGAAATAACGCTCGTCATGCGTCTCATCAATATGATAATTAAGATCCCAATATTGTCGGGTCTGCACTTTGAGAGATTTGCCATCGTACCAAGCGGATAGACAATGCCCAGGCTCCAGCTTGTCAATGCCTTTAAACATCGTCTTCTGATCCAGACAGAACTGGAAAGTCAGATAGTCTTGCAGACCTTGGGGATTTGCTTCCGCGCGTACGGAATCATCCGCGAGTATGGCTTTTATCTCAGAAGCAAAAAGCAGGCGATTTCTATCAAATTTATAGTAAAAGGGCTTGATACCTATCCTGTCTCTGGCGCAGAACATCCTCTGCTCCTGCCGATCCCAGATGGCAAAGGCAAACATGCCTACCAAACGGTCAACCAGCGCCTCACCCCAGTGGCAGTATGCATAGAGCAGCACCTCGGTGTCAGAGTAGCTATGGATAGGATAGCCTTTGCCAAGCAGCTCACGCCTCAACTCAAGATAGTTGTATATAGCACCGTTGAAAGATATGATGAAGCGACCGCTCTCCGTGACCATGGGTTGTTTCCCATGCTCAGGATCAATGATCGCCAAGCGGACGTGCCCCAACCCGACGGGCAGTCGATCATCCAACCATAGCCCATCACCGTCAGGTCCTCGATGCCGCATGGCATGCATCATGTTTTTCAGGCCGACAGCTATATCAGTATTAGCAAAAGATACTATTCCAGCTATTCCACACATAGACTCTGCTTAACTATATTAAATATATAACCACAACAAGGTATTGGCGTATAAACACACGACACTCAAAATCAAAAAATTCAAAATTCTCTCTCAAGAATCTCCGGCGAGCAACTTGTATTCCGAAACAATCAAGTAGCGAAACTGAGGACCACGATAAGGATGTTTTATATTTAGTACGACATTCTCCTGTTGGGCCATAAACTTCAGCTCAAATGGAGACACATCGTCATTCTTAAAGTCGAAATAAGATTTCGGACTATTCAAATCAATTGCCGATTTTAATTCATAAGAGAAATCGAATAAATAATCATCAGCATTAATATAGCCACCAAGCCAGTCAGCGATGATACAGAATTTATATTCTCGACCGATCTCCAAGCCGGACAGATCCCAGGATTGCTCGATATTGACACCTGCTGCGCCCAAATATTCGGCCCCCTGGTTGAAGAGCGGGAAATCGCTAGAGCCTATGATAGGCTTGTCCTGGGCATGCAGTCTCAGAGGGAAGGCCAGGGGATGATCCGGACCGATTACGCCCTGAGGACTCGCATTGGTGTATAGATTCACGCCGGAAAATTCATTCAACCCATCTCTGGTGTTTTGTCCAACTCTGACGACGGGTAGATTGGTTCTATATCGATGCAGGATTTCTTCATAGGACAGAGGATAGTCACCCGCACGCCCCGCCTCTGAGTAATAAAGATGATAAGTAGGGTCGAAAAGCATCCAACGACCGTTAATAAACAACTCAGCAACTGTATGTCCGTTATTCACAGGCCAATTATAAAAATTGACATATCTCCCGGGAATACCAATGCACCGTGTCAACGCCAATAAAACGCCCGTATAGGTGCCACATGCCCCGATTCTCTCCAAAACGGTAGCATCAGGATCTGGAGATGACGCGTTTCCAACGTCAAATCCATCTATATAGGAAATGAAACGATCTATCTTCTCAAAAACAGAAACTGCACCTTTACCCAGATCTTCCGCCAAGACTTGAATTCTCCTAGTGATGGGGGTCAAGAAAATATGGAGAGGATTGCTGGGATCATCCCCCGTCAGAAAAATGGCATCGCCCTCTGGAGAAGGCACTAGTTCTGGGAGATTACCCGAGGATCCTGGGGGCTCATCTTGACTATTGCCACCGCCACCGCAACCTACGAGAAAACCAGCAGTACTCCAGCCCAAGGAAAGCAGGAATTTCCGGCGCTTAGCTTGCACGAGGTTTGCCGCCAGATAAAAAGCGTCTTTCATCAGTGAAATTCCATTTCTCTCAACAAAACTCTAGATTGACCGTAGAAACCGGAAAACTCCACGCGGATATAATCAATCTTATCCTGAGGCTCCAGCTTAATTATTGAAACTATTCCCGATGCATTATTCGTCTCACCAATTATTTTTGGTTCTTCTCCAGCATCACGCCATGCATACACCTTTACGTGGCGCGAATAATTACTCCCACTTTCCCACAAAATCCTGAGCTCTCGGGGTTGGGCACTTTCCTCCAGCTTCAGGTCCACATAGGCCAACCTCTCATTCTCTAGTCCCGCAACATAATTATTGTCAGGATTTCCGTCAATTGAATTATCGAAGCCAAATCCGGGATAAGTCTTGGAGGAATTAACCACAGAGAGCTTAATTTCTTTGACCTGATCCAAAGAGACAGGTTCAAAAATTACCGTTTTCCCATTCTCCTTCATGTTCAGAAAATACTTCTGACGTTGGGCATACTGACTGAAAAACCAATCTCCAGTGAGCTTGGCGATCAGTTCCAGCTGAGTCGTCTCATAAGACTGGTAGTCTTTCCCTTTAAACCACCCCATATCCTGAGGCCGAACCTCGACAACCGCGCTCTTCCATTTCTGATCACCAATTGTTGTAAGCAAGGCATTCCGCAAAGGAACAAAATCAAGAAAATTTCCTTCATTCACAGCTTGCAGTTTGATCAAGAACTGGCCAGGCGCCACATCTTTATATCGTATGACCAATCGATGTGACTTTACTTCAAAATAATCAACAAAATCCGCAATTGGCAATTGCATGAACGCATAAACGTTATGCCTGGTACCCCCTTTGACTGCATCGCGTCGCAATGCATATCCATTGCTGAATGAACGACCCAGATTTCCATCCACGGATTGGACCGGAGACCATTCAAGCCCGGCAATTCTCGATTCACCATCAAAAGCCTTGTCACCCCCCATTAATAACTTGACCTTTTTGGAGAACTGGGGAGCCTCCAGACTGATGGATTCGACAAGAGGGGATTTTTCCCCATTTACCCAGTCAATCTGAAATAGCAAATTCTTTCTAGGATTCAGATCATAACGCAACCAGTATCCACTATCAAATAGATAAAGTTCATTTCTTATTGCATCTACACCTTGATTAGCAAGCTCCCTGACAGTAGCGTCATTCAAATGATTAGCAGTATCAGATAGCGCATTGATACTCGCGATGTGCGCGTTCAACACATGCGTTGAATTTGGTACTTCTTCAAAAAATCGAAAGCCATTTTTGTTGAGTGCCGAAATTCCACCTTTATCTACTGACACGAAATACGCCAAAGCGGCAGATTTGCTTATTTTCCTCAATTGCTCAGAATCACCCAAATTTCTGCGGGCATAATCAAAAGCCTTGAGAATATACGCCTGACTGAAAGCGGATGGCCAGGGCGCTTTCGTTTCCACATCATTATAGACATTGACAAATGGAAACGCGTATAGAACAGCATCTCCATTCCATTGCTGATTTTTTTTGTTGGTCAGCCAATTCAGCGCCGGCAACCGCCTTATCTTCACATTCTTCTGAATCAACGCGCTCGCCCAAGCCGGATTGTTACCATCAACCACTTGCGTCGCAATGATATAAGGAGAATAGACAGGAGATCCTTTGTCTGAAGAAAAATCGTAAATACCTGTCTGATCAAACTTTGATTCAGTAGATGGCAAATGCTGCATCAAAACACCATCCTTATCAAAGGATAATAATGGCAGCATAGGTGTTTGCCTTGGCAACACCTTCTTTTTCGGGTTTACAGTGTTGTAGTCAGCTCCATCGCGAATATTTTCCAGATAAAATTTCGCAGAATTCTCCCACGGTAAAAAACGGCGATCCATCTTGGACAGAGTGGAAAGATAGTCGAAATGCTTTTTCGCGTAGAGCTCTCCTACCCAGTACCCGAGATCCCTGGGATTTATTTCCACATTCCATTTTCGCCACTCTTTCCCCCCTGATATCAGCAAATCACCATCTCGTAGCGGCTTGAAGTTATCTCCACCCGATGAAATCGCGCGAGTTTGCACCTCTAGATTGGCAGGAGCTTCATCAAAGTATTCAATAGAAAGCTCAAAGCGCTTTGATCGAAGATTGTCTTTCCACTCTCCTGGCAAGGACAAATAAAAATACGAATGAGGAGCAAGCATTCCCCCACCCCTGCCAGTCATATCACGTGCAACCTGAACAGGCTTTAATCGTCGCACAGAGCGACCGTCAATGGACTCCCGTGCCCCCCAATCGTTTCCAGCTATACGCAAAGGACCTTCCGCGTCGTTTTCAGACCCTACATCCAATACAGACTCCATACCCGAAAGTGGATCACGCAAAACAATACGATCAATCGCCAAAGCAGGATTGGCAAAACCGTACGGATTTGCGAATCTGTACAAGAGCTCGTTCTTTCTAGGGTTCAGATCGTAGCGAAACCAATATCCAGTATCAAACAAGGGAAGCCATTTCAGCAAAGATTCGGCCCCTTTTTCAAACCAGCGCTTGTATTTTTCCTCACCAGTTACTGCACCCAACTCTCCCAGCGCAAGGAGCGCCCGCATATGCCCATTAAGAATATGCGAGGGATTATCCGAGGGCGATGGTATTTCTTCGAACCATACATCTTTTCCACTGGAAAACAGAAAACCACCTTTTTCTGGAGGAACAAAAAGAGATTCTGCAGCTTTTTCTGCCAAAGCGAGACTCTGCTTGTCTCCATCCTGCTTCCAGCTCGCCAGCAAAGCCTGAATGCCTACGGCCTGAGCAAATGCACTACTCCAAGGAGCCTTTATGTTGACATCGTTGTAGGTGTTGTCAAAATGATAGATCCAGACCCATTGTCCTTGCTTGTTGATTACGAGGTTATTCTTCAACCACTCGATGGAAGCCGTAAATTTTGCCTCATCCTTTTTAAGACCAAGCATGGGCTCATAAAATTCCACACCAGCATAAGCCAATGCGTAGAGTGCAGTCCACGCCGGATGATTCACTACCCCAACTCCACCGATATTCAACAAAGGAATACCTTTTACATCAACCTGATGCTTTGCCTGGGCAACATTTGTTTGTAATTCATTTATTTTTTCAACGACATCGGATTGCGCGACACCGAGAACAAAAAATAAATAAAGAGCAACGCATTTTTTCAACATTAAAAATCTTTTCCCAAATCTGAAATATTCGAAAATTTAAGGGTATCGAATATTTTTGCCATCTCGAAGGAGTAGATATTATCCTGCAACTTCCAGGCGAGATCGTTTCTTTTTCTTTTGATATTCTCACGCCATTCAACGCCGTTATTCATTCTGAATGCCATGTCAATGGCTTTAGCGATATCCAACGCACTATCCATTTTTGCAGAATACCCAAATCCATTCAATTTAACGAAACGATTCAACTCAGGAGAGTCGTTGGCAAGTATGGGAAGTCCAGCTTGAATAAACTCGAAAAGCTTATTAGGAGTGCAATAGTAGGAGTTCAGATCGATATGAGGATAAGGAATAATTCCTATATCAGCGGAAGCACTGTGCTGCAATAACTCCCCCTGGGAAACTGCAGGAAGAAAATAAATTCGGCTACCGAGCAAGCGCAGCTTTATTGCTTTTTTCTTCAAAAATTCCCCAAAATCACCAAAGCCCATCATCACCAGAACGACATCGGGATGGCTTACATAAGTCATCGCCTTTATCAACACCTCCAGATTGCGATGTGGTGCAAATCCCCCTTGGAACAGCAATATCTTTTTTTCTGCAGGAATTCCCAGCTTCTCTCTAAAAAAGTCGTAGCGTATGGCAGGATCAAACTCAACAGGAGGATCAATAGCATTCAACAGCGTAATCGGCTTTGAAATGCTGTATCTTTTGGCCATCTCCTCGCCAATGGATTCATTCACCGCAAATACCAGGCTGGCCTTCTTGATATACAGTGCCTCCGCCTCGGAACATATGCGGCGCTGAACGGTAGAGAAAGACTTCTGCTCAGGATACAACTCATGAGCATCATAGACTAGGGGCACCTTCCAGCGCTCAGCCAGTTCCGAGCCCGCGGCCAGCGCCGGAAGATCATGAACCTGTACCAGGTCGGCCTGGTATTTCTCAGCATGGGAGACAAAGGCTGACCTGAAAGGCAAAGGATCATGCATCGCCCTATTTCGATAGCGGAGATTCATTGTCCATCGGTATACCTGCCAATGAAGTTTTGAACCGATGCTGAAAGCTCTTCTATGGAACCAGACCCCGCGAGGAAATTCATTGCATTGCCTGTTCAACCATTGATTCAATGCCTGCTGCCTGGAAATATACTTCTTATACGTTATGTTTTCAGGAACAATATACACTAGTCCAATTCTTACGAGATCAATACCATTGCCAATTTTCTCCTCCACGGTTTCGCTCTCCAATGCAAGTGCCAGCAGCCTCACGCTATGCCCTTTGGCGATTAGGCTCTCAGCCTGAGCCAGCACGCGCCTGTCTAAAATCTGATCATGACAAAGCATCAGTATATTAGCCATTACCTCTCCCTAAATTCTAATAAGTAATTACTTCAAATTTGACTTAATGGTTAATCTATCCTGTTCTATATTTTCTTGCTTGCATATCAGCCAGCACAATACCAGGAGACTCCACTGGTCTAGCCTCTTCCTTGATTGCACTGATGTCAACAGAGATATTATTTATAACTTGCACATAAACAGTGCAATCACTTCTTTCAAGCTTGAAGTATGTGCATGGAGAATTTTTCTTAAGCGAGTACAATCGTGTCATTTCAGGAGCCCATCCCAGGCTCACTATCTGGAACGGTTCCTCGGCGGAGCATGTCGCCAGCACGCCATAGTATCCAGGCTGAACTTTTCTGGGAAGAGCCAGTTCGACCTCATCCTCAGATCCGGAAAGCACTTCTCCATTCAGTAGAATCCCATCGACGTCTTCCAAACGCAGATGCAAAGGTTCTTTTGATCCTGGAATTCTTCTGATATACAGCTTTGGCTGCTCCTCATACACAGGGAATTGGAGACGCAGGCCACCTTCAACAGCTTTCACGGCCCTCGCCGTCTGTGGATAGGGATTCAATGAAGACTCTATGAAGTTCCCACTAAAAATCAACGAACTTGCCGGCGCAGAACTGGAGTTTGCAAATCGAATTCTCTCTACTGGTCGGTCATCTTTCGCCTTGGCGAAAAGTACCAGAATCTCACTATGGCTTCGAAAGAACCGCTGCTTTCTCAGCGACTTGTATATATACGATCCGAGGCCAGATTCCGTTTCCTTATCCAATACTGAAGCAGGCGTCATGCGGTTTTCGCCCTTGGCTCCGCAGGAGGGGCAGAATGACGCATCCCAGCCAGACCACTCATCAAGCATCAATCTCCGAAAATGAGTTTCGAAGGGGATCATGGGGCTCCAGCTCTCACCCGACAAAACTACAGATTTAACTCTCCAGTCAGGCGGAGCTCTTTTGCATAGATCATGTATATCGTAGGCACGATGGTGCCAATTGACATGATAGTGATTTCCACACTGCTGGCACCTGGCCATAGCATCCAGAAGCTCCTCTCTGAATGGAACAGCAACCATAAGATATTTCCCCGCAACCCGAAAGAGCTCGCGCCAAGCCGAGTCTTCCTCAGATTCGGACATATGTTCTAATGCATCCGTACTGAGAACCAAGTCAAACGAAGAATTGGGAAATGGCATGGCGGCGGCGTTTCCACGAACCCCGGGTACAGAAAGACGGGAAAGTGCCTCCTGACTTCCATCCAAGCCAACGACCTGCCGGCCTCCACTGCGCAGATGTCTGGTTATCTTCCCATCGCCGCAGCCAACGTCGAGCAAGCTGCAAACAGATTCTGGGAGAAAATCATATATGGCTTGCAGCAGATTGCGTTGCCCTTCTTGCAGCGGCTGATCCCAAACCTGGGATAGATCATACAAGGTCTCATTTTGGATCATTACAGCAGTTCCCATTGACTAGGCTGATTAACCGTACCAATTTCAACATGTATGCCTGGTGGTGGCAATATCTTTATGGCATAACATCGATCATGCAGATCATAGGCAGCAGGCTCAATAGCAGATGCAAGATTAATTTCTTTGAACAGCGCAACGGATACCAAATACTCGCCCGGTCCAAGCAACAGCGGAGAGAAATTTACACGAATACCGCCTTTGCCTTCAAGCCTATGGAATCTTTTACCCGCCAAGCTTGATATTACCTGCATTGCACAGGTTCCATCGGGTCGATAGATTGCAATTACGGCCACCGCTTCGGCAACGATATTATCCGCTTGGTATGCCATGACAGCATATGCATTTTCTCCGGAAATTAATGTATGACGACGCTCTCCGCCTTCGTCGAAGAAACCAAAGCCTATAATACTGATTTCGCCGTCGCCATAGCGATCATCAGCTCCAAGCTCTTGAAGATCACCAAGTACCTCGAGTTCCGGACTCTTCTCGCCCTTCAGCGGGCCCGCCAAAAGAGGAATTCTTAGGCTAGACCAACCATCATTTTCCGTAGATACCAAATTTGCCAACGTCCGATAACTTTCGCTTTCCGCATCATATTGCTCCAAAACTAATGGCGTACTGGTTTGCAAACAATATTCGATCTGAACCCAAGCTAGAGATGGCTGCTTTCTCGGCCAAACTACTTGAAAAGGTGCATGTTTATACTTGGCACCGAAGCTTCCGAAGGCCCATGTACTTTGATCAGAGCGATCGAGCTTCCTCCAATTCATAAACTGGGGATCCACAATCAGACAAGAGCCTTCGGTGGCTTTGCCGGAAGAGTCAATTATTCCCATACCACGGTTCTCAGCACCATATTCCACGGAACGAAGCAGCATCTGTCCCTGGGCCGGAGGCTCACCATCACACCCCAGAAAACGCAAAAGCGTCGTGTGACGCTCCTCGTTGAGAAGCGCAGCAACCTGTCCTTTCGTCAAGGACATGCTCTTCGATCTGAGCCTGTACTCCTCTTCCTGCCGGATGCTTGCAAGATAGGCCTTGCTGACGGGAAGCAAAGGACCATCCTGACGGACATGTCCTTTATCCAACCAGACACCACGGTCGCACAGCATCTGAACCGAGCTTATGTCATGCGAGACAAAGAGAATTGTCGCCCCTTGCCCGGTCAATGCTTTCATTCGCTGAATGCACTTCCCCAGAAAATATGCATCCCCTGCTCCCAGAATTTCATCAATGATCAACACTTCCGGGGTGATGGATGTTGCAACTGCAAACGCCAATCGCGCATACATACCGGCGGAATACTCTTTCACGGGGCGCTGCAGGAAAGAGTCTAGTTCTGTAAAGTCCGATATTTCCTCAATACACTCATCCAGTCGGGATGATGAAACCCCCTGGAATGCAAGTGCAGAACGTATGTTCTCCAAGCCGGTAAACTCAGGATGAAACCCCGTTCCTAGGGTCATCAACGCCTGAACCCTGCCATGGACACGGATTTCACCCGTGTCAGGCCGCATCTGCCCGGATATCAACCGCAATAGCGTACTTTTTCCAGCACCGTTGCGACCAATCAACGCAACGCGCTCACCTTTCTCTATCCTCAGATCCACGTCCGAGACCGCCCGAAAAACGTCGTAGCGACCGGTGGAGATGGGAAATCCCAGAGCATCGAGCGCCCGCCAGCCAGGATGGCTGAATCTCCTGAAACTCTTGCTTACCCCTTGAATCGATATTGCCATTTCAGACATAATCAGAGAACAGCGGTTTCAGGCGCCTGATAAATGCACCTCCCAGGGTGAAGGAAGCTATGGAAGATACGGCCACTATTGCCAAATCCTTGAAAGGAAAAACACCATCCAGTAAACAAGCGCGATACAGCTCAATGAACCAAGCCAAAGGATTAGCCCACAAGAAGCCTTTCAGATTTTCCGGAACCATTTCAGCACTATAGCCAATAGGCGAAACCATCATCAAAAAAAGCACGACGATTGGAACGGCTTGCTGAATATCTCGAAAAAACACCGTCAATGTAGCGACCAGCCACACGACACCCAGGATCATGATGATTTGAAGAATATAAATCAACGGAATCAACAGGAATGCCCAGTGAATTCCGTGAAAATATGCCGCGCCTGCAAGAAGAAGAAGCATTCCCACACCCATTGTTATGTGACCAACCAACACATCACGGGCTACGACAAGTTCGATGGGGAAGAGAGTGTTCATGACCAGATCGCGGTTGGCTACAATGCTGGTAGCTCCTGCGCCAAAAGCTTCCGCGAAGGCCAGAAAAGGGACTAACCCCGAAAATATCATCAACACATAGCTGACTGGGCTACTCCCCGGCACTTTTACTTGGAGAATATGAACAAATACGATACTATACATTCCAAGAAAAAGCACTGGATACAAAACCAGCCAGAATAAACCCAGTGCGTTACCACTGGTTTTCTTTAATACTCCCTGCACAACGGAGGAGTATAGAATGCTCCGGTGGCTGAAGAGATCGGCTAATATCTGCATTAATAACCCTTTGCCAACATGGAGGCAATCGTCATGCCAGCTTCACCATTGCCAAAAGGTTCATACTCCTCGCCAGGCTCCATAATTTCCAAAGATTCGAAGGCGGACAGAATCTTTTCCCTGGACGCACCCACAAGCTGATTCCATCCAGAATCCAGGGTTTCAATCCATTCTGTCTCGTCGCGCATGGTGATACATGGCACCTTGTAGAAGAAGGCTTCTTTTTGAACCCCGCCAGAGTCCGTAAGGATTATTTTCGCAGCCTGCTCCAGAGCAACCATGTCCAAGAATGGAAGTGGCTCCTCAATCATCATGCGTGACAACATGTGCTCATATCCATAGTCGGCGATGAGCTTGCGTGTCCGGGGATGCAATGGCAAGACGATCTTGAGCTTCTTGGATATCTCGCTCAGAGCCTCCAATATTTGTTTCAATCTCGCAGGATCATCTGTATTTTCCGCGCGATGGCAAGTTACAAGAGCATACCTACGCTCAGACAAGCCCAGCTTCCGCAGCGCCTGGCTTTCCTTTTTTGCCCGATCTTTATAGTAAAGAGCAACGTCATACATTACATCCCCCACGTTATGGACGCCTTGCACAATCCCCTCATTGGCAAGATTCCTTACGGCAGTTCCCGTAGGACACAGAAGCAGCTTAGAGACCCTGTCAGAGAGAACGCGATTGATCTCTTCAGGCATTCGCATATTAAAAGAGCGCAGCCCAGCTTCTACGTGCGCAATAGGAATATGCATTTTCGCAGCAGCCAATGCACCAGCCAGCGTGGAATTTGTATCGCCGTATATCATTACCCAATCTGGCTTCTGATCCTGCAATATCCTCTCGATCCCCTCCATCATGCGCCCCGTCATGACTCCATGAGAACCTCCGGATATCTCAAGATTGAACTTCGGCACAGGAATTTGTAATTCATCGAAGAAAATCTGAGACATATTTGCATCGTAATGCTGGCCCGTGTGAACGATAGCCTCCGAGACGCAGTCCCCGTAGCTCGCCCTGATTGCCCGAGAGACAGCAGCAGCTTTGATGAATTGAGGACGTGCACCAACAATGGTGATGACTTTTTTCATTTCTGAAGCACTGATTGAAGAGCATCGACCACGGCTTGTTGATCTTCTGGAGCAAGATCGGCGCTCATGGGAAGGCTCATGATTCTGGTTGCCGCCTCACGGCTGATAGGGGTTTCTCCTCGACCAAGCTTCTGGTAGGCAGGCTGCTGGTTCAAAGGCACGGGATAGTGAATCGCTGTAGGAATCCCTTTTTCCTTCAGGGCTTGAGCAACATGATCCCTATCCGCCACCGATATGCTGTATTGAGCATAAACACTGGTGTTATGCGCCTCAATCCATGGCGTAACGACTTCAGGACAATTGCTTTTCAATAGCTCCGTGTACCTGGCCCCGATCTTCCTTCTTTGTTCCACTTCCCACTGAAAGCGTGGGAGTTTTGCCAACAAAATCGCGGCCTGCAATGTATCAAGCCGCCCATTGATGCCCAATCGGGGATGATGATAGCGCCTGTCTTGGCCATGGACACGGATTTCCCGCATTGCCGTAGCTAGCGCATCGTCATTAGTGAAGAGCGCTCCTCCATCGCCATAGCATCCCAGAGGTTTACTGGGAAAGAAACTTGTCGATCCAATAGTCGATAGACCACAGGACTTGCGCTCCTTGTAGATTGCACCAAAAGACTGCGCTGCATCTTCGATAACGGCCAGCCCGTGCTTGTCGGCAATTTCGTTGATCCTGCCCATGTCCGCGCATTGCCCGTACAGACTCACGGGCATAACCGCCTTTGTCCTTTTGGTGATGGCGGACTCGATGGTTTCCGGATCTATATTATAGGTGCGCGGATCGATATCCACGAAGACAGGCACCGCACCTAGCAAGGCGATCATTTCACCCGTAGCCACAAAGGTGAATGGTGTAGTGATCACCTCATCTCCAGGCTCGATACCCAGCGCCATCATCGCGATCATCAGAGTATCCGTCCCGTTACTGGCGGATATGCAGTGCTTCACACCAACGTATTCGGCAAGCCTCTCCTCCAACTCACCCACTTCCGGCCCCATGATGTATTTTCCATGCTCTAGCACATTTTGAATTCTCGCATTGATATCCTCTTTCAATGCTTGGTACTGCGCCTTGAGATTGATGAATTCCATAAATTGCCTCTTTAATTCATATACGATGAACTTGACCGGAACGTAATTCATAACGCACACCGGTTTCCGGGCATGTCGCGCTATCCTCTCCCGTCAAGGCCAGTTCCAGACGAGTCCCACTTTCACTCATCCACCCAATGTGGCGAGCCGGCACACCCGCCATCAATGCATAGGGCTTGACATCCTTGTTTATCACTGCACCTGCTGCAATGAAGGCATACGCACCTACAGTCACGCCGCAAATGATGGTGCAATTTGCGCCAAGTGTCGCCCCTCGCTTGACCAATGTCCTTCTATATTCGTTCTTGCGTACCACGGCGCTTCTAGGGTTATAGACATTGGTGAACACCGCGCTAGGGCCGCAGAAAACATCATCTTCGAGCATTACCGCATCATAAACGCTCACGTTATTCTGAACCTTGACATTGTTTCCAATAGTCACATCATTCCCAACGAATACATTCTGACCGAATGAACAGTTTTCACCAATACGTGCCTGCGCACAAATATGCACCCAATGCCATATTCTGGTGCCGGCACCAATTTCCGCACCCTCATCTACGATGGCTGTAGGATGAACCTGGTATTCTTTTCCATTCATAGCTAGCTGAACTTCATCAAGGTCAATGCAAATTATTGGAATCGGATAAAAATATCAGAAACTCAGCCGACTTTGGCGAACGAAAGGGTGCATGCGGCCATCGCTGTCTGAAACTATCGATGCATCTCGTATGAAATTAACTGCTTCAATGCAGTGTCTTGCATCTTCAATTCCATAGCCACGCCCTTCAACGATCTCTTGATAGCTGATCGTATGGAGATCCGTAAAACCTTCCGAGAACTCCAATTTCTCACCGCTGATATCGATGTTCCGAAATGTAGTCCTCTTTCCCTGGACCTCAGCAGGCAGATCATTGGAATCAATAGAAAGAAACCAGCGCACGCGCGCACGTTCGTATTCGAGATAACCAGCAGCCTTGGTCTGCTCGCTGAGATGAATTCGGTTTTCCTGCAGATTGCCGAAGATGAAGTGCAGCATGTCAAAGAAATGCACGCCGATGTTGGTTGCCACTCCGAAGGATTTGCGCGGATCACCCTTCCAGCTTTCTTGGTACCATTTCCCGCGCGACGTGATGTAGGTCAGCTCGACATCAAACTTGGTGTCCTTGGGCGCGTTTGCCACTTTTTCACGCAGACGCAAAATGGCATCATGGTGGCGCAACTGCAGGATATTGAAGACCCGCCGGCCTGTTTCCGCCTCTATACGCGCCAACTCGTCAAGTACCGCAGGCGTGGGCACCAGAGGTTTTTCGCAGATCACATCGCAGCCCAGGCGCAGGCCGGCCGCGATATGGGCATGGTGCAAGTGATTAGGAGAGCACACGGAGACGTAGTCCAGAGCGGATGCTGGATCACGCTTGAGGCGCTGGGCATGTTCAAGAAAGCGTTCGAACTCAGTGAAGAAGTCGCTTTGCGGTGAAATGCTGTCAATGATCCCCACTGAATCATTGATGTCATAGGCGGCGGACAGATTATTTCCAGTGTCCTTGATGGCGCGCATGTGCCGGGGCGCAATGTATCCGGCGGCACCGATCAGAGCAAAATTTTTCATGACGGAACTCAGAGACGAAATACGGTAAAGCCGGCCTCGGCGGCCTGCTGTCTGGAGAAAAGGCTTTTCACGTCGGCGAGGACAGGACGGTCGCCGCGGCACAGACTGCGCAGTTGCTGTAAAGAAGCCTGACGAAACTCGTTGTGCCCAACGGCAACGACCAAGGCGTCGACGGGATGCTTCGCGTCGATCTGGCTTAGATTCAGCTCGTACTCGTGAGCCACCTCCTCGGTGTTGGCCCAGGGATCTGCAATAACGACATTGGCGCCCCATGTCTCGAACTCACGAATCATGTCCACAACTTTGCTATTGCGGATATCCGGGCAATTTTCCTTAAAGGTGATGCCCAGCACGCCAATGCGGCAGCGGGGCACATCCATGCCGTTCCTGAGCATCAGCCGGATTG
The DNA here is from genome assembly GCF_016516495.1 of Delftia sp. S65. Lineage (NCBI taxonomy): Bacteria > Pseudomonadati > Pseudomonadota > Betaproteobacteria > Burkholderiales > Comamonadaceae > Delftia > Delftia sp. S65. Next base: position 72,843 of record NZ_JACVUR010000004.1, read on the forward strand.
TGTTGCGTGCCACATAGCGCCCCATGTTGTCGTTGATGCGGCGACCGGCCAGAATGACCTGGGGGTGGTAGCCCACTTCCTCCGCCTTGTGCGTTAGGTAGTACGGATCAACGCCTATGCAATGACCGCCCACCAGACCCGGCCGGAAGGGCAGAAAGTTCCATTTGCTGCCGGCGGCCTCAAGGACGTCCAGGGTATCGATGCCGATGCGCTCGAAGATCACAGACAGTTCGTTGACCAGCGCGATGTTGAGATCTCGCTGAGTGTTCTCTATGACCTTGGCCGCCTCCGCAACTTTCAGGCTGGTGGCCTTGTGGGTGCCTGCAGTAATGATGCTGGCGTACAGGGCGTCCACCGCGTCAGCAGCTTCGGGTGTGCTACCGCTTGTGATCTTCTTGATTTTGGTGAGCGTGTTGACCTTGTCCCCCGGATTGATGCGCTCGGGACTGTAGCCGCAGAAGAAATCGCGGTTGAAAGTCTTGCCGCTGAAACGCTCCAGAACAGGCACGCATACTTCTTCGGTTGCTCCGGGATAGACGGTGGATTCATAAATCACAAGAGCGCCCGGCGGCATTGCACGCCCAACCGTTTCGCTGGCCTTGACCAGGGGTGTCATGTCAGGCCTGTTGGCCTTGTCCACGGGCGTGGGGACGGTCACGATGAAGACTTGGCAATCCGCCAATTCTCGCGGATCCGAGCTGAAGTGCAGCAGCGCGGCAGCCTTCAGCTCATCGGCACTGACCTCCAAGGTGCCATCCGTGCCCCCCTGTAGTTCGGCGATACGCGCCGCATTGATGTCAAAACCCAGAACCTCGCGGTGCTTGCCAAACTCCACGGCCAGTGGCAACCCCACATAGCCCAACCCCACCACGGCAATCTTTGCTTTATCTGTTTGCATGTTTCAAGCGAAGGAAAAAATGATTCAACCGTTATTGATATCTGATCCATTGGTCGGAGCACGCCGTCCGTAAACGTCCTCAAGGCGTACGATATCGTCTTCGCCCAGATAGGCCCCAGACTGGACTTCAATGATCTCAAGCGGGCATTCGCCAGGATTCGCCAGCCTGTGCACGCTCCCCACCGGTATGTAGGTCGACTGGTCCGGTCCCAGCAAGTAGGTTTTCTCGCCATTTGTTACCTCGGCGGTCCCTTTCACAACAACCCAATGCTCCGCACGGTGCCTGTGCATCTGCAGACTCAGGCTGGCGCCCGGCTTCACCACAATGCGCTTTACCTGAAAGCGTTCGCCGGCATCGAGGCAGTCATACCAACCCCAGGGCCTATAGACCTTTCTATGTGCCTGCGCCAAGGCATGGCCTGAGTTACGCAGCTTCCCCACCATCTGCTTCACGTCCTGCGTGCGCCGCTTGTCCGCGATCAGTACAGCGTCAGGTGTTTCCACGACCACGATCTGCTCCAATCCCACCCCTGCAACCAACCTGCTGCTGGAAACAAACAAGGAATCAGCACAATCCTGGAGCAGCACATCGCCCATCGACGCATTGCCTTGGGCATCGTGCTCCTGAAGATCCCACACTGCATTCCACGCGCCGAGATCCGACCAGCCAGTGCTCAGCGGCACGACGCAGCAGTCAACGCCTACTGCAGCATGGCCAGGAAGACGCTCCATCACGGCATAGTCAATGGAGTCACTTGGACATGCCTCAAAGCAGGCAACTCCAGGGCGTATGAAATCTAGATCGCGCCTAGCCTCGCGCATCGAAGCTTGGCAGGCCGCAAGAATATCTGCACGGAAATGTCCCAGTGCATGCAACCACACGCTGGCACGAACCATGAACAACCCGCTGTTCCATAAGTGGTCTCCGGTAGAGAGGTATTGAAGCGCGCGCTTCCTGTCCGGCTTCTCGGCAAATCCTTTGATATGAAATACCGCTGGATTCCCATGCCAGCATTCACCTTTTTGGATGTAGCCGTAGCCGGTCTCAGGCCGATCGGCCAATACACCGAAGGTGACCATGGCGCCCTGTTCGCCCATCGGAAAGGCCTGCTCCACGGCTGAGATGAAGGCGTTCACATCGGCTATCGCGTGGTCTGCCGGCATGGCAAGCATCACAGGGTCTTCCCCAGTACATATTGCCTGCAGCGCGGCCAGTGTCAGTGCTGGCGCAGTATTGCGGCCCTCAGGCTCCAACAGAATGCATGCGCTTTCAACCCCGATCTCCTGAAGCTGGCTGGCAGCAAGAAAGCGGTGCTCGGCATTGCAAACCAGCATGGGCGGCCTGATTATGGGCAACTGTGAGGGTGAGCCCCACAATCGAAGTACCGTTTCCTGCAGCATCGAGCGCTCGCCCAGCAATGCCAGGAACTGCTTAGGGGAGGTCTCACGAGACAGCGGCCACAGGCGCGAGCCAGCGCCCCCGCACAGAATCACGGGCAATAGTGCCGTCTCCTTACCTTTGGTCGTCATGTCGGCCCCCTGCTTCACTAGACGGCGATCCGACACTTCGCAGGTGCTCGGCATCGGCCTCCAACATGGCCAACCGCTGAGTCAGGCGGCGTACGTCCCTTTCGATTCGGGTGTTGACCATATCGGCATGCAAGGATTTGATCAAAAGCACCATGCTGGCAAACAACAACAGCATTGCAGGTGGATAACTGATACCCAGCAGCCCAGCCACCCGGTTGATCATCCCTGGCCAGACACCCAACACAACGGCAGCTGCAGCCACGACCACCCAGAACAGGCCGTGCATGAGATAAAGATGGCCACGCCGGATCAGGTACAGGATTAGCGTTGCCAACCCTACCCCCATGAAAGTCGTTGTTACCTGAAGGGATGCCATATGGATAATGAAAAACTACCGAATAACATCACTCGATTGATACAAGGCAGCAAAATTACTGGATAAAACGGCTGGATCTGTCCAAGGAATACGTAAAACCTCCCATTGTAGATTCCATATCACGGTGCGCAGGACTTTCTACCCTGGGGGTCCCCTGCTCTTGACAGAGTACCCGGATTCTTTTGCTTGCAGCGTCGCATCCTGGCCAAGCGGTGGGTGACAAGCCCGGTTGCTGCGGCACTACACTGAGGCACCCCTTGCCGCCCCAGTCCAAAGCGTTGCTTCTGCGCACTTACCTATGCCCCCCACCACCCAGCTCCTGGTCATAGACCCCCAGAACGACTTCTGCGATCTGCCTGACGACTGGTGCCCCGGCGGGCAACGTCCCAGCCTTCCCGTGGCGGGCGCACATGCCGACATGCAGCGGCTGGGCGGATGGATACGGCGCGAGGGGGCGAAGGTGGACGCCATCACGGTGACGCTGGACTCGCACCAGCGCTACGACATCGCCCATCCGGCTTTCTGGCAACAGGGCGATGGCGACGATGGCGGCGATGTGGCGCCGTTCACCGCGATCACGGCGGCACAGGTGCGGGCGGGGGTGTTTCGGCCGCGCAACGCCGAGGCGCTGCAGCGCAGCCTGGAATATCTGGATGCACTCGAAGCCAACAGCCGCTACACGCTGATGGTCTGGCCCGTGCACTGCGAGGTGGGCAGTTGGGGCCACGGTATCCATGCCGATGTGCTGGCGGCCTGCGGCGACTGGCAGCAGCAGCGCCAGCGCGCCGTGTACAACGTTTTCAAGGGGCTCAATCCCTGGACCGAGCATTACAGCGCGCTGCTGGCCGAGGTGCCAGACCCTGCCGATCCGGCGACCTTGCTGAATACGGCCTTGCTGGAGCGGCTGGGCCAGGCAGACATGCTGGTGGTCGCGGGCGAGGCGAGCAGCCACTGCGTTCGCTCCACGGTCGAGCATCTGGTCGAGCACCTTCCCCATCCTGAGCGCATCGTGCTGATGCACGACGCCATGAGCCCGGTGCCGGGCTTCGAGTCTGCGCACCATGATTTCCTGGCAGCCATGCAGGCCTGCGGATTGCGGCTGGCCTCCAGCCAAGAACTCCACCTGTAGGGGCCAGGCCTCCTTCCTGCGCGCAGCCCCCTTTCCTGTTTCCCCAGCATCGCACCATGGCTCCCATCATCACCAGCCTGCTCGACACCGATCTCTACAAATTCACGATGTGGCAGGCCATGCTGCACCGCAATCCCCAGACCGAGGCCGAGTACGAATTCGTCTGCCGCACGAAGACGGCCTTCCCGCTGGCCGAGCTGCTGCCCGAGGTGGAGCGCGAGCTGGACGCCCTGTGCGCGCTGCGCTTCACGCCCGAAGACCTGGCCTACCTGGGCGGGCTGCGCTTCATGAAGAGCGACTTCATCGACTTTCTGCGCATCTTCCAGTTCCAGCGCGCCTTCATCCGTGCCTGGGCCGATGGCGACACTCTGCACATTGAGGCCAAGGGCCCCCAGGTCCATGTGATGGGCTTCGAGATCTATGTGCTGGCCATCGTCAACGAGCTGTATTTCCGGCGTTTCGACGCCGAGGCGGCGCTGGCCGAAGGCCGCAGGCGCCTGGCCGGCAAGATCGAGCGCCTGCGCCACCTGGCCTGCGAGGCCAGGCTGCGCAATCCCTTCGAGCTGTTCGACTTCGGCGTGCGCCGGCGCTTCTCGGGCGCCTGGCAGCGCGAGGTGGTCCAGGCCTTTGCCACGCAGACGGCGCAGTGGTTCAAGGGAACGTCCAACGTGCTGCTGGCGCGCGACTTCGGCATCGTGCCCATCGGCACCATGGCCCATGAGTACCTGCAGAGCTACCAGGCCCAGGGCGTGCGCCTGCGCGACTTCCAGATCGCCGCGCTGGAGGACTGGGTGCAGGAGTACCGGGGCGACCTGGGCGTGGCCCTGACCGACACCGTGGGCATGGATGCCTTCCTGGCCGATTTCGACATGTACTTCGCCAAGCTCTTCGACGGGCTGCGCCACGACTCGGGCGACCCGTATGTCTGGGGCGAGAAGGCCATCGCCCACTACCAGAAGCTGCGCATAGACCCGCAGGCCAAGCGCCTGGTGTTCTCCGACGGGCTGGACCTGGACACGGCCCTGGCCCTGTACCAGCGCTTTGCCGACCGCATACAGCTGGGCTTCGGCATCGGCACGCGGCTGACCAACGACATGGGGCTGGAGACCATCAACATCGTGATGAAGCTCACCCACGCCAACGGCCAGCCCGTGGCCAAGATCTCGGACTCGCCGGGCAAGACGCTGTGCAACGACGAAACCTATCTGGCCTATCTGCGCCAGGTCTTCGGCCTGGCCCAGCCTGTCGCCGTCTGACACCGCCTGACACCGCCAAGGCTCCATTCATGCTGCGCATCACCATTGCCCAACTCAACCCCACCGTCGGCGACATCGCCGGTAACGTGGCCCGCATGGCCGAGGCCGCTGCCCGCGCCGCGCACGCGCAGGCCGACCTGCTGGTCTTTCCCGAGCTGTCGCTGTGCGGCTACTACCCTGGCGACCTGCTGGACGAGCCCGCCTTTCGCGAGCGCCTGGAGCAAGGCTTGCAGCAGCTGCTGCAGGCCACGCGCCAGTGGCCACAATTGCACTGGGTCATCGGCGCGCCCACGCGCGCCAGCGGGCCCGGCAAGCCGCTGCACAACAGCCTGCTGGTGCTCAAGGACGGCGCCGTGCGCCTGCGCTATGACAAGCAGCTGCTGCCCACCTACAACATCTTCGACGAGCGCCGCCACTTCGAGCCCGGCCCCGACGCGGCCAAGGTGCTGCGCATAGGCCAGGCCCAGGTGGGCTTTCTGGTGTGCGAGGACGGCTGGAACGACGCCGGTGCCGACTACGCCACCAACCCCTTCGCGCGCATGGCCGACGCCGCGCCCGACCTGGTGGTCAGCATCAACGCCAGCCCCAGCCACCTGGGCAAGCGCGAGCAGCGCCACGAGATCTTCGGCCAGGCGGCCACGCGCCACGGCCTGCCCATCCTCTACGTGAACCAGATCGGCGGCCAGGACCAGATCGTGTTCGACGGCGCCTCGTTCGCGGTGGAGCCCGGGCGCGGCGTGGTCTTCGAGGCCGAGCGCTTTGTCGAAGACCTGCGCACGCTGCAGTTCGACGACGGACGCTTCCTCGACGCAGCCGGCCAGCCCTGCATGAGCGTGCCGGCCGAAGGCCTGCCCACCATGGAGTTCTACCGCCGCCAGATCGTGCTGGGCCTGCGCGACTATGCGCGCCGCTGCGGCTTCACGCGCGCCGTCGTCGGCAGCTCGGGCGGCATCGACAGCGCGCTGACCCTGGCCCTGGCGGCCGAGGCCCTGGGCGCGGACAACGTGGTGGCCGTCACCATGCCCTCGCGCTTTTCGTCGAGCGGCTCGGTCGATGACTCGGTGATCCTGTGCCGCAACCTGGGCATCACGCTGCACGAGCACCCGATCCGCGAGCTGGTCGACGGCTATGCGCGCCAGTTCGAGGCCAGCTTCGGCCAGCCGCTGCAGGGTCTGCCGCTGGAGAACCTGCAGGCACGCATCCGCGGCACCACGCTGATGGAGTACTCCAACGCCTTCGGCCACCTGCTGCTGACCACGGGCAACAAGTCCGAGATCTCGGTGGGCTACTGCACGCTGTATGGCGACACCAACGGCGGCCTGGGCCTGCTGGGCGATCTGTACAAGACCGAGGTTTTCGAGCTGTCGCGCCACATCAACCGCAGTGCCGGCCGCGAGCTGATTCCCCAGGCCATCATCGACAAGCCGCCCTCGGCCGAGCTGGCGCCCGACCAGAAGGACGAGGACAGCCTGCCGCCCTATGCGGTGCTGGACGAAATCCTCAAATACGCCATCGAGGGCCGGCACCTGTCCACCGCCGAATACGGCACGGCCGAGCGTTTTGTGACCCAGTTGCTGGGCCAGCCCGGCGGTGCCGAGCTGGTTGACCGCGTCAAGCGCATGATCTTCCGCAGCGAGTACAAGCGCCGCCAGGCCCCGCCCATACTGCGCGTGCGCCCGCGCGCCTTCGGCACGGGCCGCCAGATGCCCATTGCCGCCCACTACGAATGAAGCCAGAGTGAAGCCACCGAGCCTGTTTATGCAAGAGACTGCCGCCATGGACGCCCCCACCGAAACCCCGGCCACCAGCGAGCGCGTGCACACCGCCGTGCTGATCGGGCGCTTCCAGCCGCTGCACAACGGCCACATGGCACTGCTGCGTGCGGCGCTGGAGCGTGCCGAGCAGATCGTCGTCGTGCTGGGCAGCGCCTGGCAGGCGCCCAATCCCAAGAACCCCTTCAGCTGGCAGGAACGCGCGCAGATGCTGCGCGAGGCGCTGCCGCCGGCCGACGCGGCCCGCCTGCACTGCGTGCCCGTGCGCGACTACTACAACGAGCCGCTGTGGGTACAGGCCGTGCAGCAGGCCGTGCAGTCCTGCGTGCCCGAAGGCGCCAGCGTGGCCCTGGTCGGCCATTTCAAGGATGCGACCAGCGGCTACCTGGCGCGCTTTCCGCGCTGGCAGCTGATCAGCCTGCCACGCCTGGGCCAATTTGACGCCACGCCGCTGCGCGACATCTACTTCGGCGAATCCGGCGTGGACTTCGAAGCCCTGGCCGCCCAGGTGCCGCCCGCCACCCTGCAGTTCCTGCGCCAATGGGCCACCACGCCCGTCCATGCGCAGATGTGCGAGGAATGGCGCATGCTGGCCCGGTACCGCCAGGCCTGGGCCGCGGCGCCCTACCCGCCCGTCTTCGTGACCGTGGACGCACTGCTGCGCTGCCGTGTGCCGCACGAAGACGCGCAACAGGACCACATCCTGCTGATACGCCGCGGCCATGCCCCGGGCCTGGGCCTGTGGGCGCTGCCGGGCGGCTTTCTGGAGCCGCGCGACACGCTGTGGCAGTCCTGCCTGCGCGAGCTGCGCGAGGAGACCTGCTCCACGCTCAGCGAGGCCGACCTGCAGGCGGCCCTGCAGTCCGTGCAGGTCTTCGACCATCCCGACCGCAGCCTGCGCGGGCGCACCATCACCCATGTGCATTACCTGGACCTGGGCGTGCTGCCCTCGCTGCCGCCCGTGCAGGGCGGCGACGATGCGGCACTGGCGCGCTGGGTGGCCGTCTGCGACCTGCCCGCCATGGAAAGCGCGTTCTTCGAGGACCATTTCCAGATCCTGCGCCAGTTCCTGCCCCTTCCGGTGCAACAGCCCCTGGCGGACACGGGCGCGAAAATCGGCTAAAACCGGAGATTGCGGCGCCATCTTGCGCCGCAATACCGTTTTTCCGGGCTCCCCGTGTCCCCCCGCGTTTGAATGACTACCACCCTACAGATCCGACCCGCCACCCCCGATGACGCCGAGCTTATCGTCCGCTTCGTGCGCGAACTCGCCGTCTATGAAAAAGCCGAGCATGAAGTCCTGGCCACGCCAGAGCATGTGAAGCGCACCCTGTTCAGCGACAACCCCGCCGTCTTCGGCCTGATCTGCCTGCATGGCGACCAGCCCGTGGGCTTTGCGGTCTACTTCTTCAATTACTCGACCTGGCAGGGCCGCCACGGCCTGTACCTCGAAGACCTCTACGTCACGCCCGAGGCGCGCGGCCTGGGCGCGGGCACGGCGCTGCTGCGCCGCCTGGCGCAGATCGCCGTCGAGAAGGACTGCGGCCGCTTCGAGTGGAGCGTGCTCGACTGGAACCTGCCCTCCATCGAGTTCTACGACCGCCTGGGCGCCCTGCCCCAGACCGAGTGGATCCGCTATCGCGTGACCGGCGACACCCTGCTGGAGATGGCTCGCGAGCCGGCCTGAGGCCGGCCCCCTTCGTCTGCCTACTCGGGCTCCACGCCCTGGCGCACGGCCTGCTCGACCACCTCGCGCGTCAGCGTGGGCACGAAGGTCTCGATGAAGGCATAGGCATAGCCGCGCAGCCAGGCGCCCTTGCGCAGGCCCAGCCGCGTGGTGTTGACCTCGAACAGGTGGCCGGCGTCCAGCGTGCGCAGGCCCTGGTCGCGCTCGGCATCCAGCGCCACCGAGGCGACGATGCCCACGCCCATGTCCAGCTCCACATAGGTCTTGATCACATCGGCGTCCATGGCCGTGAGCACCACGTCGGGCTCCAGGCCCTCGCGCGCAAAGGCCTCGTCGATGTGGGCGCGGCCCGTATAGCCCTGCTCGTAGGTGATGATGGGAAAGCGCGACAGCGCCTCCAGCGTCAGCGCCTGCTGCGACTGCAGCAGCGGGTGGCCCGGCGGCACGACCACGCCGTGCGTCCAGCGGTAGCAGGGCAGCGCGACCAGGCCTTCATAGCCGGCCAGCGCCTCGGTGGCCACGCCGATGTCGGCCTCGCCGCTGCGCAGCATCTGCGCCACCTGCTCGGGCGATCCCTGGTGCAGGTGCAGGCGCACCTGCGGATAGCGCTGGCGGAAGTCGCGCACCACATGGGGCAGCGCATAGCGAGCCTGGGAGTGGGTGGCGGCAATCGACAGCCGGCCCTGCTCGCTGGCGCTGAAGTCGGCGCCCACGCGGCGCAGGTTGTCGGCCTCCAGCATCAGGCGCTCGACGATGGGCAGCAGCGCCTCGCCGGGCGGCGTCAGCCCGGTCAGCCGCTTGCCTGCGCGGATGAAGATCTCCACGCCCAGCTCTTCCTCCAGTTCGCGGATCTGACGGCTCACGCCAGGCTGGGAGGTGTGCAGCGTGTGGGCCACCTCGGTCAGGCTGTAGCCGCGGCGCACGGTTTCGCGCACATAGCGCAGTTGCTGGAAGTTCATGGGCAAGGCTCCGCCCGGGGCCGGTGCGGCCCGGGCCTGTGGAAGGCAAAAGCAGAAAGGAAAGAGAGAGGGGAATGGCGAGAGGCTTCAGGCCGAACAGGCCACGGCCGGCTCGTCCGGGGCATCGGCCGCTGCCTCGCGGGGCAGCTCCAGCAGCTCGATCAGATTGCCTGCGGGGTCGCGCGCATAGCAGCGCCGGCCCTCGCTCACGGGCGCCACCTCCAGCGCCAGGCCTCCGTGCACCAGCAACTGCTGGCGCAGCGCATCCACGTCGCTGACCGTCAGCGCCAGGTGCACCAGGTTGCCCGCCGCGCGCTCGGTGCCGCCGGACTGCCCCTTGTAGGGCACCAGATCGATGCGCTGACCGCCGGCCAGAAAGCTCAGGCCCGGACGCCCGGCAACGGTCAGGGCAGACAGGCCCAGCACTTCGCCATAAAAGCGCTCCATGGCCGCCTGGGCGCGCGCCGGGAAGGACAGCTGGACATGGTGGACGCCACAGACGATGGCCACGCCCGGCTTCATGGCAGTGCGGCCGGCAAGAGGGTAAGGCCAGGCGGGGCGTGTGGTGTGGGTCATCGAAGCGTCTCGGAAAAGAATCAGCAGCCCGAATGCTGCTGCAGGCCATTGTCGAGACAAGTCGAAAAAACCAAAAATAATAAAAATTCAGTCTGTTATTTCCAAATCATCTCAAGAGATCGAACGCCGGTGGTCGGCACGGCGCGCCAGCCATTCGCCGCCGAACTGCAGCACCGACACCAGGGCCACCAGAATGACGATGACCTCGAACATCACGCGCGTCTCATAGCGCTCGTAGCCGTAGCGGATGGCCAGGTCGCCCAGGCCTCCCGCCCCCACGGCGCCCGCCATGGCCGAGGCATTGACCATGGCGATCACGCTCACGGTCATGCCGCCGATCAGGCCCGGCAGCGCCTCGGGCAGCAGCACCTGGCGCACGATCTGCGGGCGGCGCAGGCCCATGGCGCGCGCCGCCTCCACCAGACCGCCGTCCACTTCGCCCAAGCTCACCTGGGCGATGCGCGCAAAGAACGGGATCAGGTTGGCCGACAGCGGCACCACCGCCGCCCAGGTGCCCAGCGTGGTGCCCACGATGGCGCGCGTCACCGGCAGCAGGGCCACCAGCAGGATGATGAAGGGAATGGCCCGGCCGATGTTCACCGCCGCCGACAGCCCCCGGTACAGGCGCGGCCTGGCATAGAGCCCGCCTGGCGCCGTGGTGTGCAGCACGATGGCCAGCGCCAGCCCGGCAACGATGGCGATCAGCGAGGACGCGCCCGCCATCAGCAGGGTTTCCAGAAAGGCCTGCAGGTATTTATCGAGCGGGGGCAGGGACATGGCCAAGCAGTTGCAGTGAATCGGCGCCCAGCGCCTGTTGAAGGGAAGACAGCGCGGCCGGCGAGAGCGGGGAGAGCGACGACGGCAGATCCTGCACCGGCACGCCCACCAGCAGGCGGCCCTGCGAACGCCCGCGCATGCAGTCCAGCCCGCCCTGCAGCAAGCGGGCACGCGGGCCCAGCACCTGGAGCTGCGCCAGCGGCAGGCCCTGCTGGCTGCCGCCGTCGGCCCATCCGATGGCCAGCACGGCGACGGCATCCGGGCCATCGGCCTCTGCCACCAGTTCCAGGTCGGCCGCCAAGGCCTGCCGCAGCGGCCGCAGCAGCGCACGCGCCGCCTCCGAGCGCGGTGCCGCAAACAGCTTCCAGACCTCGCCGATCTCCTGCAGCCGGCCCTGGTCCAGCACCAGCACGCGGTCGCAGACCTCGCGGATCACGGCCATGTCGTGCGTGATGAGCACGATGGTCAGCCGCAGCTTGCGGTTGATCTCGCGCAGCAGCTCCAGGATGGACTGCGTGGTCTCGGGGTCCAGGGCCGAGGTGGCCTCGTCGCACAGCAGGATTTCGGGCTCGTGCACCAGCGCGCGCGCAATGCCCACGCGCTGCTTTTGCCCGCCCGAGAGCTGGGCCGGATAGGCGCCGCTCTTGTCCGCCAGCCCCACCAGGGCCAGCAGCTCGTCCACCCGTGCGCGCACGAGCGCGGGCCGCCAGCCTGCGGCCTGCAGCGGCAAGGCCACGTTCTCGTACACCGTGCGCGAGGACAGGAGGTTGAAGTGCTGGAAGATCATGCCGATGCGCCGGCGCAGCGCCACCAGCGCGTCCTCGTCCAGCGTGGCGACATCGGTGCCGTCCACCAGCACGCGGCCGCTGCTGGGCCGCTCCAGCGCATTGATGGTGCGCAGCAGCGTGGATTTGCCGGCGCCGCTGCGGCCGATGATGCCGAACACCTCGGCACGCGCCACCTCGAAGCTCAGCGCCTGCAGCGCATGCACGGGCTCGCCCGCGCCCCTTCCCGTGCCCGTGCCCGTGCCCGTTCCCGGGTAGTGCTTGCGCACGCCCTCGAAGACGATGTGCGGCCGCTGCAGCGCATCGATTGCATGGGGCTCGCCGGCCGCCGCCTGTTCCACCTTCATTGCCTTACACGCCTCAGAAGGCCGGCAGCACCGAGCCCTGGTACCTGCTCTCGATGAACTGGCGCACGGGCTCGGACTGGTAGGCGCGCAGCAGGGCCGCGACCCAGGGTGCAGCGCGGTCGCGCTCGTGCACGGCAATGATGTTCACGTAGGGATTGCGCTCGCGCCTTTCGACGGCAATGCCATCGCGCGTGGCGATCAGCCCGGCCTGGTAGGCAAAGCTGTTGACGATGGCCGAGGCATCGAGATCGTCCAGTGAGCGCGCCAGCACCACCGAGGCCGCCTCCACCAGCTGCACCTTCTTCTGGTAGCTGGCGATGTCGGCCAGGCCCGCCGTGCCCTTGAAGGGGTCGAAGCCCTCGCGCAGATTGAGGATGCCTTGGTCCTGCAGCACCACCAGCGCGCGCGTCTGGTTGCTGGGATCGTTGGGAATGCCCAGGCGCGCGCCAGCGGGCAGGTCGGCCAGGCGTTTGTGCTTTTTCGAATAGAAGGCGATGGGCGAGATGTAGGTGTCGCCCGCCGCCACCAGCCGGTAGCCGCGCTGCTGGTTCTGGTCGCGCAGGAACGGCACATGCTGGAAGGAGTTGGCCTCAATGTCGCCGTTGTTCAGCGCCTCGTTGGGGCTGGCCGCGCCGCTGATGACCACGGGCTTGACCTGCAGCCCCTGCTCGCGTGCCACGCGGGTCACCACCTCCCAGATTTCCTCGTCCACGCCGCCGCGCACGCCCACGCGCAGCGGGCCGGCCTGCGCGGCGCGGATGGCGCCTGACATCGCCGCCACCGAGGCCCCCGCCGCCAGTCCCCGCAGAAATACTCGCTTGTCCATCGCACAGTCCTTTCAAGAATCAACAGGCACCGATCAACAGGCACCGATCAACAGCAATCGATCAATAGGCACCGGGGTGCAACTCACGGCCGGCCGCGCGGGCCTGGGCCTGCAGGCGGGCGAAATGCTCGGGATAGAAGCGCTGGGCCACATCGAGGTGGGAGCGCACGCGGCCCTTGAGCGCGTTCTCGCCCACATGGCTGAACAGCGGGTTGTCCGGGTCGCTCTGCGGCCCCGTGGCCAGCACGGCCAGTTCGGGCGGCAGGGTCAGCAGCGGCACCTGGCCCAGGTCCAGGCGCGGCGCCAGGAAGTAGGCGATCGAGTAGCGCTGCACGCCCGCGCGCGGCACCAGCACGCGATGCACGTTGGCGCGCAGATAGCCGTTGGTGGCCAGCTCCAGCATCTCGCCGATGTTGATGACGAAGGCCCCGTCGCGCGGCGGCACATCGACCCAGCCGGCCGGCGTCTCCACCTGCAGCCCGCCCACCTCGTCCTGCAGCAGCAGGGTCAGCAGGCCGCCGTCCTTGTGCGCGCCCACGCCCTGGCCTGCTGCGCCCAGCTCGCTGCCCGGGTAGTGGATGATCTTGATGCGGTGCGCAGGCAGGCCGCTGACCAGGGCGTCCAGCGCGCCCTCGGGCAGCTGCAGCGCGGCCACGAAGTGGCGCAGCAGCTCCAGCGCCACGCCATGCGCTGCCGCCTGCCAGGCCAGCACTTCCTCGCGGAACCCGGGCAGGGCCTGCGGCCACTGGTTGGGGCCTTGCAGCCCCTTCCAGTCCGGCACGCCGGGGCCTGCGGGAATCTCGGGCGACTCCTCGCCCAGGTCGATCTGCTCGCGCTGGTCGGGCCGCTGGCGCGTGATCTCCATGCCCACGGCCGTATAGCCCCGGAAGTGCCGCGTGTTGGCGATGGCCAGCGCCTGCTTGTCCGCCAGCGGCTGCGCAAAGAATTCGCGCGCGCGCCGCTGTATGCCCTGCCATGCGTCCCGGCCTATGCCGTGCCCTTCCAGGTAGAAGAAGCCGGTGTCGCGTGCCGTGCGCGCCAGCTGGCGCAGCGCCTGGGCCTGCGTGGCCGGGTCGCGCAGGGCCTGCAGATCGATGACGGGCAGGGCCGGGGTTGCCGCTGTGGCGGCGGGCGCGTCGAGAGTGGATGCTGTCAAGGTGCTCATGCTGTGCTGCCAGGGAAGTGGGAAGGAAGGGACGCTCAGGCCGCCAGGCGCTGATCGCGGTCTTGCTCGCGGTCTTGTTCGCGGTCTTGTTCGCGTTCGGCAGCCAACACCGCCTGGCCCTGCGCCTGCTCCAGCGCCTGCGCCAGGTCGGCCAGCAGGTCCTGCGGATGCTCTATGCCGATGGACAGGCGCACCAGCCCGGACGCAATGCCCACGCGCGCCAGTTCCTCGTCGCTGAGCAGGCTGTGCGTGGTCTCGGCAGGAATGGCGGCCAGCGACTTGCTGTCGCCGATGTTGACCAGGCGCAGGAACAGGCGCAGCGCGTCATAGAAGGCGCGCGCCGCCGGCCGGCCGCCGCGCAGCTCGAAGCCCAGCAGCGCCGGCACATGCCCGCCGCGCAGCTGGCGCAGGGCCAGCGCGTGGTCGGCGTGGCCGCTCTGGCTGGCGTGGTGTATGCGCTCCACCAGCGGATGGCGCTGCAGGAAATCGATCACGGCCAGCGTGTTGCGGCTGGCGCGCTCCTGGCGCAGGCCCAGCGTCTCCAGGCCCTGCAGCAGAAGGAAGGCGCTGTGCGGCGCCAGCGCCGCGCCGCAGTTGCGCAGCAGCACGGCACGGGCCCGCGCGATGAAGGCGCGATCGGGAAATTTCTCGGTGAAGACAAAGCCCTGGTAGGCCGGCTCGGGCGCGCTGAACTGCGGGTAGCGCCCCGCGTGCGCCACCCAGTCGAAGCGGCCGCTGTCCACGATCAGCCCGCCCAGCACATTGCCGTGTCCGCCAATGGCCTTGGTGGCCGAATGCACGACGATGTCGGCGCCCCAGTCGAAGGGCCGCAGCAGCAGCGGCGAAGCCACGGTGTTGTCCACCACCAGGGCCACGCCCGCCGCATGGCTGATATCGGCCAGCTGGCGCAGGTCGGCAATGCCGCCTGATGGATTGCCCACGGACTCCACGAACACGGCCTTGGTGCGCGGCCCTATCGCCCGGCGCAACGCCTGGAAATCATCCTTGGCCACGGCCGTGCTCTGCACGCCGCGCGAGGCCAGCACATGGGCGATGAAGTTGTGCGTGCCGCCATACAGTTGCGAGGCCACGACCACATGGTCGCCCGCACTGGCCAGCGTGGCCAGCGCCACGTCGATGGCGGCCATGCCCGAGGCCAGGGCCAGCGCGGCCACGCCGCCTTCGAGAGCCGCAATGCGCTGCTCCAGCACCGCCAGCGTGGGGTTGGCCGTGCGCGAGTACACATCGCCCTCCTCCACCAGGCCGAACAGGTTGGCGCCGTGCTGGGCGCTGTCGAACACGAAGGAGGTGCTCTGGTAGATGGGCACGGCCGCGCTGCGCTGCTGCTCGCGCCCCCGGTAGCCGGCGTGCAGGGCCTGGGTGTCCTGCTGCCACAGCGCATCACTGGCTGCGTCGTGCGGGGCGGACTCGGTGCCGGTCGCTGAGGTCATGCATGGACTCCGTATGAGTGGTCGATGCAGCCCATTATTCGAAGCCCGCGCCCTGCGCACTACGAAGAAAAACGCGTTCGCTTATTCGGTTTGCGCATGTCGCCGGGCCGCGCCCTTCCTAGTTGCCACGCACATATGGATGCGCGTTTTGCGTCGTTGGAAACACGGCACTCAGCGGACAGCATCGGCAGTCCCGAAACTGCTTTGGAGGGAGTTCCATGACCCGCAAGACCCAGACCGAGATCGACAGGACCCAGGACAGCCGCTGCGCCCATGGCGCCGATTGCGGTGCATTCGGGGCGCTCGATGCTCCCGAGGCGACCGAGCCCTCGCTCTCGCGCCGCACCCTGATCCGCGCCGGCGCCGCAGCCGGCGCGCTGGGCTCGGCCGCCTGGTTCAGCGGCCGCGCCGGGGCGCAGCCGCGCCAGAAGATCACCTTTGCTTGGAGCCAGGCCAGCTTCTGCCATTCGCCCATTCCCGTGGCGCTGGAGCGCGGCTTCTTCGAGCGCAACGGCCTGGACGTGGAGCTGCTGAACTGGGGCGGCTCGGCCGACCAGTTGCTGGAGGCGCTGGCCACGGGCAAGGCCGATGCGGGCGCGGGCCTGATCCACCGCTGGATCAAGCCGCTGGAGGCGGGGCTGGATGTCAAGCTCATCGGCAGCGTGCACGGCGGCTGCCTGCGCCTGGTGGGCCTGAAGTCGGCCGGCGTCACGCTGGACCCCAGCACGCTCAAGGGCAAGACCATCGGCGTGGCCGACCTCAACAGCCCGGCCAAGCAGTTCTATTCCATCCACCTGGCCAAGCGCGGCCTGGATGTGGACAAGGACATCGAATGGCGCGTCTACCCGGCCGACCTGCTGGATGTGGCCGCCAAGAAGGGCGAGATCCAGGCCATTGCCGACGGCGACCCGAATCTCTACCTGATCGAAAAGCGCAACCCCGGCACCTTCCTCGAACTGGGCAACAGCGCCAAGAACGAGTACGCCGAAAGCATTTGCTGCGTGATCGGCGCAGGCGCAAAGTTCGCCCGGGCCAACAAGCCCGCAGCGGCCAGCGTGGTGCGCGCGCTGACCCAGGCCTCGGACTACATCGCCGAGAACCCCAATGAAACGGCGAAGATCTTTGCCAAGTACTCGCCCAAGGTGCCCGTCGAAGACCTGCAGCGCCTGCTGGCCGAGCTGACCTTCAAGCACCATCCGCACGGCAAGCCGCTGCGCGACGAGGTCCAGGCCTTTGCGGCCGACTTCCGCACGGCCGGCGTGCTCAAGAAGCAGACCGACCCTGGCCGCTTTGCCAGCCACATCACGCTGGACGTGCTGGCATGAGCACCGCAAGACCACGCTGGCGCCTGGGCGCCACGGATGCCGCACCCGGCCTGGAACGGGAACAGGTGCAGGACTCGCGCAAGGCAGGCCCCTGGCGCACCGGCCTGCTGGCCGCCGCCGCCTGGGCCGGCCTGGGCATGCTGACCCTGCTGTGGCCCAACAAGGAGATCGGCTTCAGCGAATGGGCATTCACGCAGGAATTCGGCATTGCCGCCCTGGCCGTGGCCCTTTTGCTGCTGGCATCGGCCGTGCTGCCTGTGCGACCCGTACGGGCAGCACGGCGCATCGACCGCTGGCTGCGCCCGGCCGGTGCCTGGCTGGTGGCCGCGCCGCTGCTGCTGGCGCTGTGGGAGACGCTGACGGCCAAGCTCGGCGCGCTGCCGCCGCCGTTCTTCGCGCCACCGCAAAGCCTGATCGACGTGGTCCATGAGGATTGGCAGCGCCTGGGCCTGTCCACGCTGTATTCGCTGCGGCTGCTGCTCAACGGCATCGTGTTCGGCGCGGTGATCGGGTTTCTGACGGGCGTGTGGATAGGCTGGTCGCGCATCGCGGGCTACTGGGTGCATCCGCTGCTGCGCTTCCTGGGGCCGGTGCCGGCCTCGGCCCTGCTGCCGCTGGCCTTTTTCTTCGCGCCGTCCAGCTACTCGGCAGCCGTGTTCCTGGTGGCGCTGGCCACGTTCTTTCCGGTGGCCGTGCTGACCTGGTCGGGCGTGGCATCGGTCAGCAAGAGCTACTACGACGTGGCGCGCACGCTGGGCGCATCGCCCTGGTTCCTGGTGCTGCGCGTGGCCATCCCGGCCGCCCTGCCCCAGGTCTTCGTGGGCCTGTTCATGGGGCTGGGCGCCTCGTTCTCGGTGCTGATCACGGCCGAGATGATGGGCGTGAAGGCCGGCCTGGGCTGGTATCTGCAGTGGGCCCAGGGCTGGGCAGCCTACGCCAACATGTACACGGCGCTGCTGGTCATGGCCGTGCTGTGCTCGGGCCTGATCACGCTGCTGTTCACCGTGCGCGACCGCACGCTGTCGTGGCAGAAGGGAACCGTCAAATGGTGATTGCCGCAGAACACGCCGCCAACGCCGCAGCCACGCCCGCCATCGCAGGGGCGGCCCTAGCCGGCGCGGCCATCGATGTGCAGGCCGTCAGCCACTGGTTCGGCCAGGGGCAGGGCGCGCTGCAGGTGCTCGACGAGGTCAGCCTGCAGGTGCGGCCCGGCGAGTTCGTCGCCCTGCTGGGCCCCAGCGGCTGCGGCAAGTCCACGCTGCTGCGCCTGGTGGCCGGGCTGGACGCGCCCACGGCCGGCGCCGTGGCGCAGGACGGCACGGCCATCACCGAGCCCGATCCCTCGCGCATCGTCGTCTTCCAGGACCCCACGCTGTTTCCCTGGCGCACGGTGCGCGGCAACGTGGCCCTGGGCCTGCAGGCACGCGGCCTGCTGGACAGCCAGGCCCACCGCATCGACGAGGCCCTGCGCCTGGTGGGGCTGGAGGATTTCGCGGACAGCCATCCCCACCAGCTGTCGGGCGGCATGGCACAACGCGCTGCCCTGGCGCGCGCCCTGGTCAACGACCCGCGCCTGCTGATCCTGGACGAGCCGCTGGGCAAGCTCGACTCGCTGACGCGGCTGGCCATGCAAAGCGAGATCCTCAAGATCTGGCAGCGCGCAGGCTTTTCCGTGCTGCTGGTCACGCACGATGTGGAAGAGGCCCTCTTCCTGGCCCACCGCGTGCTGGTCTTCAGCCAGCGGCCCGCCCGCATCGTGGCCGAGATCGATGTGGACCTGCCCTACCCGCGCCAGCGCGGCCACGCCCGCCTGTCCGAGCTGCGCCACGAGGCCCTGCGCCACCTGGGCCTGGACCAGACCTGGTAGCGCCCGCATCCGATGCAACGCAGCGACTCCCCCGACTGGCTCAACCCCTTGATCGGCGCCATGCAGCAGGCCCAGGTCGGCCTGCTGCAGCTGCTGCATGGCCTGGGCCTGGCCGGCACGGTGGATGGGCAGCCCGCCTGGCCCTGGGCCCTGCGCCTGTCCGGCGAAAACCTGCTGATCGACCTGGGCCAGGCCCGGGGCCTGATGTGGTCGCTGGCGGCCGTGGCCACCGCCATCGTTTTGCTGGTGCTGGCCCTGGCGCTGGCCCTGGTGCTGCGCCGCATCCGCATGCCGGCCCTGGTGCTGACCGCGCTGGCCGCGCTCGCCCTGCTGCTGGCCCCCTGGCCGCGTGCCGACCTGATCCTGGTGCCCGCGCATGCCACCAGCTTCCATGCCTCGCCCACGGGCTTCAGCGTGGAGAGCATTGCGC
Organism: Delftia sp. S65; assembly: GCF_016516495.1. NCBI lineage: Bacteria > Pseudomonadati > Pseudomonadota > Betaproteobacteria > Burkholderiales > Comamonadaceae > Delftia > Delftia sp. S65. Next base: position 91,999 of record NZ_JACVUR010000004.1, read on the forward strand.
GCGGCAGCGCCGCCTATGCCCAGCACTGCACGGCCTGCCACGGTGCCGATGGCCGGGGCCACGGCCCGCTGGCCGCCAGCCAGCCGGTCTGGCCCCCCAACTTCACCAGCCCGCTGCTGTGGCGCCGCGCCGATGGGGAATTGCTCTGGGCCATTCTTCATGACCGCCGCCCCGTGGAGTCTGGCGACGGCGCACGGGCACACGGCCAGGCCGACCGGCTGTCCAGCGACGACGCCTGGGCCCTGATCGACTTCATGAAGGCCCGCGCCGCAGGCCAGATGCTGCAGATCGCCGGCAGCTGGCCCTATCCCGTGGGCCTTCCCGACATGGCCGTGCAGTGCGCAGGCCAGCCCGCACGCCGCCTGAGCACCTGGCAAAGCCGCCAACAGCGGCTGAGGGTGGTGGCAGGCAGCGGCCCGGTGCAGGAAGACCCGCGCCTGGTCAGCCTGCAGCTGTCACCCGATGGCGGCAACCGCGCCGCCAGCGCCCTCGACTGCACCGTCAACGACCCGCGCGCCTGGCAGGCCATGGCCCTGCTCAGCGGCTCGGAGCAGCTGCAGGGCATGCAATGGCTGGGCGACCGCAGCGGCTGGCTGCGCGCGCTATCGCGTCCGGGCGCCCAGGGCTGGTCGGAGGACGACCTGGTCTGCCGCACGGACACGCCCGCGAGGACGACGGTCGAGGCGACGACGGCCGCTGCGGCAACCGCCGGCCCGTCCGATGGCTCACCCGACGGCTCATCCGACGGCCTCGGGGCCCTGATCGCTCGCATGGATGCCGAACCCGTGCGGTTCATCAAGGGTGGGTTTGTGCACTGAGGGATCAGGCATCCGCTGCCATCAGGCTGGCATAGGCGCCCTGGCGCGCGAGCAACTCCCGGTGGGTGCCCTGCTCCACGATGCGGCCGCCCTCCAGCAGGACCACGCGGTCGGCGCGGGCCAGCATGGCGGGCCGGTGGGCGATGAGCAGCACGGTACGGTGCTCGCGCAAGGCGTCCAGCGCGCGCAGCAGGGCTTGCTCGCTTTCGCTGTCGAGATGGGAGGAAGCCTCGTCCAGCACCAGCACGGGAGCACCGGTCAGCAGCGCGCGCGCCAGGGCGATGCGCTGGCGCTGGCCACCCGACAGGCGCATGCCTTGTTCTCCACAGCGCGTGGCATGGCCTTGCGGCAGCCCGCTGATGAAGCCATGGGCCTGCGCCAGCATGGCGGCCTGCTGTACCTCGTCATCGCTGGCGTCAGGCCGGCCCAGGCGGATGTTGTCGGCGATGGAGATGTCGAACAAATGCACCTCCTGGCGGACCACGGCAAGTTGCTGCCGCAGCACGGCCAGCGGCAATTCACGGATGTCCATGCCGCCCATGCGCAGGCTGCCGGCGTCGGGCTCGCCCAGGCGTTGCAACAGCTGCACGCAGCTGCTTTTGCCGGCGCCGGACGCGCCGGCCAGGGCCACCATTTCGCCAGGCCGCAGGGACAGGTCCAGTCCGCGCAGCACGGGTACGCCGCCACGCTGCCAATGCACACCGCAGAAGTCCAGCGACGCCGTGGCCGGCGCCTCACGGGTTCCGCTGTCCGCAATGCGCCGGGGCTGGCGCAGCAGTTGCACGATGCGGTCGGCACCAGCCTTCACATCGCCCAGCCTGCGCGCGGCCTGCGCCACTTCGGCCAGCGGCGCCAGCGCCATGCCGGCCAGTACCACCACGGCCGGCAGCCAAGCGGCATCGATGTGTCCCTGGTCCAACAGCCAGGCGGCCACGGCAGCCATGGCCAGGGCCGACACGGCCGGCAACGGGTCCGCGGTGGCCAGTTGGCCCGCAGCAAGCGACGCATGCCTGCGCACCTGCGGGGACAGCGCCGCAGCTTTGGCACGCATGCGTGCCAGCCAGCGCGGGCCGGCCTCCAGCAGCGCCAGTTCACGCAGCCCGCGCAGGCCTTCCACCACATCGGCATTGAGTTCGCCCTGGGCCGCTGCCAGCGCCCTGGCCTGCCGCTGCGCCTTGCCGGCCAGCCACCAGGACAGCAGCACCGGCAAGGCAACAAAGGGCAGCCAGGCCAGGGCGAGCAGCGGATGCAGCCAGGCCAGCAGGCCCAGTGCCGCCAGCGGCACGCACAGGGCGCCGGACAGCTCGCCCAGCATGTGGGCGTAGAAGTGCTCCATCAGCTCGGCATCGGCCGTGGCCGTGGCGGCGATGTCGCCGCTGCGCTGCGGACCGGCCGCATTGCCTGCGCCCCGCTCCAGCCCGTCGTAGATGCCCAGCTGCAGTGTTTCTATCAACGCAAACGCCAGTGCATGGGAGGCATGGGCCTGCCACCATTGGCTGAGCGCGGCCACCAGCGCCGTCAAGGCCAATGCGCCCAGTGCCGGTTGCAGCGCAGTCCACGGCGCGCCCATGGCGGCCTGTCCGGCAATCCAGGCAGCCAGCACCCAGGAGCCGACCACGGTAGCCTGCGCCAGCGCGGCGGCCAGCAACGCCGCTGCCAGCAGGCGCTTGTGCGACGCCACCGGCGCCAGCAGGCCGGCCCAGCTGCGGGGCTCATCTCGGATCATGCGGCCTCCTCCGTCGTCCTCTTGGCCTGCGACGCCGCCCAGAGCCGTGCATAGCGGCCGCCGCGGCGCAGCAGATCATCGTGCGTGCCCTGTTCGGCCACCCGGCCGTTTTCCAATACCACGATGCGGTCCGCCTCGCGCGCCGTCTCCAGGCGGTGCGCGGCCATGACGAGAGTGCGGCGGCCCCGCAATGGCCGCAACACCTGCAGCAAGGCCTGCTCCGTGCGTGGATCTGCGCTGGATGTGGGCTCGTCCAGCAGCAGCACGGGCGCACGCCTGAGCAAGGCACGCGCCAGGGCCAGCCGCTGGGCCTGCCCGCCCGACAGGTGCGCGCCGAATTCGCCCACCTCGGTCTGCAGGCCCTGGGGCAGGCTGTCCACCAGATCGGCCAGTTGCACATCACGCAGGACAGCCTCGATGTCGCGGCGGCAGGCCTGGGGGCTGGCCATGCGCAGGTTGTCCTCCAGGCTGCCGCTGAACAGCAGCGTGTCCTGGGCGACCAGGGCGACCCTGGAGCGCAACTGCGCCAGGCTCAGCTCCCGCAGGTCCCGGCCGCCCAGGCAGACCATGCCGCGCCGGGGATCGGCGGCGCGCCACAGCAGCGACAGCAGCGTGGACTTGCCGACGCCCGAAGGCCCCACCAGCGCCACCCATTCACCATCGGCGATATCCAGGTCCAGCCCGCGCAGCACCTCGGGCCGCCCCGGCTCCTGCCCCTGGTCATGGGCAAAGCACACCCCACTCAGCGAGATGCGGCCGTCTGCAGGAGCAGGCCCGGGCCGCTGCGGCTCAGGCACGGGCAGCGGCGCGTGCAGCAGCGCGTCGATGGCATGCAGGCCGTCGCGCGCGGCCCAAGCCGCATGAAAGGCTTTCTCCAGCCGCTCCAGCGGCCTGAAGGCCTCACGCGACAGCAGCAGCACGGCCAGCAGCGATGCCGCATCCAGCCGGCCCTGGCCCAGTTGCCAGCTGCCCCACCCCAGGACACTGGCCATGCCGGCCAGGCCAACGAACCGCGTCAGGCCGGTGCGCAGCAAGGTGGCGCGCAGCGTGTGCATGGACTCGGCACGCAGGCGGGCGGCCTGTTCGGCCAGACGCATGCGCCAACGCGCCGAGGCGCCAAAGGCCCAAAGGGTCTCCATGCCGCGCAGGCTGTCCAGCAGCTGCGCCCCAAAGGCAGCCAGGGCCGCCATGACGCCGCTGGCCCCGGGCATGTGCCGGCGCAGCCACAGCCGGTCCAGCAGCGGCTGGCCCAGCACGAACACGGCCAGCAGCAGCGCGCAGCCTGCATCCACCCAGGCCAGGGCGCCCAGCGCCAGCGCGCAGCCGAGCACGGCTCCCAGCAGGCTGGGAACATGGCGGCTGGCATGGACCTGCACGGCATCGACAGCCGCAACCAGCGTGGCCTGCAGCTCGCCCGTGGGGCGGGCCGCAGCCCAGGCCGGCCCCAGGCGCATCAACCGGGCCAGCAGGCGCTCGCGCAGCACGGCGCGCGTGCGCATGCCCACCTGCTGCGCCCACCACTCTTCCAGCCACACCAGGACGCCGCGCAGCACCAGGGCCGCCAGACCGATCGCCAGCCAGGGATGCAGCGACGCCCCCTCCATGGCCTGGGCCAGCAGTCGAGCAAGGCACAGCGCGTGCACCACCAGCATGGCCTGGGCCAGCAGCCCGCAGGCCACCGTGGCCGCCAGCTGCGCGCGCGAGCGCGACACCATCCAACGTTCCAGCGAGGTGCTCATGACGGCTCCTGCCCACGGCCGCCCAGCGCGTGCCTCACGGCGACCAGACGCCGGCCGTTGACCGTTTCCACGACAGCCTGCACGCGGTAGACCTCGTGCAGCAGGGCGCTGTCCACCACCTCGACGGGGCTGCCGGCACGCACCACGCGGCCCTGGTCCAGCACCATGATCCGGTCTGCCCAGCCCATGGCCAGGTTGATGTCGTGCAGCACGGCCAGCACCACCAGTTGCCGCTCGTGTGCGATCTCGGTCACCACGTCCAGCACGCGGTGCTGGTGGTAGAGGTCCAGGGCGCTGGTCGGCTCGTCGAGCAGCAGCAGGCGCGGACGGCGCACCAGGGCCTGGGCCAGACCCACCATCTGGCGCTGGCCACCCGACAGCGCAGCCAGCGGCCGGTCGGCCAGGGCCGTCAGCTCCAGGCGCTGCAGCACCTGCTCCACGGCGGTCTCGGCCTCATGCGTGCCGACCAACGGCCAACCACGGGCCGCCTGTGCGGGCTCGCCGGCCATGGCCGCGCTGAGCACGGACTCGAACACCGCCAGTCGCGAGCGTTCGGGCAGGCTTTGGGGCACATAGACCACCTGGCGCGCGCGCTGCAACGGCGGCTGGGAAGACAGCAGCGCCGTGCCCAGGCGCACCTCGCCGCGCATGCGCTGCAAGCCTGCAATGCCGCGCAGCAGCGTGGATTTGCCTGCGCCATTGGGCCCCACCAGCGCGTTGACCGAACCCGCAGCCAAGGGCCCCAGAGTGGCACCGCGCAGCACGGGAGCTGCGCCATAGCCCATGTGCACATCGCTGACATGCAGCGCGTTGCGGAATGGCATGCTCAGCGCTCCTGCCGGCCCGTGCGGGCAACGATGGCCATGAAAAAGGGAATGCCCACCAGCGAGGTCACGATGCCCACGGGCACCAGCACGCCCTCGATCAGCGTCTTGCTGGCCACCGAGGCCATGGACAGGATCAGTGCCCCCGCCAGCGCCGAGGCCGGCAGCAGCACGCGGTGGTCGTCGCCCACCAGCATGCGCGCGATGTGCGGTGCGATCAGCCCCACGAATCCTATGGTGCCCACGAAGGAGACGGCCACGCCCGACAGCAGGCTGATGCGCAGCAGCGCCCAGCCTCTCAGCGCCGTGACCGGCACGCCCAGGCTGCGCGCGCGGTCCTCGCCCAGCGTGAGCGCGGTCAGCGACCAGCTCTGGCTCCAGGACCAGGGCAGGCACAGCGCCAGCACGGCGGCCATGACGGCAATCCGGTCCCAGGAGGCGCGTGCCAGGCTGCCCAGGGTCCAGAAGACCAGCTGCTGCAAGGTGTTCTGGTCGGCCACGAACTGCAGCAGTGCCACCAGGGCGTTGAAGCTGAACACCAGGGCGATGCCGAACAGCACCAGGCTTTGCACGCCAAATCCGCGCCACATGGCCAGCCCGTACAGCAGGCCCACCGACAGCAGCGCGAAGAGGAAGGCGTTGAGAGACACCACGTACTGCGCCGGCACGCCCGGCACGCCCAGTCCCAGCACGATGGCCAGGGCCGCGCCAAAGGCGGCGGCCGCCGACACGCCCAGCGTGAACGGGCTGGCCAGCGCATTGGCCAGCACGGTCTGCATCTCCGCGCCAGCCAGCGCCAGCGCCGCACCCACCAGCACGGCCATCAGCGCATAGGGCAGGCGCACGTTCCAGACGATGACGGCCTCCACGCGCGACACGCTGCCCGGATCGCCCAGCACCTGCCACAGCCGTGCCAGCCCCATGCCCGACGGGCCGGTGGCCACGTCCAGTGCCAGGCTGGCCAGCAGCGCCAGGGCCAGCAGCGCCAGCACCAGCCCGTGGCGGGCATGGCGGCGGCGGTAGCGCTGCGCGGCACCGGCCGCCGCAGCGCCCGTCTCTGCCGCCACGGCACTGGCCTCCATGGCCGCGCTCATCGGCCGGCCCCGGAAGGCAGGTCGGTCAGCAGCACGCCGGTCATCGGAATCGGCATGAAGCGCTCGTACAGCTCACGCCGCGTGCGCAGCGGGTCGATGTCGGCAAAGAGTTCGGGATGCAGCCACTTGGCCAGCGCCTCGACGGCAATCACATGCTCTGGCGAGTCGTAGAAGATGTGCCACAGGCCGTGCACGCGCCCCTTTCGGACGGCGGACAGCTCGCGCGTTTGGGCACGCTGCGCCACCGTCGCCAGGCTGGCCTGCGCCTGGGCAGGCGTGGCCTGGTAGCCCAGCGTCACGCCGCCCTGGCCACTGGCGAAGACGCCTGTGGCTACATAGACGGCAGGATCGCGCGACAGCACATATTCGAGGTTCAGCGTACCGATGGGACCGGGAATGCGGCCGGCGCCGATGTTGTCGCCACCGGCCAGCTCCACCATTTCCCCGAAATTGCCCTTGCCCGGCGAGCCGCAGCAGTCGCGCAGACCGGCCAGCATGTCGATGAAGATGGCGGGCCGCTGGAATCCGTCCTTCTGGCGCGCCGCCGCGACACGCTGGCGCACGCGCTCGATGCGCTGCTCGTAGAAGGCGATGAAGTCCTCGGCGCGCTGCTGGCGGCCCAGCACCTGGCCCATCAGGCGCAGGCTGGGCACGGTATGGGTCAGCGGATGCTGGCTGAAATCCACAAAGACCACGGGCACGCCCGCCGCCTGCAGCTGGCGCACGGCCTCGCTGTCGGGCGCGGGCCCGTGACCGCCCGAGACGGCCATGAAGGCCACGTCGGGACGCACGGCCAGGGCCTGTTCCACGTTGAAACTTTCGGGCGTGGCGCCGCCGACCAGCGGCAGTTTCTCCATGGCAGGAAAGGCCTTGGAGAAAGCCGCATAGCCCTGGGTATCGAGCAGGCGGAAATCCCCCTGCCAACCCGCCACGCGCTCCACCGCCTGCCGGCCTTCCAGCAGGGCCATGGTGTAGACCATGCGCCCCTCGCCCAACAGCACGCGCTGCACGCGGTCCGGCACCTGCACGCTGCGCCCCGCCATGTCCGTCACGGTCAAGGCCTGGGCCAGCCCACTCCAAAGCGCCAGCGCCGCCACCGCAGCGCGCAACCCGCGCCGCATTCCTGTCTGTATTTGCATCTGTTTTCTTCTCTCAGTCGTTGCCGGCATACCCAATGCAACCGGCGCGCCCCAAAGCCTGGGACAGCAAGCAAGGGCCTGAGCCGGCCGCAACGCCCCGCAGCAAGGCTGCCGCCCCCTCAGGGAGACGCCGCAAAGCGGCTCAGGGGGTCAAAACCGGCCGCGCAAGCTCACCTGCACATTGCGCGGCTCGCCATAGACATTGCCGAAGTTGGCCGGCCCGAATCCGCCGCTGCCCAGGCGCGTGTAGTAGCTGCGGTCGAACAGATTGCTGACGTTCAGCGCCGCACTCCACTGCGGGCTGATGCGGTAGCCCACGCGCAGGCTGGCCGTGGCGTAGCCGCCCTGGGTGGCTCGAACAAGGGGCTTGCCGCCCTCGCTGTAGGTGCCGCTTTGGACGTTGATGCCGCCGCCCACATCCCAGGCGTTGAGCGCGCCCGGCAGCCGGTATGTGGTCCACAGCCGCAGCAGATGCCGGGGACTGAAGGTCCTGAAGGACTGGCCCTGATAGCTGGGATCGCGCTTGTATTCGCTGGTGTTGTAGGTGTAGCCGGCCATGGCCTGCCAGCCCGGGGCGATCTGTCCCGCCAGCTCGGCGTCGAAGCCCTGGCTCTGCACCTTTCCCTGCGCGGCGTAGCAGCAGCTGTCCACGATGACGGGCGACACGGCCACGGCGCGGTTGCTCTCCACGATGCGGAAGGCCGCCAGCGCCACCTGCAGCCGGCCATCGTTGAGCGAGCCCTTGATGCCGGCCTCGTAGTTGGCGCCGACCACGGGCGGCAGTCCGCCGCCATCCTCGCCCCGGTAGTTGCTCTGCACGCGGAAGATGTCGGCATAGCTGGTGTAGAGCGACCAGCGGGAGTCCAGATCGAAGACCAGGCCCGCGTAGGGCGTGAAGCGGCCGTCCTGCCGGTAGTCCGCCGTCTGCGCGCCCGTGCGCTGGTTGACGGAGTCGGTGCGCCACCAGCTCCAGCGACCGCCCAGCAGCAGGGTCAGCGGATCGGCCAGCTTCAGCCGCGCGGCACCATAGATGCCGTACTGGCGCGTGCGCGATCGCGAGTCCGATGTCCACTGCACGGCACCCGGATCGGCGTAGGCGGCCGGGTCGAAGTCGAACACATTGACGGGAATGCCGCCAAAGCCCGGGAGGCTGCCGCCTTGCGAGCGCGCGTCGCGGTCGTACCAGTTGGCGCCCAGCACCACCTCGTGGCGCCGGCCCCAGGCCTGCCAGGCCCCGCTGAGCATGGCGTCCAGCGACAGCTGTTCGTTGTCGTAGTCATTGGCGCCACCCATCAGGCGGGGACCCAGGCCCGTGGCGCGGTCCACCGCGCCCGAGACATAGGCGTACTTGAGCGCGCTGGACTCGCGGTCGGAGACCGCCGCCAGCTTGAACTGCCAGTCTGCATTGATGGAATGGCTGAGGTCGGCGAAGACCTGGGTGGCCTCGAAGTCCCAGTGCGTCCAGGGCGTGCTCAGGAAGGTGCTGCGTGCCAGCCCCAGGTCGCCGCCGTCGGCGTAGCGCGGCACGCCCATCATGGGCGGCACCCAGTCGCGCGTCTGGTGGCCGGCGCCCAAGGAGACGGTGGTGGCCGATCCCAGGTCGGCCTCGACGATGCCGTACAGCGAATCGCGCCGGCTGCTGGCATAGCGCACATGGGAGTCGCGCTGGTCGTGCGCGGCCGCCAGGCGGGCACGCACCGACCCATCGGCGTTCAGCGGGGTGCTGTAGTCGATCTCGGCACGGGCCGCATTCCAGGAGCCCAGGCCCAGCGAGCCCGTGAAGCGCCGGTCGCCCGTGGGACGCTTGCGCACCAGATTGATCACGCCGCCGGGCTGGCCCGCGCCATTGAACAGGCCCGCAGCGCCGCGCAGCGTCTCCACATGGTCGAACATCACCATGTCAGGCTGGCTCCAGGAAGCGCCGCCTGTCTGCACGGGAAGGCCGTCGTACTGGAAGTACTCGATGGGATAGCCGCGCGCATAGAAGGCCGGAATGACACCCGTGCCCGACAGGTCCACGGTCACGCCGGGGGTCTGCGCCATGATCTCGTCCAGCGTGTGCAGGTTCTGGTCCTCGATCTGCTGTCGCGTGATGACGGAGACCGAATGCGGCGTCTCCCTGAGCGTGGCAGGCAGCTTGGTTCCCACCGAGACGCCCGGGGCCGCGTAGCCACCCGTCAGCTCGGTGGGCCGGTCCTTGACCGCCTGGCCCGTGACCTGCACCTCGGGCAGCCTTTCCTCGGCCGCCCGGGCCAGGGCGCACTGGCCCAGGACGCAGACGGCCAGCGCGATCGATGTGATGGAAAAACGGGGCGGGCCGGCATCCCGGTCCGCAGAATCTGGCAGCGACATTCAACCCTCTCGAAGCAAATGAAAATCAATTGCATTCGACTGTAGGCAAGAGGAAGGCTCGCCGCTTTCGCTGGCCGGAGTTTGGCTTTCGCTCGCCGGAGACGGCTCAGCGCAGCAACTCGCTGGGCGCGATGCCGAAGCGCTTGCGAAAGGCCGTCGAGAAATGCGCAATGCTGTAGCCCACCTCCAGCGCCACCTGCGTGACCGAGGAGCCGCCCGAAGTCAGCAGGCCGTAGGCCTGCTCCAGCCTGTGCTGCTGCAGGTGCTCGAACACGCTCATGCCGAACAGCTGGCGAAAGCCGGCCGTGAGCTTGCGCTCGTTGATGCCGGCCTCGCGCGCCAGCTCGGCCAGCGACAGGGGACTGCGAGCGTGCGCCGTGGCCACCTCGCGCGCATGCCAAAGCCGCTCCACATCGGCGCGTGACAGCTCGGCGCCAGCCCCCTGCGCGCCCGCCGCCGGCAGGCACTGCTGGAGCACGGCAGCCGACAGTTCCAGGCTCTTGGCATTGAGGAACAGATCACGCATGGGCCCCTGATAGGGGCAGACCAGAATCTGTGTGGCCAGCGCACGCGCCGTGGCCGACAGCCCCTGGCGCAATACCAGCAGATCGTTGTCGTTGAAGCAGTGGTGGCCGCTGCGCGCGATGAGATCGAGCCCGAAGCCCTGGCGCTCCGCCGCCTCGGCGTCAAAGCCTATGCGCACATAGCGCTGAAGGCTGTGGGATTCATAGCGGTCCAGTCCCTCATGCAGGCCCGTGGCCAGCACCAGGTAGACCCCGGCATCGGACACCTCCATCAGACGGCCGTTGACCCCGGCCTGCACCTTGCTGTTGAGGGCCACGATGATCTGCAGGCCCTGGAACACCGGCGCGCGGACCTCCACAGGCTCCTGCGTCATGCGGCAGCCGGCCGCAAGGCACAGCTGGTTGTCGAATCTGGAATTCCACTGGAACACGTTGCAAATCTATGAATGAGAATTATTCTCAAATCATACGTTCAACAGCCAAGACCTTGTACCGCCTCGTCAATCCTCCAACGGCGGCCACTGGCGCGCGGTGTGCACCAGGGCCAGCACCCAGACCGTCGTGCCATCGATCTCATAGACAAGGCGGTAGCTTTCATGGGGGATCAGCTCGCGCGTGCCGGCAATCCTGCCCGCTTTGCCCATCTTGGGATACGCGGCCAACCGGGCCGCTGCGTCGCTGAAAAGCAGGTCCATGCGCAAGGCTGCGCGAGGATTGTCAGCTGCGATGTAGTCCCAGATATCGGCGCGATCCTGCTGCGCCTGCGGCGTCCAGATGACTTTCACGCACGGTCTGCCGCAACCTGACGGCGCCGGGCAGCGAACTCGGCCTCGACTTCCTCATTCGAGCGGCCAAGTCCAGCGCGCATGGAGGCACGTCCCTCCTCGACCTTGCGCTGAAGATAGCCGTCATATTCACGGGCCTTGCGGCGCTGCTCAATGTAGTCGCGCATCAACTCCCGCATGACCTGGGATGCGGGCCGGTCCTCGCCTGCGGCTTCGGCCATGAAGTCTTCGCGCAGCTCGGCTTCCAGTTTCATGGTGAAAACGGCTTCCTTGGGCATGATTGACTCCTGTGAAGATACCAACAAAGTATATACATCGTCAGTACCAAACACTCCAGAGACTCAACCGCTTCATCCCATTCGCAACTTGCACTTGCCAATGCATCAAGCAAATCAGGACTAGTTGCAAGCAAGGCCTCTTTCTATATTCGCGCCTCGACGGCGCCCGGCTTCCATGGGCCGCAGCTGCGCACGACACTACTGCGGGGACCCCACCCCTGCCTGACTGACCCACAACAAGGAGAGACTGCGATGACCGATCTCACCATCAACGGCAAGACCGTTTCCATGGACCTGGACCCCGAGACGCCCATTCTGTGGGCCCTGCGCGACACGCTGGAGATGACCGGCACCAAGTTCGGCTGCGGCGCGGCGCTGTGCGGCGCCTGCACGGTGCACATGAATGGCCAGGCCATACGTTCCTGCGTGACGCCGATCTCGGCGGCCGCGGGCCAGCAGATCACCACCATCGAGGCCATGACCTCGGGCTCCGACCGCGTGGGCACCGCCGTGCGCGATGCCTGGGTGCGCCACGACGTGGCCCAGTGCGGCTACTGCCAGAGCGGGCAGATCATGAGCGCCACGGCCTTCCTCAAGTCGCTGCCCAAGGGCAAGAAGCCCAGCGGCGAGGAGATAGACGCGGCCATGGCCGGCAACATCTGCCGCTGTGGAACCTATGCACGCATCCGCACGGCCGTGGCCGATGCCGCGCGCACCCTGGGCTGAACGGAGAACGCCGCATGCTGACCACCTTCAACCCCGCCGAACTGCCGCGCGCCCTGCAGCACATCCTGAACCGTGGCGAGGCCGCTGCTGCCATCGCCGACGCGCCAGCCCTTGCACAGATCCCCCGCCGCAGCTTCCTCAAGATCGCCGGTGCCGGTTCGCTGGCCCTGGGCGTGTTTCCCGCCATGGCGCAGGCGCCGGGCAAGGGCGAGGCCGCCGGCCTCAAGCCCACCGAGCAGCCCGCCTCCTTCGTGGAGATCTCGCCCAGCGGCGAAGTCACCGTGGCCATCAACCGCCTGGAATTCGGCCAGGGCGTGCACACCGCCCTGCCCCTGGTGCTGGCCGAGGAGCTGGACGCCGACTGGAGCAAGGTCCGCGCCCGCCTGGGCGGCAACGATGCGGCCTATGCCGATCCGCGCTACGGCATCCAGATGACGGGCGGCTCCACCGCCCTCAAGCACAGCTACACCCAGTACCGCGAGCTGGGCGCCCGTGCGCGCGCCATGCTGGTGGCCGCCGCCGCCGCGCAGTGGAAGGTGGACGCCGCCACGCTGCGCACGCGCGAGGGCTTCGTGCTCGGCCCCAACGGCAAGAAGCTGTCGTATGGCGAGCTGGCCCAGGCCGCCATGGCCCAGCCCGTGCCGGCCACCGTCGTGCTGAAGAATCCCAAGGACTTCCGCCTGATCGGCAAGCCCACGGGCCGCATCGACGCCCGGGCCAAGAGCAGCGGCCAGCAGAGCTTCGGCATCGACATGCACCTGCCGGGCCAGCTGACGGCGGTGATTGCACACCCGCCCGTGTTCAAGGCACAGCTGGCCTCGCTGGACGACGCTGCGGCGCGTGCCGTGCCCGGCGTCAAGGCGGTGCTGCGCGTGCCCGTGGACGGTGGCGGCGAAGGCGTGGCCGTGATCGCCACCGGCTACTGGCCTGCGCGCAAGGGCCGCGAGGCGCTCAAGGCGCAATGGAACACCGACGCCGTGGAGAAGGTGGACAGCGAACGCCAGCTGGCCCAGTACCGCGAACTGGCCGCGCAGCCCGGCGCGCGCCACTTCGACGCCGATATCTCGGCGCTGGACAAGGCGCCGCGCCATATCGAGGCCGAGTTCAGCTTCCCCTACCTGGCCCATGCGCCCATGGAGCCGCTCAACTGCACGGTGCAGATGGGCGAGACCGGCGAGGCCGGGGCCGACCTCTACCTGGGCACGCAGTTCGCGGGCGTGGACGGCATGGCCGCCGCGCGCGTGCTGGGCCTCAAGCCCGAGCAGGTGCGCGTGCACGTGCAGATGGCCGGCGGCGGCTTTGGCCGCCGGGGCGTGGGCACCAGCGACTATGTGGTCGAGGCCTGCCAGGTGGCGCTGGCCGCGCGCCGCGCCGGCCTGAACGCCCCCGTGCGCATGGTCTGGAGCCGCGAGGACGACATCAAGGGCGGCTACTACCGCCCCATGCACCTGCACCGCGCGAAGATCGGCTTCGACGAACGCGGCAAGGTGCTGGCCTGGGACCACGCCATCGTGGGCCAGTCCATCACGGCGGGCACCATGTTCGAGGGCGGCATGATCAAGAACGGCATCGACGCCACGGCCGTGGAGGGCATGCGCGAGCCCTATCCGCTGCCCATGCGCCTGACCGTGCACCACCCCAAGGTCAACGTGCCCGTGCTGTGGTGGCGCAGCGTGGGATCGACCCACACGGCCTTCGTCATGGAAACGCTGATCGACGAGATCGCGCGCAGCAGCCGCCAGGACCCCGTGGCCTACCGCATGCAGATGTTCGGCGACAAGCACCCGCGCCATCGCCTGGCCCTGCAGCTGGCCGTGGACAAGAGCGGCTACGGCAAGCGCCAGCTGCGCGCGGGCCGTGCCTGGGGCGTGGCCGTGCACGAGTCCTTCGACACGGTGGTGGCCTATGTGGTGGAGGCCTCGGTCAAGGACGGCCGCCCGGTGCTGCACAAGGCCACGGCCGGCGTGCACTGCAACCTGGCCGTGAACCCGCGCACCATCGAGGCGCAGGTGCAGGGCGCGGCGCTGATGGGCCTGTCCATGTGCCTGCCCGGCGCGGCGATCACGCTCAAGGACGGTGTGGTGGAGCAGAGCAACTTCGGCGACTTCGCCGTGCCGCGCATCACCGACATGCCCGAGATCGCCGTCCACGTCGTGCCCAGCGCCGAGCCGCCCACGGGCATGGGCGAGCCCGGCCTGCCACCGCTGGCCCCGGCCTTCGCCAACGCCGTGGCGCAGCTCACGGGCAAGCCCGTGCGCAAGCTGCCGTTCGATCTGGCGTGATCGATCTGGCGTGATCGATCTGGCGTGATCGATCTGGCCTGAACGGCCGGACCTGATCCCGGTCAGCCCCCGGAAAGGGCGGCGGCACCTGCGGCCGCCGCCCTTTCCAGTTCTTCCATGGACAGCAGATAGTCCGGGCAGTCCTGCAGCCGCTGCACGGCCAGGTCGATGAAGGCACGCACGCGCCGGGGCAGCGCGTCGCGGCTGCCGTAGTAGACATGCAGGCCGATGTGCTCGCTGACATGCGCCAGCAGCACGGGCACCAGGCGCCCCGCGCGGATGTGCGCGGCCGCGCAGATGTTGGACAGCTGGCCTAGCACCTGGCCGGCCAGCACGGCATGCAGCTCCAGCTCGGCATCGTTGGTGGACAGGGCCGGCTGCAGGTAGCGGTGCGTGAGCTCGCCATCGACCGGCAGGTACCAGGGCATCACCGTGTCCGTGGCCGCATGGCGGAACATGCTGCAGCGGTGCGCGGCCAGCTCGTCCAGCGACCGGGGCACGCCATGGCGCTGCAGGTACTGCGGCGCCGCGCAGACGATGAGCTGCACGGGAAACAGCCGCCGCCCGATCACGCTTTCATCGGGCGAGGCGCCGATGCGAAACCCCGCATCGACCCGGTCCAGCACCCAGTTGCCTATGCCATCGTCCAGCCGCACATCGGGGACGATGCCCGGGTGCAGGCGGCAGAACTCATCGAGCAGCGGCATCAGCACGGGCGCAAAGCAGGACTTGGGGCCCACGATGCGCAACGGCCCCGCAATGCCCTCGCGGCTGTCGCGTGCCAGGTTCAGTGCGCGGTCCAGCGCGGCCAGCGCCGGCTGGGTGTCCTGCAGGAAACGCTGGCCCTCCTCGGTCAGCGCCAGGCTGCGCGTGGTCCGGTGCAGCAGGCGCACGCCCAGGTGCTGCTCCAGATGGGCCACCGCCTGGCTGGCGGCCTGGGGGCTCACGCCCTGGGACAGCGCCGCCTGGCGCAGGCTGCCCAGCTCGACCGCCTTGGCAAAGGTGGCGATGGCACGCAGTTCATTGATGGGCATGTTGCGGAAATCCGGTATTCGTGGGCTGACAGTGCCGCAGTATCCCGCCTTTGCGCATGCCCTGCCCGCGGCTTGCGGGGCAAGCTAGCGCCCCTGGCGCGCCAGCCACACGCCGGCTGCCGTCAAGGCCATGCCCGCCAGCGCCAGGCCGCCCAGCGTCTCGCCGAACATGGCCCAGGCGATCAGGGCCGTGGCCGGCGGCGTCAGGTAGAACAGGCTGGCCACGTGCACGGCGCCGCCGCGGCGTATCAGCAGGTTGAGCAGGCTGACCGCGCCCACGGACAGCACCAGCACCAGCCAGCCCAGCGCGAACAGGAACTCGCCGCTCCAGCGCACCTGCATGGTTTCCGTGGCCAGGGCCAGCGCCCCCGTCGCCACCAGGCAGGGCAGGTACTGGATGACCGAGCCCGTGCGCAGATCAAACGAGGGGCAGAACCGCTTCTGGTACAGCGTGCCGGCCGTGATGCCGGCCAGCGCCACCACGGCCGGCACCAGCATGGCCAGCAGGGCATGGAGCGGCACCGAGGCGATCTTGCCCGCCACCACCAGGGCCACGCCCGTGAAGCCCAGCGCCAGCCCGGCCCACTGCCGGGGCCGCACGGACTCGCCCAGCAAGGTGCCGGCCACCAGGGCCGTGATCAGCGGCTGCAGCCCCACCACCAGGGCCGTCACGCCCGAAGGCAGGCCGTGGGCGATGGCCGTGAACACGCCGGCCAGGTACACGCCATGCACGAACAGCCCTGACACGCCAATGTGCAGCCACTGGCGTGCCGAACGCGGCCTGGGCGCGCGCAGCACCAGGGCCACCGCCGCCATCAGCACCAGGACGATGGCATAGCGCAGCGTCAGAAAGGTCAGCGGCTCCACATAGGGCAGGCCGAACTTGGCGCCGATGAAGCCCGTGCTCCACAGCAGCACGAACAGCCAGGGAAGCAAGGCGGCCGCCATGGCGGGCGGCAAGGTTTTTTGGGTCATGGAGCGGATGCGCAAGACGATAGGGGCGGCGCCAGTGTGTCATGCCCCGTGCGCCAGGGGCTGCGCGTGGCAAACCACCGCACCAGGCAGTCGCGCAGCGCCGTCATGGCCGCGCTGCTGAACGCCGCCGAGGGCCGCACGAAGTAGATGCCCGAGGCGCCATCCAGGCGCCATTGCGGCAGCACCCGCACCAGCCGGCCTGCGGCCATGTGCTCGCTCATCAGCCAGTCGCCGCCGGCCAGAATGCCCACGCCCATGACGGCGGCCGTGAGCAGGGCCTCGCTGTCATTGCTGACCATGGGGCCGCGCACCAGCACGGTGTGCCGGGCCTGGCCCTGAGGCACATCGCCCGATGCGCCACCGTGCACCAGCTCCCATTGCGGAAACGATTGCAGCCCCGTGAAGCCCAGGCAGCGGTGCGCCGCCAGGTCCTCGGGGTGCGCCGGCGTGCCGTGGGCCTGCAGATAGGCGGGCGCGGCGCCCAGGATGCGCTGGTGCCCGCCCAGCCGCAGCGCCACGAGACGGCTGTCCGCCAGCCGGCCTATGCGCACCGCCGCGTCGAAGCGCTCGCCCACGATGTCCACGAAGCGGTCCGCATACTCCACCTCCAGCACGATCTGCGGATGGGCCAGCGCAAACTCGGCCAGCAGCGGGCTGAGCCAGCGCCGTCCCATGGCGGCCGGCAGCGACAGCCGCAGCCGGCCCCGCGCCTGCGAGGCGCCCTGGGCGGCCTCCTTCTGGGCATCGGCGATCAGGCCGGCCGCCTGGCGCACCTTGTCCACCAGGCGCAGGCCCTCGTCGGTCAGGTGCAGATGGCGTGTGCTGCGCTCCACCAGCCGCACGCCCAGCCGGGTCTCCAGCGCGTTCAGGCGTTTGGACAGCACGGACGGATGGCGCAGCAAGGCCCGCCCCGCCGCAGCGAAGGAGCCTTGTTCATGCAGCGCCACCAGGGCCGCCAGTTCATCGGCGTGCTGGCTGTCCAGAAGGTTCATGGGGTCAGGATGATCGCACCTTGGGAGCGTCCCTGCTCCAGATCGCCATGCGCCTGCGCCACCTCCGCCAGCGCATACCGGCGCCAGACGCCGGGCACGATGATGCCGGCCGCCACGGCGGCCAGCACATCCCGTGCGCGCTCCTGGTACTCGGCCGCCGTGGCCGTGTGCGCGGCCAGCGAGGGGCGCGTGAGGAACAGCGAGCCCTTGGCATTGAGCGTGGCCACCGAGATGGGATCGGGCAGGCCGGAGGTCGCGCCGAAGGACACCAGCAGGCCGCGCGGGCGCAGGCAGTCCAGCGAGGCGCCCAGCGTCGTGCGGCCGATGGGGTCGTAGACCACGTCGGCCTTCAGGCCCCCGGTGGCCTGCAGCACCTGGCCCGGCAGCGTGGCCGCATCGAACACGAAGACCTCGTCGCAGCCGGCCGCCCGCGCGCGCTCCACGCTGGCTGCCTTGGACACCACGCCGATCACCAGGGCGCCCAGGTGCCTGGCCCAGGCACACATCAACTGGCCCAGCGCACCGGCGGCGCCATAGATCACGATGCGGCTGCCGGGGCCCACGGCATAGGTGGTCTTGAGCAGGTACTGCGCCGTGATGCCCTTGAACAGCACGGCCGCCGCCGCGTCGTCCGCCAGCGCATCGGGCAGCTTCACCAGGCGCTCGGCCGGATACAGGCGGGCGCTGGCATAGGCGCCCAGCGGCCCCGTGGCGTAGCCCACGCGCTCGCCCACGGCCACATTCGTCACGCCCTCGCCCACGGCGGCCACCCGCCCCGCGCCCTCCAGCCCCAGGCCCGAGGGAAAGGCGATGGCGACAGCGCCCTTGCGCTGGCTCACGTCCAGCGGGTTCACGCCGATGGCCGTCTGCTCCAGCCAGACCTGGCCGGGGCCGGGCGCCTGCACCTCGACCGGCTCCAGGCGCATGGCGTCGGGGGTGCCTGCGGCGTCCATGCGGACCTTGATCAATGGATTCATCTCGCTGCTCCGTGAAATGAGTGCAGCGTAGAAGAAGCGATTGACGGCAGCAATAGGCCGGCGTGCAGTTCACTGCTGCATGGGGTGCAGCAATGACCACGAGCCAGCGCGCACGCAGCCCACGCTGCCCGTCAAAAGTCGTGCCGGAGGCCCAGCTCGAAGGCCGTGGAGGCGCGCCCGCCAAAGTAATTGGCCGCGGCCGGATTGCCGCTGACTGCCGCACCCCCGGCAATGGCGAAGGCCGCCCCATTGCGGTTGGACATGCGGGCCGCATGCGCGTACAGCGCCGTGCGCCGCGACAGCGAGTGCACATAGCCCAGCGCCCACAAGTCGGCATCGCTGGCGCTTTGCGCCGCCGTTGCGCCCGTCTGGTCGGCCTTGACGTAGCTGAGCTTGACCACGCCGCTGCCCACGGGAACGCTCATGCCCACCAGGGTGTTGACCGTGCGGTCCACGCCATGGACCCAGCGGCGCTGGGCCAGGCTGGCCTTGAGCCAGCCGAAGTCGTAGGAGACACCGTAGCTCTGGTCCTTGAAATGGATGCCGCTCAGGGTGTTGCGCGTGGTGAACTGCGCGCCCGCCACGTTCCAGCCCGCGCCCGCCCAGCCCAGCCGAAAGCCGTTGCCGCGCGTCTGGCCTGCCGCCGTGGCGCCCTTCTCGCCCAAGGTGGCGATCAGGCTGCCGAACACGCCCTGCAGCCCGCCCAGGCCGGCCGGCAGGAAATACTCCACCGCATTGCTCACGCGCAGCGTGGGATTGGCAGCCTGCGACTCCGGCGCCGTGCCGAAGGCCTGTCCCAGCGCGCGGGAAGCCGTGAACGAGCGAAAGCCATTGGCGCTGCCGATGCCCAGCGTGGCAAACGGATCGAAGCCGCTCCACACCAGGTGCGTGGGCACCCAGTCACGCCCCAGCCGCAGCTCGCCCCATTGCCGCGAGGCCAGGCTGACCGTGGAGCGCCGGTCCCAGAACGGGCCGCTGGCGCCCATGGCGCCGGTGTCGGCCAGCAGGCTGCCGTCCAGGTAGAAGCCCGCGCTCAGGCCGTCGCCCAGGTCCTCCTGCCCCCGCAACACCAGCTTGCTGGTGGAGTTGGCGCCGCTGGCCTGCGAGGTGACCGTTCCCAGGCCCTGGTTGCGCACCTGCCTGACGCTCACATCGACGGTGCCCGAGATCGATACCGAGGACTGCGCGCCCGCATGCGCGGCGGCCAGCCCCAGCGAGGCGGCCAGGGCATGGCGTATGAATACCTGCATGTTGTCTCCTTGTGGTTTTTTGCTTTGCTTTGCTTTGCTTTTGCTCTTTGCTCTTTCTCGGGCGTGTGCCGGTGTCTGCCCGGCTACTCGGGCTTGAAGCCCGCGCCCTTGAGCAGCGCGGCGCTCTGCGCCACATCGGCGGCGATGAAGCGCTTGAACTGCTCGGTGCTCTCCGAAACCGTGTCGATGCCCAGGCTCGCGAAGGCGCCGGACCTGGCCAGCTCAGCCACCGCCGCGTTGGAGGCCTGGTTCAGCCGCTGCACCCGGTCGGCAGGCGTGTCCTTGGGCGCCCACAGTCCGTACCAGGACGTGTAGGCGAACCGCGGCAGGCCGCTTTCCTGCATGGTGGGAACCTCGGGCGCCAGCGGGCTGCGCTTGCCGGAGGTGATGGCAATCGGCCGCACCTTGCCGGCCTTGGCCAGCGGCAGCACGGAGACCATGGAGTCGAGCAGCAGGTCCACATGGCCGCCGCCCACATCCACCAGCGCGGGTTGCGTGCCCTTGTAGGGCACGTACTCGAGGCGCATGCGGCCCTGCTGGGCCAGCAGCAGCGTGGCCAGGTGGCTGGGTGCGCCCACGGCGGGAATGGCCGCCGTCCATGTGTTCTTGGCGCCTGCGGACAGCACCTCGCCCAGCTTGCTGTGGGGCAGCTGTGGCGAGATCACCAGCATCAGCGGCGCCTCGCCCACGCGCGCCACGGGGACAAAGTCGGTCTGCGGGTCATAGGGCGGATGGGCCAATACCTGCTTGGCCAGCACATGCGTGGCGGCCGAGAACAGCAGGGTGTAGCCATCGGGGGCAGCCGCCAGCACCGCACGGCCCCCCACCACACCGCTGCCGCCCACGCGGTTCTCGACGATGACCGTCGTGCCCAGCTGCTTGCGCAACTGCTCGGCGAACAGGCGCGCCGCGCTGTCCACGCCGCCGCCCGCCACGAAGGGGACGATGACCTTGACCATCTTGCCCGGCTCGGGAAAGGCGGCGGGCCCACTGGACGAGGCCATGCTGGCGATGGGCAAGGCAGCCAGCGCACCCAGTAAGGCGCCCAGCACCGGCCCCTTCAGCCGTGTCAGAGTTTTCATGCTTTGTCTCCTGTTTCTTTTGAAAATGGGCCGGCCGTTGCGTGGCTCAGCCCGGGTCCTGATTCGGCGCGCGCCGCCTGTGCCTGCGCACCAGCACGCTCAGCGTGTCGTCCAGGGCCTGGGCATCCAGCCCCCGCGTGATGAAGACGATGCGCGTGCGCCGGTCGGCACCCGGCCAGCGGTGCAGCGTCTGCGGCGGGGCGAACAGGTGCTGCACGCCATGGATGACCAGGGGCTGGTCCGGGTGCTCCTGCAGGTGCACGATGCCTTTGACGCGCAGCAGGTCATCGCCGCGCATGGCCGTGACCCAGTCCATCCATTCGCCGAACGCCTGCGCGGGCAGGGGCTCGTCGCGCTGCAGCACAAAGGACGAGATGCCGTCGCGGTGCGTGCCTGCCGGCGCAGTCACCGGAGCCATGGCCCGGTAGCCGGGCGCCTGGAGCATGCCCGCAGCGGCGTCCTCCTGCCCCGTCGCGCCTTCCGACATCAGCCGCTGCAGCAGCGCCACATGGTGGGCGGGGTCCATGCCTTGCGGCGCCTCGCCGTTGATGGCCTGCACCTGGGCCAGCAGTTGCGCAGCGGGCTGTGCGCCGCCCAGCAAGTCTGTCTTGGTCAGCAGCACCAGGTCAGCCACAGCCAGTTGCCGCACGGCTTCGGGATAGCCTGCCAGCGTGGCGCTGCCCAGCACGGCATCGACCGTGCAGGCCACGCCGGCCAGCGCATAGCGCGCCCGCACGGCGGGCTCGCCCAGGAAGGAGCGCAGTATCGGCCCCGGGTCCGCCAGGCCGCTGGTTTCGATCAGCACGCGGCGCGGCGCGCCCTGTTCGCGCAGGGCCAGGCGCTCCAGCGCCTCCACCAGATCGCCGCGCACGCTGCAGCACAGGCAGCCATTGGCCAGCAGCACCGTGTCCTCGCAGGCCAGGCTGGTCAGGTCCTGATCGATGCCGACCGCACCGAACTCGTTGACGATGACGGCCGTCCCGTGCAGGTCCGGCAGTGCCAGCAGCCGGTTGAGCAGCGTGGTCTTGCCGCTGCCCAGAAAGCCTGTGAGCACGGTGACCGGAATGCGCTGGCCCGCAGCTTCGGGCAGGGCCAGCAGGCTGGAGAAATGCCCGCTCATGACGCCACCCCACCATGCACCTCGGCGAACGAGCGCAGCGTGCGCTCCAGCCGCGCCAGCGCCCACTGCGCCACGGCCTGCGGCACCTCGTCCGAGCCCAGCGCATCGAGCAGGCCGCGCAGCGGCTGCTCGCCCTGCCCGGGTGCGGGCCGGGCACGGAACCAGGCCGCCACCTCGGGCTGCTCGCAGCGCTCGCCCCCGTCCTGCAGGTAGTCCACGATGTCCAGCTCGAAGTCCTCCAGCCGCAGGCTGATGCCGCCCGCCCCGCAGGCGCAGGCACCGCCCAGCGCGACATGGCGCAGCGCCAGGGCGCACCACAGGTCCCAGAGCCGGCCGGCCTGCAGGGCGTGGTCGGAGGCCATGGCCGTGCTCACTGCCCGTCCCAGGCCACGGCGGCAGCCGCTGCACCGGATGCACCGGGCACTCTGGGCGCACTGCGCAGCGCCTGCGTGCCCTCGTGGTCCACCTGTCCCTGGCCATCCAGCGCCACGCGGTAGACCTCGCGGGCCACCTGGGCGCTCACATAGCCTTCGCGCACGTCCTCGGCCACCTTGTTCAGTTCGCGCGCCAGCGGGTCGCCAAAGCCCCCGCCGCCGCCCGACAGCATGCGGTAGGCATCGCCGCGCTCCAGGCGCACGTTGAAGATCTTGGCGTTGGCATGGTCGGTCTTCCACTCGCCCTTGTGGCGCACGGCCAGGCCGTTGCCCATGGCGTCGCCGCCGCCCTCCAGGCCCCAGGGCTTGCAGTGCACGCGGTCGATGCGCGTGGTGACGGTGAAGGGCGACAGCGCCTGCACCACCATCTCCGCGCCCAGGCCGCCCCGGTACTGGCCCGCGCCGGCCGAGTCCTGGCGGATCTCGTACTTCTCCACCAGCACCGGGTACTTGGCCTCGAGCTGCTCGGTGGGGCTGTTGTGGGTGTCGCCGTCATTGATGCAGACGGTGACGGACACACCGTCCTCGCGGCTCTTGGCGCCCCAGCCGCCGCCCAGCGGGCCGATGCCGACGATGAACAACCGCCCGTCCTCGGGCGAGATGCCATGGATGTTGGGAAACACCAGGTCCGCATGGTGGCCTGCGATGGAGCGGTCGGGAATCGCCGGCGCCAGGGCCTTGAAGATGGTGTCGATCACCGTCATGGGGAAGGTCATCCACACGCGCATGGGATACGGCCTCTCGGCGCTGATCACCGTGCCCATGGGCATGATCACCTTGAGCGGCCGAAAGCTCCCGTCGTTGACCGGGTAGTCGGTCGGCGTGGTGAGGCATTTGTAGGCCACCTGCGCGCAGGCGATGCCCGTGGTGAAGCCGGAGTTGTAGAAGCCGCGCACCTGCTTGGAGACGTCCGACAGGTCCACCGTCATCTCATCGCCCTGCACCGTGACCTTGACGCGGATGGGAATGCGCTTGCCGATGTCCAGCCCGTCGTCGTCCATGAAGGACTCGGCCTCGTACACGCCATCGGGAATCGACAGCGTGTTCTTGCGCGCCACGGCCTCGCTGGAATCCATGATCTGCGCGATGGCGCCGTTGACCGCATCCACGCCATAGCGCTGCAGCAGTTCCACATAGCGGCGCTCGCCCGTGGTGATGGCCGTGATCTGCGCGCGCAGATCGCCCAGGGCCCGCTCGGCCAGGCGCACGTTCATCGCGATGATGTCGATCAGGTCCTGGTTGACCTCGCCCTGGCGCTGGTACTTCATGATGGGGATCTGTATCCCCTCGCTGAAGATGTCCGTGGTGACGTTGCCCAGCGTGCCGCCCACGTCCAGCCAGTGGGCCATGCAGCAGGTGAAGCCTTCGAGCCGGCCCTCATGGAACACAGGCATGGTGAACGTGAAGTGGTTCAGGTGGCTGCCGGTGGTGTAGGCATCGTTGGTGACCAGGATGTCGCCGGGCAGGATGTTCTCGTAGCCGAAGTGGCGGATCTTGGCCTTGACCGTCTCCGACATGCCGCGGATGAACATGGGCAGGCCCAGGCCGATGGACACCGTGTCGCCCTCGCGCGTGAACAGGCCGACCGTGAAGTCCAGCGCCTCGTAGATGATGAGGTTGTAGGCCGTGCGCGTCAGGTTGGTCTTCATCTCCTCCGTGACGGCGTACAGGCCGTTGCGGATGATCTCGACGGTGACCGGATCGACGGGCCTGGAGTCAGTGGGGTGGTTCATGTGCGGTCGCTCCCGATGTCGATTTGCAGGTTGCCCAGTTCGTCCACGCGCAGCCGGTCGCCGGGCTGCACGACGGTGGTGGATGCGTGTTCCTCGATCAGCGCGGGCCCCGCGATCTCGTTGCCCGCCAGCAGGCGCTCGCGCAGATGCACCGGCGTGTCCACCCAGCCGCTGGAGCGGAAATAGACGGGCTTGACCGTGCGCACGGAGGCACGGCTGGGCTCGGCACTGCCGCGCTCCACGCTGTGCCTGGGCGGCTTTTTCATCGTGCCCAGCACCGTGACGCGCAGGCTCACGAGGTCGGCCGGCTCCTGCGGGGCCGAGGTGCCGTAGCGCACCTTGTGCAGCTCGTCGAACTGGCGCTTGATGGCCGAGCGGTCGCGTCCCTCGAAGAAGGCCATGGGCAAGTCCACGGTCACCGCATGCTCCTGGCCCACGTAGCGCATGTCGGCGGCGCGCTCGATCACGATGCCGTCCGGCGCGATGCCGGACTGCGCCAGCGCGGCGCGGCCTTCGTCCTCCATGCTCTGGTAGGCGGCCTCGATCTCCTCGAAGGACACCTCGCCCAGCTTGCGGAACACCGAGCGCACGTAGTCGTAGCGCAGGTCGGAGAACAGCATTCCGTAGGCCGAGAAATAGCCGGGCGCATAGGGAATCAGCACCTTGCGGATGCCGATCTCGCGCGCAATGGCCGAGGCGTGCAGCGGCCCCGCGCCGCCGTAGACGACCATGGTGAAGCTGCCCGCATCCAGGCCGCGCTCGGTGGTCACGGCCTTGACGGCATGCGACATCTGCGTCACGGCGATGCGCAGGATGCCGTCGGCCGCCTCGGTGGGCTCCAGTCCCAGCGGGGTCGCCACGCGCTCGGCCATCTGGCGCTGGCAGGCGTCCATGTCCAGCTGCAGCTCGCCGCCCAGGAAATGCTCCGCGTCCAGCCGGCCCAGCACCAGGTTGGCGTCGGTCACCGTGGGCTCCAGCCCGCCACGGCCATAGGCCACGGGGCCGGGGATGGAGCCGGCGCTCTGCGGGCCCACGCGCAGCGCGTTGCCCGTCTCCACGCGGGCGATGGAGCCGCCGCCCGTGCCCACTTCGTGGATGTCCATCATCGGGATCTGTATCGGCAGGGCCTGCTCGTAGCCGCCGATCAGCGCCGAGCCCGTGGTCAGCGGCCGGCCCTCGCTGATCACGCCGGCCTTGGCCGTGGTGCCGCCCATGTCGAAGGCGATGGCGTCGCCCATGCCCAGTTGCGCACAGATGGCCTGGGCGCCGATCACGCCGGCCGCCGGACCCGATTCGAGCATGCGCACGCAGCCCACCTTGGCATGCTCGACCGGGAACAATCCGCCCGTGGACTGCACGATGTAGAAATCGCCCTCGAAGCCCTTGCCGCCCAGGTGGTTCTCCAGCTGGCCCAGGTACTGCGACACGCGCGGCCCCACATAGGCATTGGCCACGGCGGTGGACACGCGCTCGAACTCGCGGTACTCCTGCGACAGCTCGTGCGAGGCGCAGACAAAGGCGCCCGGCATCTCTTCCTGCAGGATCTGCTTGACGCGCTGCTCGTGCGCCGGATTGCGGTAGGAGTGCAGCAGCAGCACGGCCACGGCCTCCACGCCCTGCCCTGCCAGCTCGCGGGCCAGCTCGCGCACGGCCGCCTCGTCCAGCGGCTTGTGCAGGCTGCCGTCAGCGCGCAGGCGCTCGGACACCTCATGGCGCAGCGAGCGCCGCACCAGCGGCTGGTGCTTGTTGAAGAACAGGTTGTAGGCATCGGGCCGGTTCACGCGGCCGATCTCGTAGATGTCGCGAAAGCCCTCGGTGATCAGCAGCGCGGTGTGGGCGCCGTTGCGCTCCAGCAGCGTGTTGATGGCAATGGTGGAGCCGTGCAGGAACAGATGGCCGTCGCGCCAGTCGATGCCCGCGCTGTCTATCGTGGCCTGGATGCCGTTGACCAGCTCGCCATGCGTGGACAGGGCCTTGCCGAACAGCAGCCGGCCGCTGGCCTCGTCGAACGCCGCCATGTCGGTGAAGGTGCCGCCGATATCGACGGCAATGCGCAGCCGGGGCCGCTGCGAAATCGCTTGTTGGTTATCCATGAAATTCTCCGGAGTCAGACGGCAGCGCTATCAGTGCCGACGCGATTGCGCAGCACGCCCAGGCCCGTGATCTCGACCTCGACCACATCGCCATGCTTCATGTACAGGGGCGGCTCGCGGCGGTCGCCCACGCCGCCCGGCGTGCCCGTGGCGATCACATCGCCGGGCGACAGCGGCGTGAAGCGCGACACATAGGCCACGATGGTGGGGATGTCGAAGATCAGATCGCCCAGGCTGGCCTGCTGCATCACGCTGCCGTTCAGGCGGGTCTGCAGCGCCAGGCTGCGCACGTCGGCCACCTCGTCGCGCGTGACCAGCCAGGGACCGAAGGGTGCCGTGCCGGGAAAGTTCTTGCCGGGCGTGAACTGGTGCGTATGGCGCTGCCAGTCGCGCACGCTCACATCGTTGAAGCAGGCATAGCCGGCGATGTGGTCGAAGGCATCTTCCTTTGCAATGTGGCGCCCGCCCCGGCCGATGACGAAGGCCAGCTCGCCCTCCCAGTCGAAACGCTCCGAGAAGGCCGGGCGCAGCAGCTCGTCGCCATCGGCGGCCAGGCTGTCGTTGAAGCGCAGGAACAGCGACGGGTGCTCGCTGTCGGCGCGCCGCGTCTCGGCCACATGGGTCTTGTAGTTCAGGCCCACGCAGATGAGCTTGCCGGGGTTGGGGATGACGGGCAGCGCCTGGGTCTGCGCCGCATCGACGGACACGGCGCCGGCCTGCAGGGCCTGCTCCAGCTCGCCCAGCGCCTGTGCGCGCAGCACGGACAGCAGGTCGGGATGGCGGGCGAGAAATTCGGCGGGCGGCAGCAGGAAGCGCTCGGCCAGAACCTGCCCGTAGCGGGGCTGTCCGGCATGGATGAAGCTGGCGAGTTTCAACGGATTTCCTTAGGTTCGGTGTCTGGAAAACCTGCCAAGGCAAGGCCGCTGGCAAGGCATGACTGCACTGTAGAAATCCCGTTGATATCTGGATAGATAGAATTTCAGGCTTTCAGAATTGCCTCATCAGGCATACCTCAACCGGGTAACCACCATGCACCTGCCCAGCGTCAAGCTCTTCCTCGAGGTCTCCGAAGCCGGCAGCATCAGCAAGGTCGCGGCACGGCGGCACACCGTGCAGTCGCACATCAGCCGGCAGATCAGCGAGTTCGAAGCGTCTCTGGGCGGCCCCTTGCTGCGGCGCACGGGCCGGGGCGTCACGCTGACGCCGCTGGGCGCGCGGGCCGCGCTGCGGCTGCGCAGCTGGCTGCAGGAAACCGAGCAATTGCAGGAAACACTGCGTGCGGACGCAGGCCAGCTATGGGGCGAGGTGCGGCTGGGCATCGTGCCTTCGGCCGCGCACCCGCTGATGACGCATGTGTTCGACTGGCTGCAGCGCGAGCACCCCGGCATACGCCTGAACATCACCGAGGCCCAGGGCACGGAGCTCGACGCGCTGCTGGACAGCGGCGCCGTGGACCTGGCCATCCTCTTTCGCTTCGCGCGCCCGGCCGGCGGCGACGAGCGGCTGCTGAGCACCGCGCACAGCTATCTGGTGTCGCGCCCTGGCGACCCCTTGACCCTGGCGCCCACCACGGAGTTCGCCGCGCTCGACGGCCTGCAGCTGGTGCTGCCGCGACGCCCCAGCCATTGGCGCGATGCGCTCGATGAGGCCGCGCACAGCCACGGCTTTCGGCTCGCGGCGGCCGCCGAGGCCGACTCGCTGACCGTGCAAAAGGAGCTCGTGGCCCACGCGCCCGGCCTCTACTCGGTGATCGGCCCGTATTCCATCGATGCCGAACTGCGCCAGGGCCGGCTGCAGGCCAGCCGCCTGGTCAACCCCGGCCTGGTGCGCCATGTGACGCTGGCCCTGCCCCGGCACGGCAAGCTCACCCAGGCCTGCCGCGTGGTGGGCGATGCCATCGAGGCCTTGACGCAGGCCTGGGGGCAGCAGCTGTCGCCGGGGCCGCTGAGCACTTCGGGACTGCTCGGCGGTTGAAGGGATCAGATATCGGCCCCATCGGCTCCAGTCGTCGGCCATGCACGCCGTGGCCAGGCCATCGGAACACAACGGCCGCAACCATGTCAGCGCGCCTGGCCATCACGCACGGCTGCAATGGCTTCGATCTCGATCATGGCCGCCGGGTCGTACAGCGCCTGGATCTGGGCAATCGTGTCGGCCGGATAGGGGGCGCCGAAGAACTCGCGGCGCAGGGCAACCACCTCGTCGAAGTGGCCCATGTCGGTGACGAAGATGGTGACCTTGATCACGTCCTTCAGGCTGGAGCCGCCCGCCTCCAGCGCGCGGCGCAGATTGGCAAACGCCTGCCGGCCCTGGGCCAGGAAGCCGCCCGGCACGATGCGGCCATCGTCTCCGGCGCCGGCCTGGCCGGAGATGAACAGCAGCTCGCCAAAGCGAATGCCTTGCGACAGCAAAAACGGCTCGTAGGGGTCGGGTTGCGTGGTGACACGGTGCAGCATGGTTTCATTTCCTTCATCCATCCCCGGCAGGATCGCGCTTGGGGCATGGGTGGACGATAGGGAAGCCGGATGATTGCGACAAAGGTTCATTTGTCAGGCATAAGATGAGTTTTCCTCACCCCATTCCTCACCCGACCCTTGCGTCCTCCAGCCCTCATGCAACGCAACCAGCTGCCGCTTTCCGCACTGCGCGCCTTCGAGGCCGCCGCACGCCTGGGCAGCTTCAAGCAGGCCGCCGACGACCTGGCAGTGACCCCCACGGCCATCAGCCACCAGATCCGCGCGCTGGAGGAACAGCTGGGCCTGGCGCTGTTCGATCGCCAGGTACGCAAGGTGGTGCTGACCGAGGCCGGCGCCCAGCTCTATCCGGTGCTGCGCGATGGTTTCGACGCCTTTGCCGCCACGCTGGAGCGCCTGCTGCAAAAGCGCCTGCGCGCCCAGGTCAGCATCTCGGCCACCAATGCGTTCACCGTGAAATGGCTGGTGCCGCGCATGGCCAGCTTCCGCGCGATGCACCCCGAGGTGGACCTGCAACTGCAGGCCTCGGACGATGTGGTGGACCTGCGCTCTCATGCCGTCGATATCGCCGTGCGCTACGGGCGCGGCCCTTATCCGGGCCTGGTGGCCGAGCCCCTGTTCAGCGACCGCTTTGCGCCCGTGGCCAATCCCCGGCTGGGCGTGCTGGGTCCGGCCGACCTGGCCCGCCTGCCGCTGATCCGCTTTGACTGGAAGACGGCGCACGCCAGCAATCCCACCTGGGAGCGCTGGTTTGACGAGGCAGGCCTGGCCTGGAATTCACCGGCGGGGCAACTGCGCTTTTCCGATGAGGGCCATGCCATCCAGGCGGCCATTGCCGGCCATGGCATTGCCCTGGTGAGCCTGGCCCTGGTGGCCGAGGACATTGCGGCCGGCCACCTGCTGCAGCCCTTCGGCCCCTCGATCACCGGCCATACCTACCATCTGGCCGTGGGCGAGCAACGGAAGCCGAGCCCCCATGTGCGCGCCGTCATGGACTGGCTCAGAAGCCAGTCCATGGCCGTGCCGTAGCCGAACCGTAGCCGCCCTCAATAGCCCCGTGCCGCGTCCACCGTCTGCGGCAGCTCGCCGCTGGCGCGCCAGCGCCGGATGTTGCCCGCCACGATGGCCGATGCCGTCGCGCGGTCCGTGGGTGCCGAGATGTGGGGCAGCACGGTCACGGCGGGGTGCGCCCACTGCCAGGACGATTCGGGCAGGGGTTCCTGGTCAAACACGTCCAGCACGGCATGGGCCAGGCGGCCGCTGTCCAGGGCGGCGCGCAGCGCGGCATCGTCCACGATGGGGCCGCGCGCAAAGTTGATCAGCGAGGCATGGGCGGGCAGCGCGGCCAGCGCCTGCGCGCCGACGATGCCGCGCGTCTGCGGCGTGAGCGGCAGCAGGCATACGAGGATGTCGGTCTGCGCCAGCATGGCGGGCAGCTCGGCATCACCCGCATGGCATTGCACGCCTTCCATCTGCCTGGGCGTGCGGCTCCAGCCGCGCACCTGGAAGCCTGCCGCCAGCAGCCGCCGCGCGCTGGCTTCGCCCAGTGCGCCCAGGCCCAGCAGCGATACCGTCCTGTCCTGCGCGCGCACTCCGTCATGCACCAGCCATTGGCGCGCGGCCTGCTGCCGGGCATAGCGCGGCATGTCGCGGTGCAGGTACAGGGTCCAGGCCAGCACGGCCTCGGCCATGGTGTCGGCCAGTTGCGGGTCCACCAGGCGGACGATACGCAGGTCGGTATCGCCCAGGTCGGCCACCAGGCGCTCCACGCCGGCCCAGACGCTGTGCACCCATTGCAGGCGCGGCAGCGTGCGCAGGTCGGCAGGCTGGGGGTTTGCGACGATGGCGACCTCGCAGGCCGCGCGCTGGTCGGCATCCAGCGTATCGAGCGCCACCACGCGCTCCTCTGGCAGGGCGGCCTGCAGGGCCTGCAGCCAGGCCTGGGCGGCCGGGTAGCCGGGTGCGCAGAGGAAAGGGAGCGGGGGGAGCGGGGGCAGCGAACCGCTCATTTGGCGAAGACCTTGTCCAGGTCGGCAAAGCCCTTGACCTCGATGGGATTGCCGCTGGGGTCGCGGAAGAACATGGTGGCCTGCTCGCCAGGCTCGCCCTCGAAGCGGATGCCGGGTTGAAGCACGAAATCCACCACGCCGCCGGACAGCCGCGCGGCCAGGGCCTTCCAGTCGTCCATGGCCATCACCAGGCCCAGGTGGGGCATGGGCACCATGTGGTCGCCCACGCGGCCCGTGTTCGTGACCGGGAAGGGCTCGCCCAGGTGCAGCGAGATCTGGTGGCCGAAGAAGTCGAAGTCCACCCAGGTCTCGGTGCTGCGGCCTTCCTGGCAGCCGAGCAGCGTGCCGTAGAAGGCGCGCGCTTCGTCCAGATCGCGGACATGGTAGGCAAGGTGGAAGCTGGTGCGCATGGCTGATCCTTTGGTTGTGCTTGTGGTGCAGGCAGGTTCGCAGGCCGTGGCCTGCCGTGGGTGGCGCGAGCCTAGCAGAGGCTTTTCGAAAGTGATAGCGTTGATTTCTTTGCAATCCTCAAGGAAATCTTTTGGAGACCCGCTATCTCAAGAGCCTGATCGCCGTGGTGGACAGCGGCTCCATCGCCGATGCGGCGCGCGCCGAGCACCTGACCGCCGCCGCCGTGGGCCAGCGCGTGCAGGCGCTGGAGCGCGAGCTGGGCTTTGCCCTGCTTTCGCGCAGCGGCCATGCGGCCCGCCCCACCCAGGCCTGCCTGGCGCTGCTGCCGCGCGCGCGGCGCCTGGTGCGCGAGGCCGCGCTGCTGGGCAGCGATGCCAGCGCCGATGGGCTGGCCGGCATGCTGCGCATCGGCGCCATCTCGACCGCGCTCACGGGCATGCTGCCGGCCGCGCTGCGCAAGCTCACGCAGGCGGCGCCGCAGTGCCGGCCCGTCATCGTGCCGGGTACCTCGCGCGCACTGTTTCAGATGCTGCAGGCCGGCGAGCTCGATGCCGCCGTCATCGTGGCCCCCCCTTTTGAACTGCCCAAGGCGCTGCGCAGCGTGCAGCTGCGCCGCGAGCCGCTGGTGCTGCTGGCACCGCCCCAGGCACGCGGCCGGCCTGCCGCGCTGCTGCGCAGCCTGCCCTACATACGCTACGACCCCGATGCCTGGGGTGGCCGCCATGCGGCCGACTGGCTGGCCGACCAGGGGCTGGAGCCTGCGGTGCTGTGCGACCTGGACGCGCTGGAGGCCATTGCCATGCTGGCCGCCGACGGCATGGGCGTGGGCCTGGTGCCGCACTGGACAGGCCTGGAACGCTTCATGGGCGACTGCCGAATGCTGCCCATTGCGGGCGCCGCCTATGAGCGCGCCATCTGGCTGGTGACCAGCGCCGAGCCCGACCTGCCGCGCATGGCCGAGCTGCTGGAGGGCGCACTCGCGTAGGTTGCGGCCTTTGTTCTCAATCCGCCTGCACGTAGCCCGTGACGCGGATCATCTCCCGGTACTTGGCGATCTCGCGCGCATAGGCGGCCGCTGCATCGTCCAGGCCCATGGGCTTGGCGACGTCACGGCCGTCAGCCTCCAGTTTGGCGATGACCTGCGGGTCCAGCAGGGCCTGGCCGATGGCCTGGTTCAGGCGCTGCTTGACGTCCTGCGGCGTGCCCCGCTTGACGAAGTAGCCCGCCAGGCTGGCGTACTCGAAATCGCGCAGCGCCGGCACTTCGGTGATGCTGGGCACGGCCGACAGCACGGCAGGCCGGTTGCGCGACAGCACGGCCAGCGCCCGGAAGCGGCCGGTGCGGATCATCTCCAGCATGGACGCCTGGAACGGCATGATGCTGAAGTCGATCTGGCCGCCGGCCAGGTCCTGGATCACGGGCGCCGTGCCCGCATAGGGCGCGTGGGTGAACGGCACCTTCACCACCTTGCCCATGTACTCGGTGATCAGGTGGTAGAGCGAGCCCACGCCCACCGAGCCGTAGGTCAGCGAATTGCTTTCGTTGCGCGAGCGCGCCAGCGCCAGGAACTCTTCCATGTTCCGGGCCGGCAGGCCAGAACGCACCAGCAGCACCAGGTGGGTGACGGTGATGTACTGCAGGTTCTCGAACGCATCGGGCTGGTAGCGCACGGCCTTGTTGGTGAGCGGCGGCAGGATGAGTTCGTTCTGCGTGCCCTGGAAGAACATGCTGCCGTCGGCCCTGGCGCCCAGCACTTTGGATGCGGCAATCGTGCCCGTGGCGCCGCCCAGGTTCTCCACGATCACCTTGGCCGCCAGTCCCTCGCCTATGGGCTTGCTCAGAATGCGGGCGCTGACGTCGCTGGGCCCGCCTGCCGGGTAGGGCACCATCAGGCTGACCGGGCCGGGCGCCGAGGCCGCGGCAGGCTGCAGCAGCAGGGGCGCCAGCGGCAGGCCGGCGGCGATTTTCAGGAGCGAGCGGCGTGTGGGCAAGGCAAGTGGATTCATGAAAGTGCACCAGGCAGTGGCTTGAGGGGGAAGGCGGGAATCAGGCGCGCCCTACCACCGGGCGTGGGGCAGGCGCGCAATGGTGTGGAGCACCGCCAGGCCGCGCGGGACGATGGTGTCCACCTCGCAATACTCGTCGGTGGTGTGGAACTTGCCGCCCACGGGGCCGGTGCCGCACAGCGTGATGGCGCCCAGGCTGGAGGTCACGCCCGAGTCCGCGCAGCCGCCGCTGAACTCGCCCTCGGCCTTGTGGCCCAGCGCGCCCAGCTCGGCCTGGTACAGCTCGAACAATTGCTGCGACTGCGGCGTGGGAACGAAGGGGCGGAACTCGCCGGTGATGTTCAGCGTGGAGCGCGTGCCCTGGATGAAGGACTTGTCGCAGATGCAGCGGATGCGGCCCACCAGGGACTCGCGCTGGTCCAGGTCGAAGATGCGCAGGTCGATGGCCGCCTTGGCCGACGGCGCAGACGTGTTCACCGACAGGCCGCCCGACACCAGGCCCACGTTGACGGTGACGCCCTTGTCCAGGTCGGTGAGCGCGTCCAGCGCCACCACCTTGTGCGCCAGCTCCGAGATGGCGCTGATGCCCTCGGCGAAGTTGGCGCCCGAGTGCGCCGCCTTGCCCTCGATCTCCACGCCGAAGAACACGCCGCCCTTGCGGCCCGTGACCACGTTGCCCGAAGGCCGCCCCGGCTCCGCATTGAAGACAAAGCCCGCCTTGCGCGCAAAGGGCTCGATGACGGACTTGCTCAGGGGCGAGCCGATCTCCTCGTCGCAGGTGAACAGGCCCGTGACCTCGGGCGCAGTCTCCGCGCTGTGGGCCAGCGCAGCCAGCAGAAAGGCGTTCATGACGATGCCCGACTTCATATCGGCCACGCCCGGGCCGTAGGCCCTGCCGCCTTCGATGCGGAACGGCCTGCGCGCGGCCTCGCCTTCAGGGAAGACCGTGTCGCAGTGCCCCATCAGCAGCACGGGCCTGCCCACGGTGCTGCCCGCGTTCACGGTGACCGAGATCGCGGCCTCCACGCCATCGACGAAATGCGGACTGACCTGCAGCCCCTGGCCCAGGAAGAAGGCCTCCAGGCGCCGGAACACGCGCGCCACGCCAGGCTTGTCGAAGCTGCCCGAGTCGATGTTGACGATGTCCGCCAGCAGCGAAAGCATGTTCTCCCGCTGGCCCTTGATCCACTCCGACGCGCCGACCGCCCGGTCCGCACTGACAATGGCTTGCTGTGGCATGCGCTGCCTCCGTATTTTTCAATACTTGGTATTGTTATTTAATACTTCAGATTCACAATCAGGTAAAACGATGATCGAAAACGCGTTGTATGTGGGCTCCGTGGGCAAGGCATTCCGCGTGCTGGACTGCTTCAAGGGCGCGGCGGGAGACCTGAGCCTCACGGAAATCATGGAGCGCAGCGGCCTGGACAAGAGCGCCGCCCAGCGCTACGCCTACACCCTCAGCGCCGAGGGCTACCTGCAGCAAAACAGCCAGACCCGCCGCTACCGGCTGGGCCCGGGCGTGCTGGACCTGACCTTCCATTTCCTGCGCACCCATGCGCTGGCCGAGGCGCTCAACCCCCTGCTGCTGCAGCTGTCCAAGGACACGGAGCAGAAGATCAGCCTGTCGCTGCGCGACGGCGACTGGCTGGTGCACGTGCTGCGCCACCAGACCAGTACCGAGCACTACCACGCCTCGCTCGTGGGCCGGCGCGTGCCCCTGCAATGCACGGCAGGCGGGCGCGCCGTGATGGCACGGCTGGACGAGGCGCAGGTGGAGCAACTGCTGGCCCCCGGCCGCCTGCTGGCCAGCACGCCCCGGACGCTGACCACGGCCAAGGCCGTCCAGGCGGAACTGAAGAAGGTGCGCGAGCGCGGCTACGCCATGGTGGTCGATGAATTCATCATGGGCGAGGTCGCGCTGGCCGCCGCCGTGGTCGATGCCGACGGCGTGCCGCTGGGCGCCCTGCACCTGAGCGGATCGTCAAGCCAGTGGAGCGGTGCCGACTACGCGAAGAAGTTCTCGCCTCTGCTGCTCAACGCCATCGCCCAGTACGAGCGGCGCAACGCGTAGCGCCTGCCGTTCAGCGCGGATCCCGCTATACTGCGCCCCTTCTTTCTTGAACGAGCTGCTGCAGGAAAGACGTTTTCCGGGCCTTTGCCGCCCGGGTGTCTTTCATCGTCCGTACACCCATCGGACGCGGCGAGCGCCAACCAGGCCTCGCGGATCTGCAGCCATGAGCACTCCTCAACGACTCCAGCGTGCCTTTGCACGCACGGGCATCTCTCTCGACTATCGCGACGGCATCTACCACGTGCGCGATGGCCAGGCCGAGGCCCACATTCTTCTTCCCGACAGCCTTCCCCTGGAGGACAAGGCCGTGCGCCAGCTGCTGGCCTTTGCGGCCGTGCGCCGGCATGACGGCCAGGGCAGCCACGGCGCCGTCTGCCGCGCCTGCGCCACGCCCGACTTCCATCCGGGCACGGTGGCGCCCGTGGGCAGCGTGGTGGCCACGCCATCGGACTTCGTCATTCCGGCCTCCATCGGCACGGACATCAACTGCAGCGTGCGCCTGCTGACCACGGGCGCCCGGCTGGACCAGCTGGCACCGCACAAGGGCAGGCTGGTGGACTTGCTGACCGCCAGCCTGCTGGGCAGCGGGCGCGACGTGCCCGTGACCACGGCCGCCTTCCGCGCGCTGTTCGACCACGGGCCGGCCGCCTTTGTGGACCGGCTGAACGGCCAGGGCCTGTGGGGCCATGTCGACAGGGACCGCCTGCACCGCGAGCTGGCCGCCTGCATCGGCCTGGACAGCTTCGCTGGCAGCGCCCGCCACGCGCCCCATGCCTATCTGCAGGAGCGCCATGCCGTGTTCCGCGACCCGTGCCTGGGCACGGTGGGATCGGGCAACCATTTCGTGGAACTGCAGGTGGTCGACGAGGTGCTGGACCGCCACGCGGCCTACCGCGCCGGCCTGCGCGCGGGCGACGTGGTGGTGATGATCCACAGCGGCTCGCGCGACCTGGGCTTTTACGTGGGCCAGGCCTGGATGGACCGCGCCCGGGCCGAGTGGCCGCAAGGCGTGAAACACCCGGCCAGCGGCCTGTACGGCCTGTCGGGTGCGCTGGCCGGCGAGTACCTGCAGGCCATGGGCGTGGCGGCGCGCTATGCCTGGGCCAACCGCGTGGTGCTGGCCGAGCTGGTGCGCAAGGACCTGGAGCAGATCGTGGGCGCAGCGGATTCGCGCCTGGTGGTCGATGTGCCGCACAACGTGGTCCTGCAGCAAGGCGGCATGAACATCCACCGCAAGGGCGCCACGCCGGCCAACGAGGGCGACTTCGCGCTGATCCCGGGGTCCATGGGCGATGCCTCCTACCTGGTCACGGGCCTGGGCGCGGCCGACTGGCTCTGGTCCTGCAGCCATGGCGCGGGGCGGCGCATGCGCCGCCAGGCCGTGCGCGCGCTGCGGCCCGAAGCCCGCGCAGGCCATGCGGGCGAGCAGAGCTGGCAATGCGTGACGCTGCGCGAGGAGCGCCGCATCGAGGAGGCGCCAGAAGCCTACAAGCCCATCGGCCCGGTCATCGAGTCGCAGGAGGCCGCCGGCCTGATCCACGCCGCCGTGAAGCTCAGGCCCTGGATCACCTTCAAGGCCTGAGCACCGGCAGGCGCCTCACTGCAGCCGCAAGCCGTCCGCCGCACGGTCCTGGGCCAGCTTGCGGTACAGCGTCTGGCGGCTGATGCCCAGCATGCGCGCGGCCTGGGTGACATTGCCCCGGCAGTTCTCCAGCGCCTGCCGCACGGCCGAGCGCGAGAGTTCATCCAGGCTCTGCGGCGCAGCGTCGAGCCGGGGGCCGCTGCGGGCGGTCTGCGCCAGCTCGGCCTGGAAGTCGTCGGGCAGGTGCTGCCATTGCAGGCAGTCCTCATGGGGGTCGAGCATGGCGCAGGCCGTTCTCAGCACGCTGGCGCACTGGCGCAGATTGCCGGGCCAGCCATGGCCGGCCAGCTGCGCCAGCAGGGCCGGTGCCATGCGCAGCGGGCGCGCGGGTTCGATGTCGGCCAGCATGCGCGCGGCCAGCGCCTCGAAGTCGCCGCGCTCGCGCAGCGGAGGCAGCTCCACGGCCAGGCCGTTGATGCGGTAGTACAGGTCGGCACGAAAACGCCCCTGGTCGGCATCCTCGCGCAGCCTGCGGTTGGAGGCGCTGACCAGCGCGAAATCGACCGCAACGGGCGAGCCACCGCCCAGCGGCACCACCTGCCGCTCCTGCAGCACGCGCAGCAGCCGGGTCTGCAGCGACAGCGGCATGTCGCCGATCTCGTCCAGGAACAGGGTGCCGCCGTGCGCCTGGCGCAGCAGGCCCGCCTGTCCTTCGCGCCGCCCGCCCGTGAAGGCGCCCTGGCGGTAGCCGAACAGCTCGGCCTCGATCAGCGACTCGGGCATGGCCGCGCAGTTGATGGCCACGAAGGGGCCGTCGCGGCGCGGCCCGCTGTCGTGGGCCGCGCGCGCAAACCATTCCTTGCCCACGCCGGACTCGCCCTGGATGAGCAGCGCAATCGGCTTGCCCAGCACGCGCCGGGCCTTGTCGGCCGCCGTGCGCCAGCGCGCATCGCCCGTGTCCAGCCGCGCCAGCGCATCGCGCGCCGGCTGCTGCGGCGCCTGTTGCTGTTGCTGTTGTTCTGCAACCCGCTCCACGACCGAGGACCGGACCGTGCGCCGGTCCGGCACCAGCTGGCCGAACAGCGCCGTGCCGTCATGGCGCCGCAGCGGCTGGGCCGCATCGGGCTGGCGGTGCTGGCGTGACAGCAGCTCCTCCAGGCCTGCGTCCAGCACCTGCTCCAGCGACACGCTGCCCAGTTGCCCCCGCGACAGGCGCAGCAGGGCCAGCGCGGCGCGGTTGGCGCCCACCAGCCATCCGTCCGCGGAGATCAGCGCAATGCCTTCGGCCACCGTGCCAATGCCTTCGGGCCGCGCGTGCAGGTGCAGGCGGATGTGGCGCTGGCCGTCGCAGGCCATGAGGCGGTTTTCGATCATGCGGGCCGCCGTGCCGACCAGGCCCAGCGTGTGCGGGCTGCCCCGGCCATGTTCGCTGGAGATGTCAAGGATGCCCAGCAGCTGTCCCGTGCCCGACAGGATGGGCGCCGCCGCGCAGGTGAGAAAGCCGTTGCGCTCCAGGAAATGCTCGCCGCCCTGGATTTCGATGGAGTCCATCTCGGCCAGTGCCGTGCCGATGGCATTGGTGCCGCGCTGTGCCTCATGCCAGGACGCACCGCTGGCCAGGGCCACGCGCTCGGCCTTGCCCAGAAAGAAGGGGTCGCCGCAGGTATCCACCAGGGTGCCGCAGGGGCCGGCCAGCACCACCACGCTCTGGCTGCCGCGCACCTGCTCGGACAGGTATTCCATGACGGGCCGTGAATGCGCCAGCAGCGCATGGTGGCGGCTGCGCAGCACACCCAGCGCGTGCTGCTCCAGGTTGTCGGCGGCGCCCAGCCGTCCTGTGGGACGCAGTCCCTGCTCGATGCAGCGCTGCCACGAGCGCGCCAGGCGCTCGTCCACCAGGCCGCTGGGGCACAGGCCTGACTCCATCAGGCTGTGACGGGCCTGGCGCAAGGCCACAAGGGAGGCTCTCGATTGCATGCTGTCTCCTGCTCGGGCGTCATTGCGCCACGTTGCAGATCAGTATGCGGGGCCGGCGGGCACCGGGCAAGCCAAGTGGCAGGCCAGGCGCCCGACTGTTCCATTTCTGGACAGTTGTCCTGTTGCGCAACGTCACGGCACAGGGCGAACGCGCACGGGAATACCCGCAGCAGCCACGTCCCGCGGGCCTTTGCGGGCACCTGGCCTGCGGCCTGCGGGCTGGCACGGCTTTTGAATCATGTCTGCCGTCCGGCCATGGCCGGATATCCCGATCCACACCCGATCACAACAGACCCATAAGCATCCTCAGGAGACAAGCAGCATGACCGTCTACGCAGCACCCGGCGCCGCTGGCGCCAAGATCGCCTACAAGGCCCGCTACGACAACTTCATCGGCGGCAGGTTCGTACCTCCGGTCAAGGAGCAGTACTTCGACGTGGTCACCCCCATCAGCGGCAAGGTCTACACCCGCGCCGCGCGCTCCACGGCCGAGGACATCGAACTGGCGCTGGACGCCGCCCATGCCGCCAGCGACGCCTGGGGCCGCACCAGCGCGGCCGAGCGTGCCAATGTCCTGCTGAAGATCGCCGACCGCATCGAGGCCAACCTGGAGCTGCTCGCCTATGCCGAGACCGTGGACAACGGCAAGGCCATCCGCGAGACGCTGAATGCCGACATCCCGCTGACCGTGGACCATTTCCGCTATTTCGCGGGCTGCGTGCGCGCCCAGGAAGGCGCGCTCAGCCATATCGACGAGACCACGGTGGCCTATCACATCCAAGAGCCGCTGGGCGTGGTGGGCCAGATCATTCCCTGGAACTTCCCCATCCTCATGGCGGCCTGGAAGCTGGCGCCCGCGCTGGGCGCGGGCAACTGCGTGGTGCTCAAGCCGGCCGAGTCCACGCCCATCAGCATCCTGATCCTGGCCGAGCTCATTGCCGACCTGCTGCCGCCCGGCGTGCTCAACATCGTCAACGGCTTCGGCCGCGAGGCCGGCATGCCGCTGGCCACCAGCAAGCGCATCGCCAAGATCGCCTTCACGGGCTCCACCTCCACGGGCCGCGTGATCGCCCAGGCCGCGGCCAACAACCTGATCCCGGCCACGCTGGAGCTGGGCGGCAAGTCGCCCAACATCTTCTTCGCCGACGTGATGGACAAGGACGATGCCTTCCTCGACAAGGCCGTCGAAGGGCTGGTGCTGTTCGCCTTCAACCAGGGCGAGGTCTGCACCTGCCCCAGCCGCGCGCTGATCCACGAAAGCATCTACGACCGCTTCATGGAGCGCGTGCTCCAGCGCGTGGCCGCCATCCGGCATGCCAACCCGCTGGACACCGACAGCATGATGGGCGCGCAGGCGTCCAAGGAGCAGCTCACCAAGATCCTGTCGTACCTGGACCTGGGCAAGCAGGAGGGCGCCGAGGTGCTGGCCGGCGGCGGCCAGGCCCATCTGGGCGGCGACCTGGAAGGCGGCTACTACGTGCAGCCCACGCTGTTCAAGGGCCACAACAAGATGCGCATCTTCCAGGAGGAAATCTTCGGCCCCGTGCTGGCCGTGACCACCTTCAAGGACGAGGCCGAGGCCCTGGCCATTGCCAACGACACGCTCTACGGCCTGGGCGCGGGCGTGTGGAGCCGCAACGGCAACGTGGCCTACCGCATGGGCCGCGCCATCAAGGCCGGGCGCGTGTGGACCAACTGCTACCACGCCTATCCGGCGCACGCGGCCTTTGGCGGCTACAAGGAATCGGGCATCGGCCGCGAGACCCACAAGATGATGCTGGACCACTACCAGCAGACCAAGAACCTGCTGGTCAGCTACAGCGAGAACAAGCTGGGCTTCTTCTGAAGTTCTTCCCAGGTGAATGCGGCCGGCGGCGCACAGCGCTGCCGGCCGCCCAGGAAAGGGCCAACCCATGGTTGACAAAGTGACTGCCACCGACGCCGCGCTGGCGCTGATCGCCGACCTGCAGGCCCAGCACGGGCCGGTGTTCTTCCACCAGTCCGGCGGCTGCTGCGACAACAGCGCCGCCAACTGCTACCTGCCCGGCGAGCTGACGATAGGCGCCCAGGACGTGCTGCTGGGCCAGGTGGGCGGCGCGCCCTTCTACATCGGCAAGTCGCAGTACGAATACTGGAAGCACACCCAGCTCATCCTGGACGTGATCGAGGGCCAGGGCGGCACCTTCTCACTGGAGGGCAGCACGGGCAAGGCCTTCCACACACGCTCCAGGCTGTTCACGGACGAGGAATACGCCGAGATCCTGGCCAGCGAGGGCAACGGCCCCTGACAGGGGCCGCGCGACGGGCTACTTTCCGGTCAGCCGCTTGACCGCGGCCTCGGTCTGGCGCACATGCTCGTCCGGGTCCGAGCCCATATGCACGAAGCGGACCTTGCCGTCCTGCCCGATCACGTAGGAGATGCGGTCGGCGCGCTGGGGGTCGGCGGCGGCCGAGGCGTCGTAGGCGCGGATGGTCTGCGCCTGCGGGTCCGATGCCACGGCGAACTGGTCGCGGCAGGCCTCGGTGGAAAAGCGCTTGAGCGTATCGATGTCGTCATGCGACATGCCCACCACCGTGGCGCCCATGGCCGCGAAACGCGGCGTGGCCTCGGCAAAGGCGTGGGCTTCCATGGTGCAGCCCTGCGTGAAGGCCTTGGGGAAGAAATACAGCACCACCGGCCCCTTCTTGAGCGTGGCGGCCATGTCGAAATCGAAGGCCTTGCCCGCCACCGCTGCCGGCGTGGTGAAACGCGGCGCGTTGTCGCCCACCTTGAGCGCGGCCTGGGCCAGCGGCGACAGCAGCAGCGCCGCCAGCAGGGGAGCGGCGGCACGCGCGCAGCGGCGGCCCAGGGATGCGCGTGGGTGGATGGAATCGCCGCAGCGGATATCGGACATGCATGGCCTCCTGAGCCTGGAACGGGATGCCCCATTGTGGCCAATCGGCCCGGGCCGCTGGCGCATTTGCCGTGGATCAGCGCGGGGATTCGACACCTGGGGCGTGGCCCGAGGCCTTGCTGCCTACAGGCCCAGGTCGGACAGACCGGGGTGGTCATCGGGGCGGCGGCCCAGCGGCCAGTGGAACTTGCGCTCCGACTCCTGGATGGGCATGTCGTTGATGCATGCGAAGCGCCGGCGCATGAGACCGTCGGCCTCGAATTCCCAGTTCTCGTTGCCGTACGACCGGAACCAGTTCCCGGCGTCGTCGTGCCACTCATAGGCATAGCGGACCGCGATCCGGTTTTCTCCGTACAGCCAAAGCTCCTTGATCAGCCGGTAGTCCAGCTCCTTCTTCCACTTCCTCTCAAGAAGGGCCTGGGCCTCGGCGCGGCTGTTGGCGAACTCGGCCCGGTTGCGCCATTTTGTGTCGGGGGTATAGGCCATCGCGACCTTGGCCGCATCGCGTGTGTTCCATCCATCCTCGGCCAGACGGACCTTTTGAACGGCGCTTGCGAGAGAGAACGGGGGCAGAGGTGGGCGGGTTTCCATGATGTGACCTTTTGAAGAGATGTAGAACGATCTGTCTACATGCGCCACTCTAACGGAGGTGGAACGATCTGTCTACAATGTCTTCATGAAAACTCCCGAGCCATCCTTCGAGTCATTGCCCCCCCGTGAGCGCATCCTGGTGGCCGCCCACGGCCTCTTCTACGCAGAGGGCATCCGGGCCACGGGTGTGGACCGGATCATCGAGCGGTCGTCGGTTAGCAAAGTCACCTTCTACCGCCAGTACGCCAGCAAGGACGACCTGATCCGGGCGTACCTCGACTACCGCCATGAACGGTGGATTTCCTGGTTCCAGGCCAGCCTGGCGCAGGCGACCGCGACGGGCTCGTCCGCGTTGGATGCCCTGTCCACCACCCTCAGGAGCTGGTTCGGCCAGCCCGACTTTCGGGGCTGCGCCTTTCTCAATGCCGCTGCCGAACTGGGCTCGTCCGACCATGAGATCCTGGCAACGGTCCGGCGGCACAAGCAGGAAATGTCGTCCGT
This sequence comes from Delftia sp. S65, assembly GCF_016516495.1. Lineage (NCBI taxonomy): Bacteria > Pseudomonadati > Pseudomonadota > Betaproteobacteria > Burkholderiales > Comamonadaceae > Delftia > Delftia sp. S65. The sequence continues at coordinate 134,495 of NZ_JACVUR010000004.1, forward strand.
GCTGGATCGCCTGTTCGGTGGCCATCCCGTGTCCGTGGGCGCTGCGCTCACCCTGGTGGCGGATGGCGCCATCGTCCATGTGCAGATGGGTCAGCCGATCGATGAAGTCATGGAGAACTTCAAGGCAGCGGCAGCGGGGGTTGTGAGCCGCCCCGGGTCTTGAGGAGGCTCAGGCATCCGTTGCGCAAGTTCCGCACCGGGCCCCGTTACTCCCCTGCCAGCGCAACGACAGGATCGAGCCTTGCCGCCTGTCGGGCCGGCATGAAGCCGAACACCAGGCCCGTCGCCACCGCACAGCCGAAGGCCAGCAGCATGGCTCTCGCCGAGAAGACCAGTTCGCTGCCCCAGACGATGAGACCCGCCCCGATGGCCACCCCCGCCACGACGCCGGCGGTTGCGCCGACCATGGTCACCAGCACGGCCTCGGTGAGGAACTGTCGCTGGATGTCCCTTTGGCGCGCCCCGGTGGCCATGCGGATGCCAATCTCGCGCGTGCGCTCCTTCACCGCCATGAGCATGACGTTCATCACGCCGATGCCGCCCACCAGCAGGGACACGGCGGCGATCAGACTGAGCATGGTCGTCATCGAATCCTGGGCCTGGGCCTGCGCCTGCAAGCGCGCGGCCGCGTTGGCGACGAAGAAATCCTCGCGCCCGTGGCGCAAGCGCAGCAACGCCTCGATGGCCGCCTGCGCCGGCAGCACGCTCGGCGAATCCCGCGCCTGGACCACCGTGTAGTGCGGATCGAAGCTGCGACCGTTCGGAAAAACGCGCTGGATGCCCGAGCGGTAGGGCACCACCACCAGGTCGTCTTGCGAACTGCCGCCATCGCCGGCGCCCTTGGCCGCCATGACGCCGACCACCTGGAACGGCGTATTGCCGATGAGAAGTTGCCTGCCCAGCGGCGATTCATCTTCGAAGAACCGCTCGCGCACCTTCTGCCCGATCACGACCACCGGCGCCAGCTGTTCGTCCTCCGCCTCGGTAAAGAACCGGCCTTCTGCCACCGGCCAGTGATGGATGGACGGCCATGCATGGGTGGCCGCGATGGTGTCCGCCTGCCAGGCCAAGTTGCCATGTCGCAGCATGGCCGGGTCGCGCGCCACGGGCATGGCGTGCGCCACTTCCGGCAGCTTCTCCATCTCTTCGAGGTCGGCCAGGGTCGTCACGCCCTGCGGACCACCCTGCGGTGGCGGGCGGTTGTTGATGTACATGACGGTCGAGCCCATCGCGCCCAATCGCGCGACCACATCCTCGCGCGCTCCCATGCCCACGGCCAGCATCACGATGACCGAGGCCACGCCGATGACGATGCCCAGCAAGGTCAGTGCGGTGCGCGAGCGGTGGATGCGCATGGAGCGCCAGGCCGATCGCAGCGCCTCGCGCAGGTCGGACAGCAGCGGCGTGCCCGGCTCCAGCCGCGCCCGTGCCGCGCCGGGTGTGGGGATGGCGGCGAGCGCGAGGTCTGACGCGGCCTGGCCTGACGCGGCTCGGCCTGTCGCGGCTCGGCCTGTCGCGGCGCGGCCTGTCGCGGCGCGGCCTGTCGCGGCGCGGCCTTCCCGGACATCGCCGACGATGCGCCCGTCGCGGATCTCCACGACGCGCCGGGCCTGTGCCGCCACCTCGCGGTCGTGGGTGATCAGGATGATGGTGTGGCCGGCATCCGCCAGCTCGTGCAGCAGCGCCATGACCTCGGCGCCGCTTTGGCTGTCCAGCGCGCCCGTGGGCTCGTCGGCCAGGATGATGCGCCCGCCATTCATCAGCGCCCGGGCGATGGAGACGCGCTGCTGCTGTCCTCCGGACAGCTGGTTGGGTCGCAGGTGCAGCTTGCCGGCAAGCCCCAGGCGCCCCAGCAGCGCGCCTGCACATTCTGCGCGCTCGGCCCCGGTCTTGCCGGCGTAGATCGCCGGCATCTCAACGTTCTCCTGCGCGGAGTCGGTGGCGATCAGGTGGTAGCCCTGGAACACGAAGCCGAAGGCCTCGCGTCTAAGCCAGGCCAGCTCGTCGGCGACCAGGTCGGCCACGTCACGGCCGTTGAAGCGGTACGTGCCTTGACTCGGCCGGTCCAGGCAGCCCAGCAGGTTCATCAGCGTGGACTTGCCCGAGCCGGACTGGCCGACGATGGCGACGAATTCCCCGGCATGGATGGCCAGGTCGATGCCATGCAGCACCTCCACCACGGGGCGCCCCGTGGTGGCGCCGCCATAGCGCTTGCGGATGCCCCGCAGTTCGATCAGCGGGGTCACCACCGCAATCTCCTGGGGCCTGCGGCCGGGGCCGTCTCACCGGTGATGATCCGGTCCCCTTCGGCCAGCCCCTCCAGCACCTCCGCCTGAAGGCGGTCCCTCACGCCCAGACGCACACGGCGGACTTCCACGACCTGGTCGGGTGACCGCTCGGCAAGCAGGCGGACCTCGTGCGTCTTGTCGGTGTGGAGGTCGCTGGCGGTCTTGAAGGCGGCCAGCGGAGCGACAAGCACCCCCTGGGCCGCCGCAGCCACCACGGTAGCTTGGGCCGTCATCTGCGGCATCAGGGCGCCGTCGGGATTGTCCACGTCGAACAGCACGGTGTACTGCACGGCCTTCATGGCGGGCGCCGCAGCAGCGCCGCTGCCACCGGCGGCACCGGCACCGGATTGCACGGGCGGGGCCGGCAGCACCTGCCGCACCTTGCCGCTCCATCGGCGCCTGTCCCCTCCGAGCGTGGTGAAGTAGGCAGCCTGGCCCACCTTGACATGGCGGATATCGGCCTCGGACACCTCAGTCCACACCGTCATCCGCGAGAGGTCGGCAATGCGCAGCACCGCGGGCGTCTGGTAGGTGGCGTTCAGCGTCTGGCCTTCCTTGACGTCGATGCCTGTCACCACGCCTTCAATGGGTGCGTAGATGCGCGTGTAGCCCAGCCGCGCCTCGTCGGCGCGCAGACTGGCAGCCGTCTGGCGAATCGTGGCCTCGTACTGCGCCACCTTGGCCCGCGCCGAGCGCCGCATGGCGGCGGCCGTCTGCACGTCCTCCAGCCGGGTGGCTCCATCACGCGCCATCTGCTGCTGGCGGCTGTACTGCTGGCCGGCCAGCTCCGCCTGGGCCTGTGCATCGTCCAGCTGGGCACGCAGGCTGGCAATCCGGGCCTGTCCGGCCTCCACGGTGGCCGCCAGCACGCTGGCGTCGATCTCGGCCAGCAACTGGCCCTTGCGGACCGTATCGCCCGGCTGCACGTGGATATGGGTGATCTGGCCTGATACCTGGGCGCCCACGTCCACCGAACGCACGGGTTGCAAGGTGCCGATGGCCGCAACGCTCGATTCGATGTCGCCGCGGCCGACCGTGGCCGTCTGCCATCGCGGCGATGAATCCGGCCGCAGCAGGAGCCAACCCGCGGCAGCGGCCACCGGAATCAGGATCGCCAGGGCGAGCCTGCCCGCGCCGGGCCGCCACCGGCGCTGCGTGGAGTGCGGCGGCATCACCGGGCAGCCTCGCAACTCGATGTGGCGTTACGGCGCATGTCGTCGTGCTTTCCGTCCCGCCGGTCAGTAGTCATAGCGCAGGGTCACCGCGAAGCTGCGCGGCGTGCCGGCGAAGACGCCACCGTAGTTGTTGTTGGTCGGGATGGTCTGGTAGTAGTGCTTGTCCAGTGCGTTGCGAACGTTGACCTGCAGCCGCAGGCGGCTGGTGAACTGGTAACCCGCATGCAGGTTCAGCAGCGTGTAGCCGCCCTGCTGGATGCGAAACCCGGCACCGTCGTGCGACATGGCGCTCTGTGCCTGCACGCTGCCGCCCACACGCCAACGTCCACCGGGCAGGCGGTAGTCGGTGGACAGCTTGAAGACCTTGCGCGGCAAGGTGGTGTTGTAGTGCTTGCCCGCATTGGGGCCGGCCACGTACTTCGGGTCGCTGAAGGTGAAGCCGGCGGCAACGTTCCAGCCTGGTGCGGGCGAGCCCGTGACCTCCAGGTCGATGCCACGGTTGCGTACCTTGGCGCCCTCTGTGTAGCAGCGGGCGCCGCCACTGAGCCCGCAGGTCGAGGCCATGCTCAGGGCCACCGGCAGGTTCAACTGGTCGGTCTGGAACACGGCCAGCGCAGTCTGCAGGCGGCCGTCGAAGAACTGGCTCTTCACTCCGGCTTCGTAGTTCTTGCCCTTCACCGGGTCGAGCAGGCCGCTCGGGCTGTAGTACTGCTGGATCGAATAGATGTCGGTGTAGCTGGCGTAGAGCGCATGCGCAGAGCTCAGGTCATGGACCACGCCCGCATACGGAATGAACTGCCGGCCGGAGTCGAACGATGCGGTGGTGTACGGGCTGCGGGAGGAATAGTCCGACCAGCTCAACCGGCTGCCGACAATGAAGCTCAGCGCCTCTGTGGCGCGCAGGCGGGTGGCGATGGAAGCGCCCTTCTCGTTGCGCTCCAGCGCATAGACGGAGGGCGTGCTGCCGAAGCCCGGCACCCGGATCGAGGAGAAGTCGAAGCCGGTGACGTCTATCGTCTGCGAGCCCCGGGGCGCGTAGATGTCGTAGTCGAAGTTGTCCCTGCGGGTGCTCAGGCCCAGCATGAGCTGATGCTGGCGGCCGAACAGGGTGTAGGGGCCTGTGGCATGCAGGTCGAAGGCGAACTGCTTGTCGGTGTACTCCGCGTCCACCCAGGTCAGGGCATGGCTGCCGCCCGAGATCCGTGCGGGGTAATTGGCAACGAAGCTGGCCTTGGAACGCACCGCGTTGAAGGCGGCGGCCAGGTTCCAGCCGTTGCCCAGGCGGTGCTTCACGTCGCCGAAGACGGTGTAGTTGTCCCGGTTCAGGTGCGCGTCGGGACCTGCTTGCGAGGCCGAGCGGTCCAGGGGGTAGAACGAGCCATCTTCCCGCGTGTTGAAGCCGCCCCAGTCATAGCCCTGGTGGTTGTCGCGCTGCGCGCTGAAGCCGAGGCTGGCCGTCGTGGCGGCGCCCAGGTCGGTCTCCACGATGGCGTAAAGCATCCGGTTGTCGGCCTCGGCGCCCTGCCTGAAGCTGTTGGACTGGTTGTTGAGCAGGACGGCGCGGCCGCGCACGGTGCCTTGGGCATTGAGCGGGCCGGATACGTCGAACTGCGCCCGGTAGTCCGCCCAGGAGCCGGCGCCGACCTCGGCACTCATCTGGAACTCGCGCGTCGGCCGCTTGCGCACCAGGTTGATGACGGCCGACGGGTTGCCCGAGCCCTGGAGCAGGCCGTTGGCGCCGCGCACCACCTCCACCCGGTCGTAGATCGCCATGTTGTTGAGCGACATGGCGTCGGCCGAAAAGCTCTCGGCCATGCTGGTGGACAGGCCATCGATCTGCAGGTCCGTGACCTGGAAGCCCCTGGAATAGAAGTACGAGCGCTCGGTGCCCAGCTGGCTGTAGGTGACACCCACAAGGGCATCGGTCACGTCGTCGAGTGACTGCATGTTGGCATCGCGCATCTGCTGCTGCGTCACCACGCTGACCGATTGCGGCGTCTCGCGGATGGACAGGTCCAGTTTGGTGGCAGTGCGCACCCGGTCCGCGGTGTAGGAGCCGGTGCCTTCGGTCGCTCCATTGGCATCGGCTTGCGCCGTCACCGTCACTTCCGCCAAAGTCACCTTGGAAGCCGCAGCCGCTGCTGTCTGGATGGTGAAGGTACCGGGCTGCGTGCTGACGGCGGCCAAGCCCGTTCCAGCCAGCAGTCTTGCCAAGGCTTCGCGTGCACTGAGATTGCCGCTGACTGCTGCGCCTTGGCGTCCTTCGACCAGCCCGTCATCAAAGAGCACCTGCGCTTGCGTCTGGCGGCCAAATGCCTTGAGGGCTTCAAGCAGGGGCTGGGCCGCGATGTGAAAGGGCTGGCGGGTTTCCATGGCGGCGGCGGGCTGGGCCAGCGCCTCGCCGGGGCTGACGGCCATCACGGCTACCGCTGCCGACACGAGCACCGCCACCAGGCTGGGCCGCAGCACAGGGCCGCACTCCTGTGTGCGGACAGACCGCGCACGGTGCGCGGCCAGCTTCCCATTGTTGTTCTCGAAACGTTCCCTCGTCTGACCTTGGTACATGACCTGTAGCTCCTGGATTCCTTGTGCGTACGACGACGGCAGGCCCAGGGCAGGAAGGCGGGTACGCCCGCTTGCCAGATCAGGCGGGGGCGTAGAGGACAGCCAACTGCGCGGGGATGCCGCTTGCTTGCGGCCGTTGGCTGGGAATCAATCAGAAAGCGGTGATTGCTCATTTCCGTGGCTGGCAGCCCCGGGGCGCAGAAATTCCTCACCCCTACCCATGAAGAAGCAGGAAAAGGCAAAACCAGAGAACCCGGCAAAATGAAACAATTTGTATCTCAACGAAAACCGATCAGCCAGCCACCCTCGGCGCGCCGCTGCACGCGCACGCTGGCTACGCTGGGCAGGGCCAGGAGGAAGCGTTCCGGCTCCTCCAGCGCAAGCAGGCCCGAAACAGTCACGGCCTGGAGCGCAGGGCTCTCTATCTCCACCGGCTGGCCGAGGTAGCGCGACAGTTCATCCGCCACATGCCGAAGCGTGGCGCGCTTGAAGTAGATCTGCCCGGTCCGCCATTGCGCAACGTCTTGCGTTGCCACTGAAAGGCTGCGGCGGCGCCCGCTGGCGGGATCGATGGCCACACCCGCACCCGGGCCCATGGCGAGCACGGGGGCTTCGGGATGGGTCTTTGAGCGCACCTCGACGCGCCCTTCCTGCACCTGCACCACGAATTCCGGCGGGGCTGCCCGCACATTGAATGCGGTGCCGACGACGCGCACCTGGCTGCCGCTGCTGTCCACGGTGAAGGGCTTGCCGGCATCCGCCGCGACCTTGAAGAAGGCCTCGCCCTGGTCGAGTACGGTTTCGCGCCGGCGGGGGTAGTAGCGCACCTGAAGGCGGCTGTTGGCATTGAGCGCCACCTGCGATCCATCGGGCAGGTCGATGCGGCGAAGTTCGCCGGGAGCGGTGGCGATATCGACCGCATAGCTGGCGGTGTTGTCCCAGCGGTGCCAGCCGTACCCGGCAACGACCACGGCGAACAGTGCTGCGGCGAAGGCCGATGCCATGGCGGGTCTGCGCGGCCGGTCCGCGGCCCCTGCAGCACTGCGTGGCTGCGGCGCCGGCCTGCCGGCGCGCGGCGCTTCGCGGGCGGCGGCCGCTGGCGGGTTGCGTCCGTAGACGGCCGGGAACATGGCCTTGAGCTGCTCCGCTTCACGCCAGGCGCGGCCGACACCGTCCATGGCCTCGCGATGGGCCGGGTCCTGCGCCAGCCACTCGTCGAGAGCGCGCTCGTCCGCGCCCGACCAGCCGGGCTGCTGACGACGCACATACCACTCGCCCGCGCGATGGTTGAGCCCAAGCACCTGCTCGGGCGGGAGGTCCTGCAACCGGGAATGGCCTGGCTCTGCGCTCATGCTCTTTTGCCCTGCGCCGGTGGGGCGGCGCATTCGTCGTCGTTGTCTTCTTCGGCGTCCAGTGTGCTCTGCAGGGCCTGCAGGCGCCTCATCTGAGTGGCACTTGCGAACAAGATGCGCGTCTCGCAATAGCCGACGGCCCGGCCCAGGTGCTTCACCACCATCCGTGTACTGATCCCCATGCAATCGGCGGTTTCCTCAACGGTGCGCCCCTCGATCCGTTGAAGAATGAAGGCTTCGCGCTGCCGCGGCGGCAGTTCCTGGATCGCCTCGTGCAGCCGCGTCAGTCGCTGGCGGCTCTCGGCTTGACGCTCGGTGTCTCCGAAGCCCTCGGCAGAGATGGCAAGCAGCTCTTGCTGGCAGTCGTCATACGGAACACTCTGGAGCCCGTGCGCCTCCGGGCCCTTTTCCCAGTCTCGCGCCGCCACGCTGCGCACGGTCTGCCGCAGATAGGGCTGCTCCTGCCCGGGCTCGAGATTCCTGCCCGTGGCGGCCACCCGCGCGAACACTTCCTGCGCCGCGTCCTCGACCGCTGCGGTGGTTCGAAAGTGTCGGCGCAACATGCGCATCACAGGCGTGCGCCAACGCGTATAGAGCGCAACCAGGGGAGCCTCTGGAGTCTGGCGCCCAGGTATCGGCTCACCCCGCGCTGCGGAGACCGGATTGCGTTTCATCCCCTAGCCTTTGCGCCCGGGAGGAATGCAGCAGCCGAGCGTGAACCGGCAAGGGCACTGCATTCGTCAGTGATGAAAGTGTGGAGGTGAGGCACAACGCGCAGATGGGCAAACGATCCGTGGCGCCGGGGGCTCCGCGCATCGGATGGACAACGACGGGGAGGGGCGCCCTGGCCATGTGCGCAGATCGCATGGATGAATGAGATTCATTCCCATTCTAGCGCCTGGACATCCTGCAACCAGGACTCTGGCCGCCAGCAGCGCGCCGCAGGAACTCCATCGGCGCGGGCTCCGCAGATGCCACGTCTTGCCATGGTGCTGGCCGAGCGATGAGCCAACACCCACCGGGAATCCGTGGCGCAAAAGCATGTGAGGCGTCGTTACACACTGCGGCACATCCGACCCTACCCCTTGAATCCTGGCCGAATTGCCTTATTATTAGCACTCGTTGGGTATGAGTGCTAACAGTCCTCTGTCCCACATTGCTTCGAATGCCGGCCCGCCGGGCCGGCAAGTCTTTGTTTCAACTTTGTTGATGATTTAGGAGTTGGTATGAACCTGCGTCCCCTGCACGATCGCGTGATCGTGAAGCGCCTCGAGAACGAAACCAAGACGGCTTCGGGCATCGTGATCCCCGAGAATGCCGCCGAGAAGCCCGACCAGGGCGAAGTGCTGGCAGTGGGCCCCGGCAAGAAGAACGACAAGGGCGAAGTGATCGCTCTGAACGTGAAGGTCGGCGACCGCGTTCTGTTCGGCAAGTACAGCGGCCAGACCGTCAAGGTCCATGGCGACGAACTGCTGGTGATGAAGGAAGACGACCTGTTCGCAGTCGTCGAAAAGTAATCCGCGCTTCGAAACCGCACTTTCCAACTGAATCCGGAGAATTGAAATGGCAGCAAAAGACGTAGTTTTCGGCGGCGAAGCACGCGCCCGCATGGTTGAAGGCGTGAACATCCTGGCCAATGCGGTCAAGGTCACCCTGGGTCCCAAGGGCCGCAACGTGGTGCTGGAGCGCTCCTTCGGCGCCCCCACCGTGACCAAGGACGGTGTCTCGGTCGCCAAGGAAATCGAACTCAAGGACAAGCTGCAGAACATGGGCGCCCAGCTCGTGAAGGAAGTGGCCTCCAAGACCAACGACATCGCCGGTGACGGCACGACCACCGCCACCGTGCTGGCACAGGCCATCGTCCGCGAAGGCACCAAGTACGTGGCCGCCGGCCTGAACCCCATGGACCTCAAGCGCGGCATCGACAAGGCTGTCGCCGCCCTGGTGGAAGAGCTGAAGAAGCAATCCAAGGCCACCACCACCTCCAAGGAAATCGCCCAAGTCGGCTCGATCTCCGCCAACTCCGACGAATCCGTGGGCAGCATCATTGCCGAAGCCATGGACAAGGTCGGCAAGGAAGGCGTGATCACCGTTGAAGAAGGCAAGTCGCTGGCCAACGAACTCGACGTCGTCGAGGGCATGCAGTTCGACCGCGGCTACCTGTCGCCCTACTTCATCAACAACCCTGAAAAGCAGGTTGCCCTGCTGGACAACCCCTTCGTGCTGCTGTTCGACAAGAAGATCAGCAACATCCGTGACCTGCTGCCCACGCTGGAAGCCGTGGCAAAGGCCGGCCGTCCCCTGCTGATCATTGCAGAAGACGTCGAAGGCGAAGCCCTGGCAACGCTGGTGGTCAACACCATCCGCGGCATCCTGAAGGTTGTGGCTGTCAAGGCTCCTGGCTTCGGCGACCGCCGCAAGGCCATGCTGGAAGACATCGCCATCCTGACGGGCGGCAAGGTCATCGCTGAAGAAGTGGGCCTGGCGCTGGACAAGGTGACCCTGGAAGACCTGGGCCAGGCAGTGCGCATCGAAATCGGCAAGGAAAACACCACCATCATCGACGGTGCTGGCCAAGCTGCTGAAATCGAAGCCCGCGTCAAGCAGATCCGCATCCAGATCGAAGAAGCCACCAGCGACTACGACCGCGAAAAGCTGCAAGAGCGCGTGGCCAAGCTGGCTGGCGGCGTTGCCGTGATCAAGGTTGGCGCTGCCACCGAAGTCGAAATGAAGGAAAAGAAGGCCCGCGTTGAAGACGCCCTGCACGCTACCCGCGCTGCTGTGGAAGAAGGCATCGTGGCCGGCGGCGGCGTGGCTCTGCTGCGTGCCAAGCAAGCCGTGGGCGACCTGAAGACCGGCGATGCCGAGCAGGACGCCGGCATCAAGCTGATCATGAAGGCCATCGAAGCGCCCCTGCGCGAAATCGTGGCCAACGCCGGTGGCGAGCCCTCGGTGGTGGTCAACGCCGTGCTGAACGGCTCGGGCAACTACGGCTTCAACGCTGCCAACGACACCTACGGCGACATGCTGGAAATGGGTATCCTGGACCCGACCAAGGTGACGCGTACGGCCCTGCAGAACGCCGCTTCCGTGGCATCGCTGCTGCTGACGACCGAAGCCATGATCGCCGAGTCTCCCAAGGCTGAAGGCGGCCCTGCCATGCCCGACATGGGCGGCATGGGTGGCATGGGCGGCATGGGCATGTAATTGCCCGCCGCAACCGGGCAGGCCTTGCGCCATGCCCGGTTTGCCCAGCAAGACAAAGGCCGCCCTCGGGCGGCCTTTGTCATTGCATGAACGCTTTTGCCGATGTCTTTCAGGACACGGCCTGGCCCCAGGCCCGGCCCAGGCGTGCCACGGCCTCGGTGATCTGGGGCACGGTGGGCGCCGCATACGACAGGCGCATGCACAGGCCGGCCTTGTCTGCCGCATCGGCCGGGAAGAAGGCCTTGCCCGGCACATAGAGCACGCCCTGCTCCACCGCTGCCGTGAACAGCGCACGGGCCAGGGCCTGGGAGTCGCCCGCAAGCCGCTGCGGCGGCAGCAGCTGGGCCCAGACGAACATGCCGCCCGCAGGCCGCACGAAGCGGATCTGATCGCCCAGCGCCGACCGCATGCCAGAGCACAGCGCATCCATGCGCGCCGCGTACTCGGCGCAGGCCTGGGCCAGCTGGGGCGCATAGCGGCCCGAGCGCAGATAGTGCGCGGCGATCATCTGCGCCAGCGGCGAGGTGCACAGATCGGCCGTCTGCTTGGCGATGGTGCAGCGGCGCAGCAATTGGGCGTCGGCCAGCATCCAGCCGATGCGCAGCGCAGGCGCCACGGTCTTGGACAGGCTGGACAGGTAGACCACGGGATTGGCCTGGGCGCCGCACAGCGCCAGGCCCGTTTCGTAGATCGACGGTTCGCGCTGGCCGGTAAAGCGCAGCTCGCCATAGGGGTCGTCCTCGACGATGACAAAGCCATGCTGGCGCGCCAGCTCCACCAGGGCCGTGCGCCGCGCTGCGGGCAGCAGGGTGCCGCCCGGGTTGGAGAAGTTGGGCACGGTATAGAGCAGCTTGGGGGCACGCGCATGGGGCCACTGCGCCAGCAGGCGGGCCAGGGCCTCGGTGTCCAGGCCCTGCTCGTCCGTGGGCACGGCAACGACCTGTGCCTGGGCCAGCTTCAGGGTCTGCAGCGTGGCCGGGTAGGCGGGCACTTCGACCAGCACCGGGTCGCCGGGCTCCACCAGCACCTTGACCAGCAGGTCGAAGGCCTGCTGCGAGCCCGTGGTCACGATCATGTCGGCCGGCGTGCAGGCAATGCCGCGCGTGGCGCACAGCGCGGCCAGGGCTTCGCGCAGCGCAAGCTGGCCTTCGCTGGCGCCGTACTGCAGGCTGGTGGCGGCATCCTGCTGCAGCGCGGCCATGGCGGCCTGCTGCAAACCTTCGGCATCGAACAGGCTGGGCGATGGATAGCCTCCGGCCAGCGAGAGCATGCCGGGACGGCTCAGGTAGGGAAACAGCTCGCGGATCGGCGAGCCTTCGGGCTGTGCGAACAGCGGGTTGAACAGATGGGCGGTGGGCGACGACGCGCCCTGGTCTGCGGTGCTCATGAAGGCCTCCGGCAAATGGCAAAAACAAAGGGGCGCACGCGCAGGCCTGGCGCCTGTGCATGCGCCCCGGGGAAGGGGATCAACGGTGGCGGGCTCAGCCCGGGTCGGCGCTTATGCGGCGACCTTGGTGGCCTGGCCGCGCAGCGCGCTGCGCAGCTGGTCGATGGAGCGCTGCTGGGCCTGCTCGTACAGCGCGATCTCGTCATGCACGCGGGCACCCAGGTCGGCCTCGAAGGCCTGCTGGGCCGCATGGGCCGCGTACTGCTTTTGCTCTTCGCCGCCCAGGTTGGACTGGAAGATGCCGGCCGCGCTCACGGGCAGGAAGTCCTCGTAGACGATGGGCTCGGCCTGGGCCAGGCCGCGGGCGATCAGGGCGTCCAGGTCAGACGCGGCGGCCGCTGCGGCCTCGCCTGCGGCCAGGGCGGCTCCCTCGTCGCTCAGCGTGAAGCGGTAGAAGGCCAGGTCTTGACGGCGCAGCTGCTCATGGGTGTCAGGGAAAGCCTCGAAGACCTGGGCCAGGCGGCTGCCGTAGTCGGGTGCGGCACTGCCTGCGCTGCCCATGTCGCGCACCTGGGCCAGCAGCTGGTCGTAGAGCGCGCGGCCCTTGCGGGTCAGCGCCACGCCGCGCTGCTCGATCTCGCCGAAGCGCGCCGTGTGCGAGCCCGCGCCCGTGGCATCGCCCGCAAAACGCACGGTCTCCTTGAGCGCCTTGAAACTGGTCTGGCGCAGCAGGATGGGGCAGGCGCGGCGCGGCGGACCTTCGACCACGTCCTTGGCGTCCATGCCGCGCTCGGGCATGGCGGCCTGGGCCGCGTCGATGTCCAGCGTGCGCGGCGTCAGGTGGTTGATGTGCGGGCCCTTGAAGCAGACCACGTCGGCGATCAGGCGGTGGGCCTTGTGCAGCGCGTCGTAGGTAGTGCCGTCCACGGTGGACTCGCTGTGCCAGCGGAAGGTCTCCAGCGCCTCGCGCACGAATGCGTCGGCATCGGCGTCGGCCAGGCCGCCATGGGCTTCGGCCTGGGCGATCAGCGCCAGCGCGCGTTCGGTGAAGATGCTGCGTTGCGCCAGGATGGCGCCCGCCTGGGCCCGCAGCGCCTCGTCGGCAATCAGGTCCAGGCGCAGCAGCGAGGTGAAGACGCGGAAAGGGTTGGCCAGCAGCGCCGCATCGCCCACGGGGCGGAAGGCCGTGGAGTGCACGGGCACGCCGGCCACCGACAGGTCGTAGTAGCCCACGGGCTCCATGCCCATGATGGCGAACAGGCGGCGCAGCATGGACAGCTCGGCCGCCGTGCCCACGCGGATGGCGCCGTGGCGCTCCACGCCCAGGCGGGCCAGCTCGCCGCTGCGCTGCATCCGGGCCAGCAGCGCGGGCTCGGCCTGCAGGGTACGCTGGTTGATGTCGGCCACGAGTTCGATCAGCGTGCCGTACTGGGGCACTTCATCGCGGTACATCTCGGACATGGCGCTGGAAAACCGTGCGCGGATCTCGTCGGAGGGCACGAAGGTGTGGGCAGGCGTAGAGGACATGGTGCTCGTGGGGACTGAAGTTGGAGCCACAGGGCAGCCCTGCGGCAGAGTGGATTCCTGGCACGCATGCTAGGTCTGCGCCTTGAGCCTGGTCAAACGATAATCAGGCCCATAGGTCATTCCCAAACAGAATGCCCCTCCCACGATTGCCCCACCGCCCTCTGCCATGCTGCTGTCCCGCCGTTTCCTGCCCCCCATGTCCCTGCTGTGCGCCTTCGAGGCGGCGGCCCGGCACCAGAGCTTCACGGCAGCTGCGGCCGAGCTGCACCTGACGCAAAGCGCCGTCAGCCGCCAGATCCGCGCGCTGGAGGAGCGGCTGGAGGCGGAGCTCTTTGTGCGCGAGCGCCAGACCGTGCGCCTGAGCCCGGCCGGCCAGGCCTATGCGCAGGAAATCCGGGGCGCGCTGATGCGCATCTCCACGGCCACGCTGGGCTTTCGGGCCAACCCGCGCGGCGGCAGCCTGAACCTGGCCATCCTGCCCACCTTCGGCACGCGCTGGCTGGCGCCGCGCCTGCCGCAGTTCTTCAGCGCCCACCCGGGCATCACCATCAACCTGACGACGCGGCTGTCCCAGTTCGACTTCCAGCTCGAAGCCGTGGACGCCGCCATCCATTTCGGCCTGCCGCACTGGCCGGGCGCCGAGCTGGCCTTTCTGATGAGCGAGACCGTGGTGCCTGCCTGCAGCCCCGCCCTGCTGGCCCAGCATGGCTTTGCCCAGCCCCAGGACCTGCTGCAGGCGCCGCTGCTGCACCTGGCATCGCGCCCCGATGCCTGGCAGCGCTGGCTGTCCGTGCACCATGCGCCCATGGCCGAGGGCCAGGGCATGCTGTTCGACCAGTTCGCCACCGCAGCCCAGGCCGCCATCGCCGGCGTGGGCGTGGCCTTGCTGCCACGCTTTCTGATCGAGCGGGAACTGGCCCAGGGCGATCTGGTGCGTGCCCTGCCCCATCTGCCCGAGATGGAAAGCGCCGAGCGCTACTACCTGGCCTGGCCCACGAGCCGCGGCAACTACCCGCCGCTGCAAAGCCTGCGCGAGTGGCTGCAGCAGGCAGCCCAGGATTTCATGCGGGACGGCCCGCAGCCCTGACGCCCGCAGCGCCTGCCACCAGCGCCTGCAGCGCGGCCACCGGCAACTGCCCGGCCAGGCCGATGGCCACGATGGCGGGCACCTGCTGCTGCACGGGCGCGGGCGCTGATGCGGCACGCAGCCGGCCGCTGCGCCCGGCAAATTGAAGCTCGCTCCAATGGTCCGCCCCGGTCTGCACCACGCCCTTGAGCCGCAGCACGCCAGCCGGCATGGCCTGCAGCCACGCCTGCAGGGCCGTCTCGGACAGCACCCCGGGCGGCTGGCAGGACCAGGTCTCGAACTGCCGGCCATGCATGGGGCGCGCAGTGCTGGCACCCCATGAGACCTCCCGCACGCCACGCATCAGGGCTGCGCCACTGAGCAGTTCCACGGGCACCCGGGCTTCGTGCACATCGCAGCGTTGCGCGGCTGGCGCGTGGCTGGCTATCCAGCCGTGCACGCGCTCCAGGGTCCGGGCATCGGCCAGATCGGTCTTGTTGACGATGACCAGGTCGGCCCGGGCCACCTGGCGCTGCAGCGTGTCGGCCAGCAGCGGATCGGCCGTCTGCCCGGGCAGGGCAGCGGCATCGACGACCACGATGACGCCGTCCAGCGCCAGTGCGGGATCGGCCAGGCCCAATTGGGCAATGCGCCAGGGGTCGGAGACGCCGCTGGCCTCGACCACCACGGCGTCGAAGCGCTCGCGCTGCTGCAGCACGCCGATCAGGGCCATGGAGAGGTCATCGCCGATCTGGCAGCACACGCAGCCATTGGTCAGCGCGATGGTGTCGCCGCTGTGGGCCTTGATCAGGCCTGCATCGATGTTGAGCGCACCGAAGTCGTTGACCAGCACGGCCAGCCGCTGGCCATCCGCATGGCGCAGCCAGTGGTTGAGCAGCGTGGTCTTGCCGGCGCCCAGGAAACCGCCGATGACCGTGAACGGCAGCCGCTGTCCCATGTCATGCCGCCTTGAAGACGCGCCCCGACAGCACCGTGCCCCAGACCCGGAGGTCCTTGAGCACCATGGGGTCCAGGGACAGCGGATCGTCCTCCAGCACGCAGAAGTCGGCGCGCTTGCCGCATTCGATGCTGCCGATCTCGTGGTCCATCTTCAGTGTCCAGGCCGCGCCCAGCGTGACGGCATGCAGGGCCTGGGCCACGGTCAGGCGCTCGGCCGCGCCCAGCACGCGGCCCTTGGGCGTGATCCGGTGGACCGCGCACCAGGCGGTGAACAGCGGCCCCAGCGGCGTGACGGGCGCATCCGAATGGATGGCCAGCGGCACGCCGGCGGCCAGCGCGCTGGCGCAGGCATCGAGCCGCATGGCCCGGTCCGGCCCCATGGTCATCTCGTAGTGCTGGTCGCCCCAGTACCAGAGGTGGTTGGCGAACAGGTTGGCGCACAAGCCCAGCGCCGCCATGCGGCGAAACAGCGGCGCATCGATCATCTGGCCATGCTGCAGCGTGTGGCGGTGATCGGGCCGGGGGGCGCGGGCCAGCACGCGGCCTATGGCGTCGATGGCGGCTTCGCTGGCCTCGTCGCCATTGGTGTGCGTATGGATGAGCAGGCCTGCGCGGTGGTAGGTCTCGAAATCGGCCTCGTACTGCGCGGGCGCCGTGACCCAGATGCCGTTGGGCCCGCCGTTGTAGTGACCGGGCCAGCGCAGGCGGGCCGAAAAGCCCTGGATGGAGCCGTCCAGCATCATCTTGACCAGGCCGTAGCGCAGGCGGTCGGTGTTGCGCGCCATGAGCGTGCGCACATGCCCGGCACCGGCCTCGGCGCCATGCGTGCCGTGAAACGCCTGGAAGGCGGGCAGGATGCGGATGGGCACCTGGTCGTCGGCCAGCGCGGCCTCCAGCACGCGGCAGTCCTGCTCGCCCAGCCTGTTGACCAGGTCGGTGGCCGTGGTCACGCCCTGGCGGCAGGCCAAGCGGGCGAAGGAGCGCACACCGGCCTCGGTCATGGGCGCCAGCAGCCCGGCGTTGCCGATCTTGCGCAGCACCAGGAACATGGCGGCCGGCTCCTGCAGCTCGCCCGTGGGCTCGCCGGCCAGGGCGTGGCCGGGCGCAAAGCGCACCACGCCCTCGACCTCGTTGTCGCGCGTGATCTCGGCCAGGCGCAGCATGGCGCTGTTGACGTTCATCAAATGGCCGTTGGCGTGCGAGAGCACGATGGGACGGCCTCCTGCGGCCCGGTCCAGGTGCTCCACCGTCATGCGCTCGCCGCCAAAGTAGATGGGATCGAACCCCCAGGCGATCAGCGGCTGGCCGGGCGGCAGGCCCTGCGCATCCATGCGCGCCGCCACCTCGGCCAGGCGGTCCACCACGGCATCCATGGAGCGCAGGCCGGGCCAGGTCTTTCCATCGGGGTCGCGCCGGTCGAACCAGCCCGTGTATGTCCAATCCCACATGCTGCCTTCCTTGAGGTGGCAGTGGCCCTCCACCAGGCCGGGCAGCAGCACCTGGTCGGCAAAGCGCTCGTCGATGCGGCACTCGCCCCAGGCCGTGCAGCGCGCCAGGTCCCCGACAGCGAGGATGCGCCCGTCGCGCACGGCCACATGCGTGGCCTCGGGCTGCATGGGGTTCATGGTGATGATCTTGCGGGCGGCGTAGACGGTGATGCTCATGGTGGCGGGTGCTCCGGGTTCAAAGGGCCAGCGGCGCGCGCGGCACGCCATCGATGTGGTCCACGCGGATGCAGCGCACCCAGTGGCCGGGGGCGGCTTCGCGCAGCGGTGGCGTCTCGGCCGAGCACGCAGGCACGGCCACGGGGCAGCGCCCGGCGAAGCGGCAGCCCGCAGGCGGGTCGATGGGGCTGGGCGGGTCGCCGGCCAGCCGGATGCGCCGCGCCGCGCGCTCGCGCCCGCCGCGCACCGTGGGCACGGCCGACATCAGGGCCACGCTGTAGGGATGCAGCGGCCGCGCAAAGAAGGCCTGGCGCGGTGCGCGCTCCACGATCTGGCCCAGGTACATGACGGCGATGTCGTCGCAGATGTGCTCGACCACGGCCATGTCGTGCGAGATGAACAGGTAGCTCAGGCCCAGCTCGCGCTGCAGCCGCGCCAGCAGGTTGAGGATCTGGGCGCGGATGGCGATGTCCAGCGCCGACACGGGTTCGTCGCAGACCACGAGTTCGGGCCGCGTGGCCAGGGCGCGCGCAATGTTGATGCGCTGGCGCTGGCCGCCCGAGAACTGGTGCGGGAACAGCTGGCGCTGTTCGGGCCGCAGGCCCACCTGGGTGAACAGCTCGGCCACGCGCGCCTCGCGCTCGGCCGGCGTGCCCACGTCCATCAGGTCCAGCGGAGCGCGCACCGCATCGCCCGCGCGCTGGCGCGGATTCAGCGAGGAGAACGGGTCCTGGAACACGATCTGCATGCGCCGCCTCGCCTGGCGCAGGGCCTCGCCCGACAGGCCGCCCAGGTCGGTATCGCCCAGCTGCATGCGGCCCGCCGTCACGGGCGCCAGGCGCATCACGGCCAGCGCCGTGGTCGTCTTGCCCGATCCCGACTCGCCCACCACGGCCAGCGTGCTGCCGCGCCGCAGGCTGAAGGACACGCCGTCCACGGCCTTGACCACCTCGGGCCTGCCGAACAGGCCCTTGCCCGGGCGCGGAAAGTGGACCTGGAGATCGTCCACCTGCAAGAGGGTATCGTCCATGCGTGCGTTCATGCCAGGGCCTCCGTGTGGGCGCGGATGCGGGAAGCGGGAGCGTGCAGCCAGCAGGCCACGCCGTGGGATGGATCATCCAGCGCGACCAGCGGCGGCGCCTCGCTGGCGCAGCGCGGCTGGGCCTCGCGGCAGCGCGCACGAAAGGCGCAGCCGCTGCCCAACTCCCAGATCGAGGGCACGACGCCGGGGATCTCGGGCAGCTCGGTGCGCCCGCCTGCCTGGCTGCTGCCCAGCTCGGGCAGGCAGGCGATCAGGCCGCGCGTGTACGGATGGGCGGGCGCCGACAGCACCTGCTCGCAGCGGCCCTGCTCGATCACGCGGCCCGCATACATGACCATGACGCGGTCCGCCATCTCGGCCACGGCCCCCATGTCGTGCGTGATCAGCACGATGGCCGTGCCCTTTTCGCGCTGCAGCTCGCGCAGCAGGTCGAAGATCTGCGCCTGCACGGTCACGTCCAGCGCCGTGGTGGGCTCGTCGGCGATCAGAATGTCGGGCCGGCAGGCCAGGGCCATGGCGATCATCACGCGCTGGCGCATGCCGCCCGACAGTTGGTGCGGGTACTCGTGCACGCGCCGCTCGGGCGCGGGGATGCCGACCTGCCGGAGCATTTCCACGGCGCGTTGGCGCGCGGCGCCCGCGTCCAGGCCGGCGTGCAGGCGCAGCGGCTCGGCGATCTGCTCGCCCACGGTGAGCACCGGGTTCAGCGAGGTCATCGGCTCCTGGAAGATCATGGAGATGCGGTTGCCGCGCACCTGGCGCATATGGGCCTCGCCGGCGGCCACCAGGTCCTCGCCCTGGAAGCGCACCTGCCCGCCCGTGATGCGGCCCGGAGGCGAGGGAATGAGGCGCAGCAGCGCCAGCGCCGTCATGCTCTTGCCGCAGCCGGATTCGCCGACCACGCACAGGGTCTCGCCCGCGCGCAGATCGAAATCCACGCCGTTGAGCACCGTGGCCTGGCCGCGCCGGCCCTGGAAGGCCACGCGCAGGCCGCTGACTTGCAACAGGGGGGTGTCGGTGTCCATCAGCGCTCCCTCAGCTTGGGGTTGAGTGCATCGTTGAGGCCGTCGCCGATCAGGCTGACGGCCAGCACGGTGACGAAGATGGCGGCACCGGGAAAGGCCACGGCCCACCAGCACGACAGCAGGTACTGGCGGGCCGACCCGATCATCAGGCCCCAGCTCATCTGGTTGGGGTCCCCCAGGCCCAGGAAGGACAGGCCGGCCTCGAACAGGATGGCGGCGCCCACGGCCAGCGTGGCCGACACCACCAGCGGCGGCAGCGCATTGGGCAGGATCACCTTCCAGATGATGCGGCCGTGGCGCGCGCCGATGGCGCTCTCCGCGCGCACGAATTCAAGCTGGCGGATGCGCATGAACTCGGCCCGCGTCAACCGCGCCGTGGCCGGCCAGCTCACGCTGCCGATGGCCAGCGTGACCGTCACCAGCGAGGGCGAGAACAGCGTGACCACCACCATGGCGAACAGCAGCGCAGGCAGCACCTGGAAGAACTCGGTCACGCGCATCAGCAGCGCATCGACGCGGCCGCCGTAGTAGCCGGCCATCGCCCCCAGCGTCACGCCGATGCACACCGACAGCAAAGCCGCGAAGGCGCCCACCATCAGCGTGGCGCGGCCGCCGTGGATGATGCCCGTGAGCACGTCGCGCCCCAGCTGGTCGCTGCCCAGCCAGGCCTCCTCGCTGAACGGCGGGCTCAGCGGCATGGTGCGGATCTCGAACGGGTCCGCAGGCCAGATCCAGGGGCCGGCGATGGCCACCAGCAGCACGATGAGCAGCATGGCCATGCCGGCAATGGCCGAGGGGTTGCGCAGGAACATGCGCAGCGCTTCGCGCGCCGGGTGCTCGGCATGGGCTGCAGCCTGCGGCGCGGCGACGCTCGGCACGGACACGGATGGTGGTGTGATGGCGTTCATGGTCTCAGGCCGCCTTGATGCGGGGATCGATCAGCCGGTAGCACAGGTCGGTGACGAGGTTCATCACGACCACGACGACGGAAGAGAACAGCAGCACGCCCAGGATGGTCGGGTAGTCGCGCCGCAGCACCGAGTCGAAGGCCAGCCGACCCAGGCCCGGCCAGTTGAAGACCGTCTCGACGATGATGGCGCCGGCCATGACGTTGCCGAACTGCAGGCCCAGCATGGTCACCACGGGCAGCAGCGCGTTGCGCAGCGCATGGCGGTAGAGCACCACATGCTCGGCCAGTCCCTTGGCGCGCGCCGTGCGGATGTAGTCGGCGCCCAGCACGTCCAGCATGGACGAGCGCGACAGCCGGCTGTACTGCGCCAGGTAGACCAGGGCCAGTGTCAGCGCAGGCAGCACCAGGTGCCGGGCCACGTCCAGCAGGTCGGCAAGGCCTGCGCCGCCTGCGGCATCGGCCGAGCGCATGCCCGACACCGGCAGCACGGGCCACCAGGAGGCAAAGGCCAGCACCAGCAGCATGCCGGTCCAGAACACGGGCGCCGCAAAGCCCACCAGGGACAGCACGGTGATGCACTGCGACAACAGGCCGTTGGGCCGGCGCGAGGACAGCACGCCCAGCAGCGTGCCCACCACGAAGGCCGTGAGCACGGCGGCCAGCACCAGCAGCAAGGTGGCGGGCACGCGCTCGGCAATCATCTGCGCCACCGGCAGGTTGAAGAAGTAGGAGTAGCCCAGATCACCACTGGCCACGCGCGCCAGGTAGATGCCCAGCTGCACGGGCAGCGGCCGGTCCAGCCCGTAGCGTGTGCGCAGCTCGGCCATGAGCTCGGGCTCCATGCCGCCGCTGGCGCCGGCAATGGTCTCCACGGGATCGCCGGGCGCCGCATGCACCAGCATGAAGTTCAGCACCACCACGGCCAGCACCAGCGCCAGGCCCTGCAGCAGCCGCTTGAGGAGTGTGCGAAGAAAAGCCATGGACTGCACCTCCCCGACTACTTCAGAAAGATCTCGTCATAGGGCGAGGCTGGCCCCCAGACCGTGGTCGGCAGGTTGCCCACGTTCTTGCGCGCAGCCGTGTGGTAGGGCGAGTTGTTGATGAAGATCACCGGCAGCTCGTCCGTCACGGTCTTCTGGAAGGCCGCATAGAGCTTCTTGCGCTCGGCCGTGTCCAGCGTGCTGCTGGCCGTGTTCAGCAGCTCGTCCACCTTGGGGTTTCGGTAGGACTGGGTGTTGGTCCAGACCACGGGCTTGATGTTGGTGGACAGGTAGCTGCGGTGCACGCCGATGACCGGGTCGCCCCAGTTGAAGACGA
This sequence comes from Delftia sp. S65, assembly GCF_016516495.1. Taxonomy (NCBI): domain Bacteria; kingdom Pseudomonadati; phylum Pseudomonadota; class Betaproteobacteria; order Burkholderiales; family Comamonadaceae; genus Delftia; species Delftia sp. S65. Next base: position 155,980 of record NZ_JACVUR010000004.1, read on the forward strand.
TGTCCATGGACAGGTCGAAGTCGTGCGTGGCCAGGCGCCGGGCCCAGGCCGGGAAGTCGGCCGAGGCTCTTACATCGACGGCGATGCCGACCTTCTTGAGCTGGGCGCGCACGTACTCGGCCACGTTCTTTTGCTGCTCGTCCGAGCCGGGCAGGTAGTCGATGGTGATCTTGAAGCGCTCTCCGTTGGCCCCGGGCTTGAGGCCGGCCTCGTCCAGCAGGGCCGCCGACTTCTTGAGGTCCAGCGGATAGCGCACCAGGTCGGCCGAGGCAAAGGGGCTGGCCGCCACGATGGGGCCGTCGGCCACGGTGGCAAAGCCGCCCATCAGCGCCTTGGTGATGAAGTTCTTGTCGATGGCATGCGCAATGGCCTTGCGCACGCGCACGTCGTCCAGCGGCTTCCTGTCGGTGTTGATGGCCAGCCAGTTGATCGAGCCTATGCCCTCGAAGCCCTTGCCGGTCAGCGTGATCTGGGGATTGGTGGACAGGCGCTTCAGGTCGATGGAGGCCTGCAGGTAGGGCACCATCTGCACGTCGCCGCGCTCCAGGCTCAGCAGCAGGCTGGAGGAGTCGGGCACGATGTTGAAGACCAGCTTGTCCAGGTAGGGGCGGCCGGGCAGGAAGAACTTGTCGAAGCGCTCCATCACGATGCGCTGGCCCGCGCGGAACTCGGTCAGCTTGAACGGCCCCGAGCCCACCACGTCGGCGCTGTTGCGCGCATGGGTCTTGAGGTCGGCACCGTCGCCATAGATGTGCTTGGGCAGTATGGGCGCCAGCGCCGGGCTCATGGCCAGCAGGATGGCCGGATGCGGCGCGTTCATGCGGATGATGGCCGTGTAAGGGTCGGGCGTGTCCACCTTCTCCACGGGCCCCAGCATGGTCTGGAACGGGTGGTTGGCCTTGATGGCCATGATGGAGAAGGCCACGTCGGCCGAGGTGATGGGCTTGCCGTCGTGGAACACGGCATTCCTTCGCAGGTTCAGGGTCAGCGACTTGCCGTCCTCGGCCAGCTTCCAGGACTCGGCCAGGTAGGGCTGGGGCTTCCACTGATCATCGAAGCGCAGCGGGCTGGCGAACAGCTGGGTGGAAGGCATGGCCGTGGCAATGCCCGATTGCACGGCGCCGTTCAGGTGCCGTGGCACCTGGGTGCTGCCCACGATCAGGGTGCCGCCGCGCTGCGGCTCCTGGGCCTGCAGCGGCGTGGCCGCCAGGCCCGCCAGCGCGCCGGCCAGGGCCAGGGCCGCCAGGGCGCGGCGTCGGAAAGTGATGGTGTGCATGGACTGTCTCCCTCGTTGGATCGCCAGGCCGCGCGGCTCGCTGCCTTCAATCCAGAATACGCAACAAGGGCGCGGGCCGCGGGGGCCACAGCCGTCCAAACGTAGGAGCCAGAGGCCCGGTGTTTACCCGCGTCGGCCGGCCCAAACCTTTACTTGCCCGCACCCGCACCGCAACATGGCGCCGACCGCGCGCCCTCTGCCCGGCCGCGCCAAGAACGCCCCCCGATTGCCTCCGTTGCGCCATGAGCACCCCTTCCGCCACAGACCCACGCCACCAGTGGGCCCGCCTGTTCGCGCTGCCCGAGCAGCCCGGCCTTCCCCTGAAGGACCGCCTGCGCCTGGCCCTGGTCCAGCCCATCCTCGAAGGCCGCCTGCCGCCCGGCGCGGCCATGCCGCCCTCACGCGAGCTGTCGCGCCTGCTGGAGGTGTCGCGCAATACCGTGACCACGGTCTACGAGCAGCTCGTGGATGAAGGCTTTCTCGAGGCCCGCCCGCGCAGCGGCGTGTTCGTGGCCCGGGATTCGCGCCTGGCTGGTGTGGACGGCGCCGTGGCCCTGCCTGCGACAAGTCCCGGGGAGCCCGCACCGGACTGGTCTGCACGCGTGCTGCGCTCGCTGACGGACAGGCACACGCTGTCCAAGCCGCTGCAGTGGCGCGAGTACCCCTACCCCTTCGTCTACGGCATGCACGATCCCGCGCTGTTTCCCACCGAAGGCTTCCGGGAATGCTGCACGCGCAGCCTGGCGCGCGCCCAGCTGCCGCACTGGACGCCGGACTTCGAGACAGACGACGTGCCCGACCTGATCGAGCAGATCCGCCTGCGCCTGCTGCCCCGGCGCGGCGTGTTCGCGCTCAAGGAAGAGATCCTGGTCACCGTGGGCGCGCAGCAGGCCTTCTACCTGCTGGCCGACGCGCTGCTGGACCCCTCGCAGCGCCTGGGCTTCGAGGAGCCCGGCCACCCGCATGCGCGCAACACCTTTTCGCTGCGCCGCCCCCACTGGGTGCCCGTGGCCGTGGATGGAGAAGGCGTGGTGGTCGATGGCCTGCCGCCGCTGGACTACCTGTTCGTCACGCCCTCGCACCAGAGCCCCACCACCGTGACGCTGAGCCTGCAGCGGCGCGAGCAACTGCTGCGCCGCGCCGAGCAGGGCGATTTCGTGATCATCGAGGACGACTACGAGGCCGAGAACCTCTACCAGGGCACGCCCATGCCCGCGCTCAAGAGCCTGGACAAGGGCGGGCGTGTGATCTATGTGGGTTCGCTGTCCAAGAGCCTGTCGCCCGCGCTGCGGCTGGGCTACATCGTCGCGCCGCGCGCGCTGATCGATGAATTGCGCGTGCTGCGCCATGCCATGGTGCGCCACCCCAGCGCCTTTCTGCAGCATGCCTATGCGCTGTTCCTGTCGCTGGGCCACCATGAGGCCCATGCGCGCCGCGTGAACCAGGCCATGCTGGAACGCGTGGCTCAGGTGGACCGCTCGCTGCGCGCGCACCTGCCGGATTTCATCTTTCGCCAGCCCCAGGGCGGCGCATCGCTGTGGGTGCAGGCACCGGCGTGGCTGGACGCCGATGCGCTGGCCGCCGTGGCGCGCCGCCACGGCGTGCTGATCGAGGCAGGCAGCGCGTTCTTTGCGACGCCGCGCCAGCCCTGCCCCTTTTTCCGGCTGCGCCTGTCCTCCATTGCCATCGATCAGATCGATGCCGGCATCCAGGCGCTGGCGCGGGCGGTGATGGAGCTGGACTCAGCCCGCAATCACTGCTGCGCGTAGGATTCCAGCGGCTTGTCGTTGGGCTTTTGCAGCAGCTGCTTGAGCAGGTCGCTCATGGGCAGGTTCAGCGGGGCATTCTTGGGCGGAATGGGCTGCACGAACCACTTGTCGTAGATCTTCGCCACTTCGCCCGAGGCCATCATGCCCACCAGCACGTCGTCCACGGCCTTCTTGAAGGTGGGATCATCGCGGCGGAACAGGATGGCGATGGGCTCGGAGCCCAGCACCTCGCCCACGATCTTGAAGCCTGCAGGGTTCTTGGAGTTGGCGATGACGCCGGCCAGCAGGTTGTCGTCCAGCACGAAGGCATCGGCACGGCCCGATTCGAGCATCAGAAAGCTCTCGAAATGGTCCTTGCCCAGCGAGGTGGGCAGGTTCACGCCATTGTCCCGCCCGTACTTGCGCAGCAGCTGCACGGCGGTCGTGCCGGCCGAGGCCGCCACGGGCTTGCCGTCGAGCTGCTTGAAGGAGGTGATGCCCGAGTCGGCACGCACGGCCATGCGCACCTGGCTCACGTAGGTGGTCACGGCAAAGGCCACCTGCTTTTGGCGAGCGAGGTTGTTCGTGGTCGGGCCGCAGCCGATGTCCACGGTGCCGTTCTGCACCAGGGGCATGGTGTTCTGCGAGGTCAGGGCCATGTACTCGATCTTGGCCTTGGGCACGATCTGGGCCAGCACCTTCTCGCACAGCTCCACGTGGTAGCCCACGTACTTCTGCGTGGTGCCGAAGGCATAGGCCATGGGCGCCGAGCTTTCGCGCACGCCCATCACCACCTTGCCTGTGCTCTGGATCTTGTCCAGCGTGCCGGCCGCCTCCTGTGCATGGGCAGCGCCAGTTGCCGCCACCACACATGCCATCGCCACATGGGCCAGTACGAATCGCATCGAGGGTCTCCTTGGATAGTTGTTGCAGGTCCGAAGGCGCGCTGCGCCTCCACCCTGCCGTGCCGCCGTCGCCGGCTGCCTCCAGGCAGGGCCGCCGTCAAGGCGATTGCATCAACTATCGAGCAATCAGGCGCCTGTGCATAACGATGAAATGGAAGAAGGTCATGCTCCACCCACATGACCCGGCACCCTGCTGGTGCGCCGCGGTGGCCCCAGGCCCGCCGCGCCCGGTCAGCCGGCCGACCCTGCCGCAAGCCGGTGCATGAGGCCCTGCGTCGAGGCATCGACGCCCTGCCAGTCGCCGCTGTCCTGGCGCGCATGCAGCTGGCGCGCCAGGTGCTTGCCCAGCTCCACGCCCCACTGGTCGAAGCTGTTGATGCCCCAGACCGCACCGGCCGAGAAGACACGGTGCTCGTACAGCGCGATCAGGGCGCCCAGCGATGCCGGGTCCAGCTGCTGCAGCAGCAGGAAGCTGCTGGGCCGGTTGCCCGCGCAATGGCGCTCTGCCCCTTCTTCGCCGTGGCGCCCCTCCATCAGGGCCTGGGCCTGGGCAATGGCGTTGACGACCAGGCTCTGGTGGTGGGCGCCCAGGTATTTGCCGCCGTCGCGCAGCGCGATGAACTCCACGGGAATCACGTCCTGGCCTTGGTGCAGCATCTGGAAGAAGGCATGCTGGCCATTGGTGCCGGGCTCGCCCCAGATCACGGGCGCCGTGCGCACGGGCAGTGTCCGCCCGTCGCGCGTCACGCCCTTGCCGTTGCTCTCCATCTCCAGCTGCTGCAGGTAGGCGGTCATTCGCCGCAGGCCATGGCTGTACGGCGCGATGCAGCGGCTGGAGAAGCTGCAGAAATCGCGGTACCAGACGTCCAGCAGGCCCAGGCGCAGCGGTAGGTTGCCCTCCACGCCGGAGGAAAAGAAATGCGCATCCATGGCATGGGCGCCACCCAGCAGCGCACGGAACTGCGCCGCTCCGATGGCGATGGCCACGGGCAGGCCGATGGCCGACCACAGCGAAAAACGGCCGCCCACCCAGTCCCAGAATCCCAGCGTGCGGCGGATGCCGAAGTCGGCTGCGGCCTGCACATTGGTGGTGAGCGCCACGAAGTGCCGGTCGATGGAGCACGCGGCCTGCGGGTCCTCGCTGCCGCCCTGCTCCAGAAACCACCGGCGCGCCGAGTGCGCGTTGAGCATGGTCTCGGCCGTGGTGAAGGATTTGGAGGCGATCAGGAACAGCGTGCTGTGCGGGCGCACGCGGCGCAGCACATGGCCGAGCTCATGGCCATCGACGTTGGAGACAAAATGGAAGTTCTTGCCCGCATCGACCCAGTCCTCCAGCGCATTGACCACCACTTCGGGGCCCAGGTGCGAGCCGCCGATGCCGATGTTCACGATGTCGGTGATGCCCTCGTCGCCACGCACCTGCTCGGCCAGGGCCAGCATGGCGTCCAGCGTCTCGTGCACCTGGCCCAGCGCCTCGTGCATGGCCGGCTGCCACTGCTGTACGGTGGCGCAGTGGCGCAGCTGGCCGCCGTCGCGCGGCATGCGCAGCAGCCAGTGCATGACGGCACGGCCCTCGGTGCAGTTGACGGGCTCGCCGGCCAGCATGGCGTCGCGCTGGGCCAGCACGCCGGCCTGCTGCGCCAGTTCGCGCAGCAGCTCTTCGGTGCGCTCGGTCCAGAGGTTCTTGGACAGGTCGGCAAAGACATGGGGCGCCTGCTGGCTCAGCGCCTCCAGCCGGCCCGCGTCCGCGGCAAAGGCCTGGCGCAGATCCAGGGTCTGGATGTCTTCGTGGAAATGGCTTTCAAGTGCCGGCCATGCCGGCAAGGTATTGCACAGAACGGGCAAGGTCTTCATCCAATCAGTCTGCGGCCTGCTGCATCAATGCTTCGAGCTTGCGCGTGTCGGCAGCAAAGGCGCGAATGCCTTCTGCCAGCTTTTCGGTGCCCATGGCGTCTTCGTTGAGGGCCAGGCGGAACCCGGCCTCGTCGTAGTGCACGGGATCGAGCTCCAGGGTCCGCGCCGCCTCGGGGTCCAGGGCGCGCGACAGCGGCGCATCGCTGGCGCCCAGCTGGGCCAGCAGTTCGGGGGCGATGGTCAACAGGTCACAGCCGGCCAGTGCCACGATCTGGCCCGTGTTGCGAAAGCTCGCGCCCATGACCTCGGTGGCGATGCCGAAGTGCTTGTAGTGCTCGTAGATGGCGCGCACGGAACGCACGCCGGGGTCGTTGGCGCCGGCCATGGCGGCCTCGTCCCACTGGGCGCCGGCCTGCTTCTTGTACCAGTCGTAGATGCGGCCCACGAAGGGAGAGATCAGCTGCACCTTGGCCTGGCCGCAGGCCACGGCCTGGCAGAAAGAGAACAGCAGCGTGAGGTTGGTGTGGATGCCGCGCAGCTCCAGCTGGCGCGCCGCCTCGATGCCTTCCCAGGTGGAGGCGATCTTGATGAGCACGCGGTCGATGTGCACGCCTTCGGCCTGGTACAGCTCGATCAGGCGCTCGGCACGCGCCACGGTGGCCGAGGTATTGAAGGACAGGCGCGCATCGACTTCAGTGGAGACACGGCCCGGAATGGTGTTCAGGATCTCGCAGCCGAAGCGCACCAGCATGCGGTCCATGACCTCGTCGAGGCTGCGGCCCTTGTACTGGGCCACGGTGGCACGCATCAGCGGTGCGTACTCGGGCTTTTGCACCGCCTTGAGGATGAGCGAGGGATTGGTGGTCGCATCCCGTGGCTGGAACTGGGCCAGTTGGTGGAAGTCGCCGGTATCGGCCACCACGGTCGTGTACTGTCGAAGCGCATCAAGCTGGTTCATGGAACATCCTTTGGGCGGGAGCCTGGCGAGGGGCGGCATCGCACCAGGGCGGTGCGGTTGTACCGGCAAATCCTCCGAGTGTATGCGCCCGCATGGTTTGCATCGGCGTCAGGAAAGTAAGCGAAGGCTGCCGCTCATGCAAAATGCGCGCTGGACCTGCCTTGCGGCAACCGCTTCCCTTCACCCACAGAACAACGCCCACCGCCTAATGCTGGACCGCATCACCGCCTCGCTGCCCTCGCTTGCTCCCGCCGAACAACGCGTGGCCCGCCTGGTGCTGGCCGATCCACGGGCCTTCGCGCGGCAGCCGGTGCGCGAACTGGCCGAGCGTGCCCACGTCAGCAAGCCGACGGTGGTGCGCTTTTGCCGCAGCATGGGCTACGACGGCCTGGCCGACTTCAAACTCAAGCTGGCCGGCAGCGTCAGCGAGGGCGTGCCCTTCATCCACCGCAGCGTGGACACCGACGACAAGACCAGCGACGTGATGGTCAAGGTGGTGGACAACGCCGTGGCCGCCTTCCTGCAATACCGCAATGCCGCCAGCACCACGGCCATAGAGCAGGCGGCGCAGGCCATCGCCTCGACCTGGCAGACGGGGCGGCGCATCGAGTTCTACGGCGCAGGCAATTCGGGCATCGTGGCGCAGGACGCGCAGCACAAGTTCTTTCGCCTGGGCGTGACCAGCCTGGCCACCAGCGACGGCCACATGCAGGTGATGAGCGCCACCCTGCTGGGACCCGGCGACTGCGCGGTGATCATCTCCAACTCGGGCCGCACGCGCGACCTGATGGACGCCGCCGACATCGCGCGCAAGAACGGCGCCACCACGATTGCCATCACCGCCAGTGGCTCGCCCCTGGCCTCGGCCTGCCACATCCATCTGGCAGCCGACCATCCCGAGGGCTACGACCGCTACAGCCCCATGGTGTCGCGCCTGCTGCACCTGCTGGTCATCGACGTGCTGGCCACCTGCGTGGCGCTGCGCATCGGCCCGGCCCTGCAGCCTGCGCTGGAGCAGATGAAGAACAACCTGCGGGCCAAGCGCTACACGTAGCACCGGCCCCCAGGCCCACCCGCCTCGTTCAGCCCTGCCAGCGCCTGAGCACCAGCGAGGCGTTGACGCCACCAAAGCCGAAACCGTTGACCAGGGCATGCTCCATGGCCCAGGGCCTTGCCGCGCCGGCGATCAGGTCCAGCCCCTGGGCCAGGGGATCGGGCTCCACGAGATTGCGCGTGGCCGGCGCCATCTGGTCGCGCAGCGCCAGCACCGTGAAGATGGCCGCCACCGCGCCCGCCGCGCCCAGCAAATGGCCCGTGGCCGACTTGGTGGAGCTGATCGCCACGCCGCTGCCCTCGCCAAACAGGGAGCGCATGGCCGCCAGCTCGCCCCGGTCGCCCACGGGCGTGGAGGTGGCGTGGGCATTGAGGTACTGCAGCTGATCCGGCGATAGTCCGGCCATGGCCAGCGCTTGCGCCATGCTGCGGCGCGCGCCGTCGCCATCTTCCGGCCCCGAGGTGATGTGATAGGCATCGGCGCTGGTGCCGTAGCCAACGACTTCCGCCAGCGGCACGGCGCCGCGCGCCAGGGCGTGGTCCAGCCCCTCCAGCACCAGGGCGCCCGCGCCCTCGCCCATGACAAAGCCGTCGCGGCCTGTGTCGAAGGGGCGCGAGGCCTCCTCGGGCCTGTCGTTGTATCCCGTGGAAAGGGCCTTGGCCGCCGCGAACGCGCCCAGGCTCACGCGGTCGATGGCTGCCTCGGCGCCGCCGCACAGCGCCACATCGGCCTCGCCCGAACGGATCATGCGCAGGCCGTCGCCCACCGCCTGAACGCTGGCCGCGCAGGCAGTGACGGGGGCGCCCAGCGGGCCCTTGAGTCCATGGCGTATCGACACATGCCCGGCCGCGAGATTGACCAGGAAAGACGGCACGGTGAAGGGCGACAGGCGCGACACCCCCCGGCTGTCCGTGGTGCGCACGGCCTGGGCAATGGCGCCAAAGCCGCCAATGCCCGAGGCAATGATGCAGGCCGTGCGCGTGCGCTCCTGCTCGCTGGCCGGCTGCCAGCCGGCCTGGGCCAGGGCCTGGTCCGAAGCGTCCAGCGCCAGCGGAATGAAGCGGTCCATCTTGCGCTGGTCCTTGGGCGAGACCACGGCATCGATGTCCCAGCCGCCTTCCGGGTCCCGGGCCAGGTCGGGCACCTGGCCTGCCACCTGGCCCGGCACATCGGGCGCCAGATCCTCGGGCAGCCTGCTCAGGCCCGATGTGCCGGACAGCAGCCGGCGCCAGGCCAATTCAGTGCCCCGCCCCAGCGGCGAGACCATGCCCATGCCCGTGATGACCACGCGGCGAGGCAGGTGGGCCGCCGTATGAGACGTCTGGGACGCCTGGGACGTATGCGCCGTATTCATGAGCCGCTCCCGGCACACCGTGCGGAGGTCGGAGCGGGCCCAGGCAACAGGCTGCGCAGAAGTGAACAGGCATTCATCGGTTCTTCCCTGTAGAGTGCACAGCCCCTGCAGAACATGGCGCACAGGCCATGGCGGGGGCTGATTTATGATGATGGCCGTCATCATAAACGTGTTTTGATAACGACCACAATCATTGGACAGCGCACATGAAAGTCACGAAAGCCCAGGCCGCGCAGAACCGGCAGGACATCCTCGAAGCCGCCGCGCGGCTGTACCGCGAACACGGGCTGGACGGCGTCGGCGTGGCCGAGGTGACGCGCGGCGCGGGGCTCACGCACGGCGGGCTCTATCGCCACTTCGAATCCAAGGATGCGCTGGTGCGCGAGGCCTGCGCACGCGCCTTCGACTGGTCCATCGCGCCGCTGGACGGCCTGCAGGGTGAACAGGCCGGCAGCCTTGCCGCGCGCGTGCAGTCCTATCTGTCGCCACAGCACCGCGACAGCCCCGGCGAGGGCTGCCCCGCTGCGGCGCTGGCCGTGGACGTGGCCCGGGCAGGCGGCGATCTTTCAGCGGTGTTCGCCGAAGGGGTGGAACGCAACATCGGCAGATTTGCGCGCGTGATAGGCACACTTGGCGACGATCAGGCACCCGATGCCACACAGCGCGCCCAGGCCATGGCCATGCTCAGCAGCATGGTGGGCGCCCTGGTCCTGGCACGCGCCACGGTCGCAGCCAATCCAGCCTTGTCCGACGAGATTCTGAAAACGGTGCAGGCCCACCTTCTTGCGCCCGAGGGCCAGGCCCGTTGACCCGCTCCGCCTGCGCTATACGTCCTGCGAATGCAGCGGCATGGCCTGCTCGATCAGGCTGGCGTGCAGGGCAGCGCCCAGCGGCAGTACTTCGTCGTTGAAGTCATACCGGCTGCTGTGCAGCGGCACCCCGGGCTGGGCGCCCGTGGATTGCCCCAGGCGAAGGTAGGCACCGGGCTTGTGCTGCAGCATGAACGAAAAGTCCTCGGCCCCCATGCTGGGTTCCAGCTGCCGGTCCAGGTTCTCCACCCCCACCAGCGACTGGGCCACATCGGCAGCAAAGGCAGCCTCCGTGGGGGAGTTGATGGTGGCGGGATAGATGCGCTCGTAGTTGACCTTGGCCGTGGCACCCAGCCCCAGCGCCACCGCGCTGCACAACTCCTGCAGGCGCTGCTCGACACGGTCCTGCACGGCGGGGTCGAAGGTCCGCACGGTTCCCACCAGCGTTGCCGTGCCCGGCATCACGCTGAAGGCGCCCAGGTCCCCGGCCTGCACGGCGCACAGGCTGATGACGGCACTGTCGATGGCGCGCACATTGCGCGAGACGATGCTCTGCACCGCCGTGGTGATGTGCGCGGCCGCCAGCACCACGTCCACCGTCTGGTAGGGATGCGCACCATGGCCGCCGCGCCCCGTGATCTCGATGGTGATGCGGTCGGCAGCCGCCATCATCGCGCCCATGTTGATGCCCACCGTGCCCGCACGCATGGCGGGCCAGTTGTGCATGGCGTACACGGCCTGCATCGGAAAGCGGTCGAAAAGACCATCGGCAATCATGGCCCGCGCGCCGCCGCGCCCTTCCTCGGCAGGCTGAAAGACCAGCACGGCCGAGCCGTCGAAGCGCCGCGTCGCTGCCAGGTAGCGGGCGGCGCCCACCAGCATGGTCGTATGGCCGTCATGCCCGCAGCCGTGCATCAGCCCCTGCTTGCCGGACTTCCAGGGAAATTCGTTGTGCTCGACCATGGGCAGTGCGTCCATGTCGGCACGCAGGCCCACCATGGCGCCCGAACTGTGGCCCTGCCCGCGGATCACGGCCACCAGGCCCGTGGTGCCCAGGCCTTCATGGATCTCGTCCACACCGCACTGGCGCAAGGCCTCCTTGACGCGCGCCGCCGTGAAGCGCTCCTCGAATCCCAGCTCCGGATGCGCATGCAGCTCGCGGCGCAGCGCCGTCAGCTCCGGGTGGTACTGGGCGATCTGGGCAAAGGCCCGACCGCCTGCCTTGTATCGAGTGGCTTCCATAGCCTTGGTTCTTTCGCTTCGTTGGCCTGCGCATTACCTTAACGCAGGAAATCACGCCCGCCCACCGTCAGCCCATCGACAGGAAACAAAAAGGCCTCCCGAAGGAGGCCTTTCGTTGCGCAGACGCCGCGTGCTCAGAAGCGATGGCGCAGGCCGACGGTGAAGCCCGTGCGCTTGGTGGCGCCATTGGCGTCCAGCATCACGCCCGAGCCACCGCTGGTCTTGGTGTGGTCCAGGGCCACATAGGCATCGGTACGCTTGGAGAAGGCGTAGTCGACCACCGCCACCAGGAAGTCTGCCTTGCCATTGAAATTACCCGTGCCCGAGCCCGACTGCTTGGCATGGTAGTAATGCGCGCCCACATTGATCTGGGGCGTGATCTGGTAGCCGAAGCCCATCTTGTACATCTGGCGCTTGTTGGCGTCGCCGGCCACGAAGCCGCCGTTGGACGAGCCCGTCCAGAAGGAATTGAGGATGGCCTGGTCGAATCCACCGCCTGCGGTTGCCGCCGGGAATGCGTCCTTGCGCTTGTTCAGGCCGTAGCCCAGGTTGACGTACCAGGGACCCACACGGTACGAGCCGCCCAGGGTATAGGCATCAACCTTGGTGCCGGCCGGCAGCGTGGTGCCCAGGTAGCCGGCGCCTGCGGAGATGCCGCTTTGCGAATAACGCAGATAGCCGCCGGCCGTCTTGATGGCGCCACCAGGGGCCACGCCGGTGCCGACCTTGTCGAAGGTGTTGTTCTCGTCGAACGAATACTGCAGGGCACCGCGCACGGGGCCGAACTCGGCCAGGTACTTGACCATGTTGCTGGCGCGCGCGCCCATGGACATGCCGATTTCAGGCTTGTAGGCCTCCATGTACGGCGAGTACGGGAAGGAGGCATAGGTGGAGGTCACCAGGTCGAACAGCATGTTGTACTGGCGGCCCAGGGTGACCTGGCCAAAGCTCTTGCTGCGCAGGCCCACCCAGGATTGCTGGAAGTAGCTGGCTGCAGCCTGCTCGCCGGTGTCGGTGAGGAAACGGGCTTCCAGGTTGGCAATGGCTGCCAGACCGCCGCCCAGGTCCTCGGTGATGTTGATGCCCCAGCGGCTTTGCGACATGCCGCCGCCGATCATCTGGGTCTTGCCGCTCTTGGTCGGGCCTTCATTGGTGGTGTGGCGCACGCCGGCATCGACGATGCCGTACAGCTGCACGCTGCTTTGCTGGGCGAATGCTGCCAAGGGTGCCGTTGCTGCCAACACCGCCAGTGCCACGCTCTTTTTCACGAATGAAGAATTCATTGTGTTGTCTCTCTCTTGTTAACGATTGGTTGGTGGAAATTTCATTCTAGAAACGCTTTTCCCGCCTCGTCACCGTTGGCACAAGCACAACACAGGTCTTTCCCTAGCACAAAACAAAAGAGCCAGTCCGAAGACTGGCTCTTTTTTGCTTCAAATGGCAACTGGCTTACGCCAGCCGTTCATTAGAAAGCGTGGCGAATGCCGACTTGCACGCCAGTCTGGCTTTCGCCAGCGGCAACTGCGCCGTTGTACACGCCCTTGGCTTGCAGGCCCAGAGTAGAACGATCCTTGTTCTTCAGGAAAGCCAAGTTGCCGTACAGCGAGGTACGCTTGGACAGGTTGTGCACATAACCCAGGGTGATCTGGTGAGCCTTGGAGTCGATGTTCTTCTGGTCGTACAGAGCGTACTGCAGCTTGACTTCGCCCACACCGCCCACGGGAGCGGAAGCACCCAGCATGTAGGAGTTGGTCTTGATGTCGCCCCCAGCGTCGCGCTTGAACTTGGTCTGCTGCAGCAGGCCGCTCAGCTTGGCAACGCCGAAGTTGTACGAAGCACCCAGGGTCATTTCGTCGCGGTCAGCAGCAACAGCGGACAAGCCCGTGCCAGTGACAGTCTTTTGCTGGGCCAGGCCCAGGCTCACGCTCAGAGGACCGTTGTCATATGCAACGTAGCCACCGATGTAACGACCCACATTGTTGGCCACTGTAGTGCCAGCAGTGTTCTTTTCGTCGAAAGCGTAGCCGATACCGGCGTTGAAACCGCCGAAATTGGGGGTGTAGTACGAAACCAAGTTGTTGGCGCGGATGCCGTTGTCGTCACCGCTCGCACCGCCTGCCCAGTTACGGAAGCCCATGAACTGGCCGATACCGGTTGCGCTGAACAGGTCGTAGGAGGTCAGCTTTTGGAAGGTCGGCACTTGGTCGCGGCCCAGGCGCACTTCACCGAAGTTGCCAGACAGGCTCACGGTCGAACGACGCTTGAAGTCGAAGCCGCTGCCACCGGTGTCACCGAAGATTTCGCCTTCCAGCCAGAAGCCGGCCTTCAGGCCGCCACCCAGGTCTTCCGTGCCACGCAGGCCCAGACGGCTCGTGGAAGCGCCGCTGGTGCCCAGGCCGTACACGCTGTCGCCCGTTTGGTTCTTGTTCACGTAAGCAACGCCAGTGTCGACGATACCGAACAGGGTCACGGAGGATTGAGCCATTGCGGCGCCGGAAGCAGCCAGCACTGCCAGGGCAATCAGAGATTTTTTCATTACGAGTTACTCCAAGGTTTAGAAGGGCGCCGGTCGTGAGGAAGAGAGGCTTGGCCTGATGCTCCACCGGTTTCCCGCGCCAACCTCCTGGTGGGGAAGTTAGGGCCTATTGCACCAGACCACCGCTGCCCATGCAAAGAAATTCACCCACAAACGGGCATTACCCCCCGTTTTTCGTTGCACTGCCGCAACAAACCTGCAAGCCAACACAATCAGGCCCAACCCGAACATCGCGCCGGCCTTGTTGCGCTTGCACAAAGAGAGGGCATGGCGTCCTGGTGTACCGTTCAGACCCTGAATTTGCCAAGATTTTCCGCTCTAGGGACCGCCCATGGACAAGATACTGACTGCCGCCGATGCGGCGCTTCGCACCCTGTTTGCACAGCCTTCCGCCGCCGAACGCTCCCCGGCCGCCGGTATCGCGGAGGGAGAGCTGACCGAAGCACAGCGTCGGCTGTCGGGCGCCTTGATGCGCGTCAATCATGTCGGAGAGGTCTGCGCCCAGGCGCTGTACAACGCCCAGGCCATGGTGACGCGCGACATGGTGCTGCGCGAGCACCTGCTGGAGGCGGCGCGCGAGGAGACCGACCACCTGGCATGGACCCGCGACCGGCTCAACGCCCTGGGCGACCGGCCCAGCCTGCTGAACCCGCTGTGGTTTGCCGGCGCCTTCGCCATCGGTGTGGTGGCCGCCAAGATCAGCGACGCGGCCAGCCTGGGGTTTGTGGTGGAGACGGAGGAGCAGGTGTCCGCCCATCTGGAAAGCCATCTGGGCCTGCTGCCCGAGGAAGACCGCGCCTCGCTGGCCGTGGTGGCCCGCATGAAGGATGACGAGGAACGCCATGCCGCCGCTGCGCGCGAAGCCGGCGCCCTGCAATTGCCGCCCCCCGCCCGCGCCTTGATGCGCCTGGCAGCCAAGGTGATGACGACAACAGCCCACCGCATCTGAACCTTCAGAAACATCTGAAACAGCATTCCATCCAAAAAAAGCGGGCCTTGCGCGCTTTCTTCATTTCAGGAGGGGCGCCGAGGCGCAAGCCCAGCCATCGGCGGCATCAGGCCTCGACGATGTCGAATCCCGTGGTGATCTCGGCCGTCTTGCCCAGCATAATGGTGGCCGAGCAGTATTTGTCATGGCTCATGGCGATGGCACGTTCCACCGCACCCGTGGGCAGACCCGTACCGCTGACGGTGAACTGCATGTGGATCTTGGTGAACACCTTGGGGTCCGCATCGGCGCGCTCCGAGGTGAGCTTGACGCTGCAGCCTTTGACGGCATGCCTGCCGCGCTTGAGGATCAGCACCACGTCATAGGCCGTGCAGCCACCGGCGCCGGCCAGCAGCATCTCCATGGGGCGGGGTGCCTGGTTCTGCCCTCCATTGGCGGGGTTGGCCGCATCCGGCGCCCCATCCATATTGACCACGTGGCCGCTGCCCGTTTCCGCCACGAAGCCCATGCCCGAGCGCATGCCGGTCGTGCCACCTGTCCAACTCACTGTGCATTCCATTGTTGCGTCCTCAAAAAACTGTTGCTATTTTGCATCAACTACACAAAAACCCTGATTTTGTTGCAACGCAGCACCTGTCGTGCATACAATGCACCCAAGCGTTATCTGAAGGGTTAACCCGGACACCCCTCCAGATGGACTGCAGATTGTGAACCAACTTCGCTCTGCATCGCACCAGTTGTCTCCTCCACCTCCTCTATTGGTGGATTCAGCCCCCGGCTTTACAGCCTGGGGCTTTTTTTTGGTTTCGTCGCTCCCGGCCTGTGCAGGACGCTGCACTGCAGCATGATTCACAAGCGCCTATGATGGCCGCCTGACACCGACGGGCCGCCTCCCGGCCTGCTGCTCTCCAGCCTTTCGCCGACGATGAACCACCCCCTGACCCCTGCCGACTACCTGACCAAGATCCTTACCGCGCGCGTCTATGACGTGGCCGTGGAGTCGGACCTGGAGCCCGCCAAGGCGCTGAGCCGCCGCCTGCACAACAAGGTGCTGCTCAAGCGCGAGGACCAGCAGCCGGTGTTCAGCTTCAAACTGCGCGGCGCCTATAACAAGATGGCGCACCTGTCGGCCGAGCAGCTGGAAAAGGGCGTGATCTGCGCCTCGGCCGGCAACCATGCGCAAGGCGTGGCCCTGGGCGCACGCAAGCTCGGCTGCCGTGCCGTGATCGTGATGCCGACCACCACGCCCCAGGTCAAGATCGATGCGGTGCAGGCGCTGGGCGGCGAGGTGGAACTGGCCGGTGAAAGCTATTCCGACGCCTACAAGCACGCCGTCAAGCTGCAAAAGGAAAAGGGCCTGACCTTTGTGCACCCCTTCGACGATCCCTACGTGATCGCCGGCCAGGGCACGATTGCCATGGAAATGCTGAGCCAGCTGCAAAAGCTGGGCAGCCCGCGCCTGGACGCGGTCTTTGTCGCCATCGGCGGCGGCGGCCTGATCTCGGGCGTGGCCAACTACATCAAGGCCGTGCGCCCCGACGTGAAGGTGATCGGCGTGCACACCAAGGATTCGGACGCCATGCTGCAGTCCGTGCGCGCCGGCCACCGCGTGGAGCTGGCCGACGTGGGCCTGTTCGCCGACGGCACGGCCGTCAAGCTGGTGGGCGAGGAGACCTTCCGCATCGCCCAGGGCCTGGTGGACGACTACGTGGTGGTCGATACCGATGCCGTCTGCGCCGCGATCAAGGACATCTTCGTGGACACGCGCTCCATCGTCGAGCCGTCCGGCGCCCTGGCCGTGGCGGCCATCAAGCAGTACGTTGCCAAGCACAAGACCAAGGGCGAGACCTATGCCGCCATCCTGTGCGGCGCCAACATGAACTTCGACCGGCTGCGCTTCGTGGCCGAGCGGGCCGAGGTGGGCGAGGAGCGCGAGGCCCTTTTCGCCGTGACCATCCCCGAGGAGCGCGGCAGCTTCAAGCGCTTTTGCGAAGCGGTGGGCAAGCTGCCCGGCGGCCCGCGCAACGTGACCGAATTCAACTACCGCATCAGCCACGAGAACAAGGCCCATGTCTTCGTGGGCCTGACCACGGCGGCACGCGGCGAGTCCGAGAAGATCGCCAGGAACTTCGAGAAGCAGGGCTTCGAGGCGCTGGACCTGACCTTCGACGACATGGCCAAGGAGCATCTGCGCCACATGGTCGGCGGCCATTCGCCGCTGGCGCAGGAAGAGCGCCTGCTGCGCTTTGTCTTCCCCGAGCGCCCCGGCGCACTGTTCAAGTTCCTCAGCCTGATGGCGCCGACCTGGAACATCTCGCTGTTCCACTACCGCAACCAGGGCGCCGACTACGGCCGCATCCTGGTCGGCATGCAGGTGCCCGCCAAGGATGGCAAGAAATTCGACGCCTTCCTGAGCAATCTTGGCTACCCCTGGGTCGAGGAAACCGCCAACCCGGCCTACCAGCTTTTCCTCAAGTGACGGACCTGGCGGGCCGGCACTGACACGCCCATGCAGCCGCTTCGCCACTTTGTCCTGGCCGTCCAGTTCTTCAGCCGCATCCCGGTCACGGGGCAGCTGGCCGCCTGGGCTGGCTGGAGCCCCCAGCTGCAGCATGCCAGCGTTGCCCATCTGCCCGGCGTCGGCTGGCTGGTGGGCGCATGGGGCGCAGCGTGCCTGATGGCAACGGGCTGGCTGCTGGCACCCAGCCCCTGGATGCCGCTGGTTGCCGCCGTTCTTTCCACCGTGGCCACGCTGTGGCTGACCGGCGGACTGCACGAAGACGGATTGGCCGATGTGGCCGACGGCCTGGGCGGCTTTGTCCCGCCCGAGCGCGCGCTGGAAATCATGAAGGATTCGCGCCTGGGAGCCTACGGCGCCATGGCGCTGGTGATGGCGCTGCTGGCCAAGCTATCCCTGGTCGCGCTGCTGGTCGACATCCGCGTGCAATGGGCGGCCTTGCTGCTGTGCAGCATCCATGTGCTGTCGCGCATGGCGCCGCTGGCCCTCATGCAATGCCTTCCCTATGTGGGCCAGGCCGCCCACTCCAAGGCCGTGCATGCGGCTGGCAGGCCGCTGAGCGCCATAGGCGTGGTCACGGCAACCCTCTGGTGCCTGCCCGCCCTGGCGCTGACAGGCTGGCTGGCGGGCCTGCCGCTCGTCATCGGCCTGGTACTGCCCGGCGCCCTGGCCACGGCCGCCATGGTGCGCTGGGTGCGCCGCCGGCTGGGCGGCATGACGGGGGATTGCCTGGGCGCTGCCCAGCAGGTCTGTGAACTGGCCATGCTGCTGGGGGCTGCCGCCGTACTGGTGCGCGTGCCATGAACTCCGTCTGCGCCAACCCGGCACCACGCCTTTGGCTGGTACGCCATGCCCGCCCCCTGGTGGCGCCCGGCATCTGCTATGGCCGACTCGACATGCAAGCCGACGCCCAGGCCACGGCCGATGCGGCGCAGGCCCTGCACCTCGCCCTGCCTGCGGATTGCCTGCTGGTGCATTCGCCCCTGCGCCGATGCCGTCAATTGGCACAGGCCCTGCAGGCACTGCGGCCCGGCCTGGCATCGGCGGCGGACAGCCGCCTGCTGGAGATGGATTTCGGCGAGTGGGAAGGCCAGCCCTGGGATGCGCTGGACCGCAGCGCCATCGATGCCTGGGCGGCAGACCTTGCCGGGCACGCGCCGGGCCGGGGAGAGTCCCTGGCGACCATGCTGCGCAGGGTGAATGAGGCCTTGCAGCAGGCGAGCAGGGGTTCGGTGGGCGATGGCGCCGCACGCGACACCGTCTGGATCACCCATGCCGGCGTGGCGCGCTGCGTGCAATGGCTGATGCGCGAAGGCAGCGCCCTGCCCCAGGCGGCCCAATGGACGCTGCCCGCGCCTGACTTTGGCGGCTGGCTGGTGCTGGACCTGCCGTTGCCGCGCTGACCGGGATCAGCGCTTGTCGGGCAGGGGAATCTGCAGCGTGATGGAAGCCGGGCCATCGACCCTGGGCCCCAGGCGCGCCTCGCGGCCCGACACCGACTGCAGCACCACGCCGTCTTCCACGGCGCGCCCCACGCGGAAGGGCTTGGCCGGCTGGTTGCCCACGGCGATGACCGCCGCTCCGCCGCCGCTGTCGCGCCCGGCCAGCACACCGACCAGCGCATAGCGCGAGACCACAGGCGCTGCAGCGGGGGCGACGGCGCCCTGCGCGGCCGCCACGCCTCCCAGCGCCTGCGCCAGCGCGGGCGCATCGACCTGCAAGGGCTCGGCGGGCGCGGGTGGCACGGGCGCTCCCGCGCCGCCGTTGCCCAGGCGCATGGCCCAGAAAGCCACGACGCCGGCAGCCAGCAGCCAGAGCACGAATGTGGCAGCCTTGACATGCCAGGTCCGGGCCTGGCCGCGGTTCAATGAAAGTGTCACCATCGCGCGATTATGATGGAGCGATATGTCCAATTTGCTGCACCGTTCCATGACCAGCCTTCCCCGCCGTCCGTTGCCTGCCCTGCGCACTGCCGTCCAGCGCGGCTTCACGCTGATCGAGCTGATGGTGGTCCTGGTCATCATCGGCGTGCTGGCGGCCCTGATCGTGCCCAATGTGCTGGACCGCGCCGACGATGCCCGCGTCACGGCTGCACGCACCGACATCACCAACATCTCCCAGGCGCTCAAGCTCTATCGCCTGGACAACCAGCGCTACCCCACGGCGGAGCAAGGCCTGCAGGCCCTGATCATCCGCCCCACGAGCGGACCGCTGCCCAACAACTGGAAGCCCTACCTGGAAAAGCTGCCCAACGATCCCTGGGGCCGCCCTTACCAGTACCTGAATCCTGGCATCAAGGGCCCCATCGACATCATGTCCTTTGGCGCCGACGGCCAGGCCGGCGGAGAGGGCAAGGATGCCGACATCGGCAGCTGGCAATAAGTCGATGGCCCGGGCGACGGCCCGCAGGGGCCGCGCCGCACCGCACCACAGGCCCGCGCTCCCAGCGGGCCTGCCTGCTCTCATGCCCCGCCAGACCGCTCCCCTCCCCCTGTCCACCCCTTCGCGCGGCTTCACCCTGCTGGAGCTGATGGTCGTCATCAGTATCATGGCGATTGCCGCCGCAGGCGTGAGCCTGTCGCTGCGCGACAGCGGACAGGCACAGCTGGAGCGCGAGGCCGAACGCCTGGCCGCGCTGCTGGAGTCGGCCCGCGCCCAGGCCCGTGCCAACGGCGTGCCCGTGCGCTGGCGGCCCATGCCACAGGGCTTTCGTTTCGAAGGACTGCCGGCCAGCGCGCAATTGCCTTCCCAATGGCTGCAGCCCGGTGTGCAGGCGCAGCCGGCCACGCCGCTGGTGCTGGGCCCCGAGCCACTGATTCCGCCCCAGTCCGTCACGCTGACGCTGCGCGACTCCACCAGCCCGCCGCTGCGCGTGGCCACGGATGGACTGCGGCCCTTTGCCGTGCAGTCCCTGCCATGACAGCCCTCCACGGACTGCGCCGAAAGCACGGTGCCCCCAGGCGCCCGGCACGCGGCTTCACGCTGATCGAGGTGCTGGTGGCCCTGGGCATCGTGGGCATTGCGCTCATGGCCGGTCTGCAGGCCACATCGGCCCTGACGCTCAATGCCGAGCGCCAGTCCGAGGTGCTGCTGGCCCAGCTGTGCGCGCAAAACGAGCTGGTGCGCATGCGCCTGTCGCGCCAGATGCCGCCCGTGGGCGACAACAGCCTGACCTGCGAGCAGGGCGGCCGGCAACTGCAGGTCCGGCTCAGCGTGCGGCCCACACCCAATCCCAGCTTCCGCCGTGTCGATGCCCTGGTGGTCACGGCAGAGCATCCCGTGCTGCGCGTATCCACCATCGTGGGACGCTTCTGAATGCGCTTGCGCCACCCTTCCCGCACGCACGGCTTCACCCTGGTGGAGCTGATGGTGGCCATCGCCGTCATGGCCCTTCTGGCCCTGGTGAGCTGGCGCGGGCTGGACAGCATGGTGCGCTCGCAGGAGACCATTCGTGCCCGCAACGAGCAGCAGATGGTGCTGCAGACCGTCATCGCCCAATGGAATGCCGACCTCGAAGCGCTGATGCCGCTTGAAAACACACAGGTCATCGACTGGGACGGCCAGGTGCTGCGCATGACCCGCAAGAGCAGCGCCGCCGTGGACGACGGCGCCGTGGTCGTCGCCTGGGCGCGCCGCCAGACGGCCGGGCGCGACCAGTGGCTGCGCTGGCAGTCGCCGCCGCTGCGCACGCGCGCACAGTGGCGCGATGCCTGGAACCAGGGATCGCAATGGGGGCGCAACCCCTCGGACGACCAGCGCCGGCGCGAAACCGTGCTGATGCCCCTGGACCAATGGCGCCTGTACTACTACCGCGACAACGCCTGGAGCAATCCGCAGTCCAGCGGCTCGGACAACGGCACGGGCACGGTCAACCCGCCGTCCGGCGGCACCAACAGCAGCGCACAGCTGCCCACGATTCCCGACGGTATCCGCGTCGAACTGACCCTGCCGCCCGACAGCGCCATTCCTGGCCGCGTCACCATGGACTGGGTCAACCCCTTGCGCTCCAACAGCCGATCATGATGCGCGCACCCCGCCCCCTGCCCGGCCGCCGCCGCCACCGTGGCGTGGCCCTGCTGGCCGCCATGCTCACGGTGACCCTGGTGGCCACGTTCGCCGCCAGCGCGCTGTGGCAGCAGTGGCGCAGCGTGGAGGTCGAGACCGCCGAGCGCAACCGCATGCAGGCCGCCTGGATCCTGCTGGGTGCGCTGGACTGGTCGCGCGTGGTGCTGGCCGAGGATGCGCGCACCAGTCTGCAGGTGGACCATCTGGCCGAACCCTGGGCCGTGCCGCTGCAGGAGGCGCGCCTGTCCACGTTTCTTGCGGCGCAGAACAACGTCAGCCAGGTCGATGACGGCATGGCCGACATGCAGGACGCCTTTCTCTCGGGCCAGATCATCGACCTGCAGTCGCGCCTGAACCTGCGCAACCTGCTGAGCGCCCCCGACAAACCCGAAACCCTGCGCCCGCTGTCCCGCCTGCTGGAGCGCCTGAACCTGCCCCCTGCCTATGCCACGCAGATCGTCCAGGCCCTGCGCGCAGCCGCCACCCCTGGCGAGGGCGCGCAATTGCTGATGCCGCGCACGCTGCGCCAGTTCGGCTGGCTGGGTCTGCCGCCCGAGGTCGTCGCGCGCCTGGAGCCCTACATCACCCTGCTGCCCGAGAACACGCCCGTCAACCTCAACACCGCCAGCGCCGAAGTCATCTGGGCCAGCGTGGAGGACCTGACCTGGTCCCAGGCCAGCCAGCTGGTGCAGCTGCGCGCATCGCGCCCGCTGCGCAGCCTGGCCGATGCCTCCAACGCGCTGGGCCTGCCGCAGAAATTCGAAGGACAGAACCTGTCGGTGGCCACCAGCTTCTTCGAGGCGCGTGGCCGCATGCGCCTGGGCGAGATCGTGGCCAGCGAACGCTCCATGTTGCGTCGCAACAACATGACAGTCACTACCATCTGGCGTGAGAGGGGGGACTGGGGATTGCCCGAAGCTCCCGCGCCATGACAGATGGCTGTCACACTCGCCCCCTACAATGCCCGCTTCCGCCCATGAGCACCTTGATTCTTCATCTGCCTGCGGGCCCCGCTGGCGAATACGCCTACGCACTCAGCAGTGACGGCCTGCGCGCCGACCGGCATGGCCACGCCGCCGCAGGCCTGCTGCCCGATCCTGGCCGCACCGGCCAGACGGTTGCCGTGGTGCCGCACCAGGCCTTGTCCTGGCATCTGGTCAGCCTCCCCCATGGCGTGCCTACGGGAAGCCGGCGCGGACATGTGCGCCTGCGCGCCGTGCTCGACGGGCTGCTGGAAGAGCGTCTGCTCGACGAGCCCTCCCAATTGCACCTGGCCCTGCAGCCGCAGGCACGCGCAGGCGAGCCCTGCTGGGTTGCCGCCTGCAACAAGGCCTGGCTCCATGCCCACCTTCAGGCCCTGGAATCCGCAGGGCGGCCCGTGGGCCGCATCGTGCCGGAATGTCCGCCCCAGGCCACGCCCCAGCTCTGGGCCGTGGGCTCACCCGAATCGGCCTGGCTGCTTGCCACCGGCCTGAGCACCGCCCCGCAGGGCATGGACTCGCTGGCCTGCCTGCCGCTGCGCACCGACAGTGCCGACCCCGCCATGCTGGCAGCCCTGCTGCAGGCCCTGCCCCCTGACACCCCGATCCAGGCGGACCCGGCGCTGGCCCGTGCCGCCGAGGCTCTGCAGCGCCCCGTCAGCCTGCTGACGGATGCTCAGCGCGGCCTGGCGGCCCGCGCACAAAGCTGGGATCTGGCGCAGTTCGACCTCGACCTGGGCGGCGGCAGCCGCACACGGCGGCGCATGCTCGACGGCTGGCAAAGCTTTCTGCGCGCGCCGCAATGGAAGGCCGCGCGCTGGGGCGCCGTGCTCGCCCTGCTGGCCCAGGTAGTGGGCCTCAATGCCTGGGCCTGGACCGAGAACCGCGCCATCGCGGCCAAGCAGGTCCAGGTGCGCTCCACGCTGGCCACCAGCTTCCCCCGCGTGCCCGTCATCGTCGACGCGCCCGTTCAAATGCAGCGCGAAGTCGCCACGCTGCGCCAGACCGCCGGCGCGCTGACTCAGGGCGACCTGGAGCCCCTGCTGGCCGCCGCATCCCGGGCCCTGCCCGCTGGACAGTTGCCCCAGGCCATGGACTACCAGGACCGGCAGCTGCGCCTCAAGGGCGTCTCGCTGGAGGCCGAGGCACTGGAGCAGGCACAACAACATCTGGCCGGCAGCGGCCTGCGACTGCAGCGCGAGGGCGCCGACCTGCTGCTTGCCCAGGAGGCCCGGCCATGAACATGCGCGCATCCCGCCAAAGCCTGGCACCCCTGCGCGCGCGCTGGAATGCCCTGGCGCCGCGTGAACAGAACATGACCCTGCTGGCCGGTGGCGTGGTGGCACTGGCCCTGCTGTGGTGGGTGGCCCTGGCCCCCGCCCTGCACAGCCTGCGCACCGCGCCCGAACGCCATGCCCAGGCCGACCGCCAGTTGCGCCAGATGCAGCTGCTGCAGGCCGAGGCCGAGCAGCTGCGCGGCAACGCACGCCCCGTGGTCGGCGATGCCAAGGCGCTGCTGCAAAGCTCGCTGTCCGCCGAACTGGGCGCCTCCGCCCAATTGAACTGGATGGGCGACCGCGCACAGATCACGCTCAAGGCCGCACCCGCCGCCGCGCTGGCGCGCTGGCTGGCCCAGGTCCGCAGCAACACCCATGCCGTTCCGGCCGAGATGAAGCTGGCCCGCAGTGCATCTGCAAGCACTGCCGCCGCCTCCGGCGCAGCAGGCGCAGGCGCTGCCGATGCCGTGCGCTGGGACGGCAGCCTGGTGCTGGACCTGCCCGTCGATCCGTCGCGGGCGCCTTGAGCATGCAACGCAAGCCCCGTACCCAGCCGGCCCTGCGCGCACCGCGCGGCTGGGCGCTGGCCGGTGCCCTGTGCGGCCTGGTGGCCACCACCGTCGTCTGGGCGCCCGCCGCCTGGCTGGCGCGCGGCGTGGATTCGGCCACGCAGGGCCAGGTGCTGCTGCAGCAGCCGCGCGGCACGCTGTGGAATGGCTCGGCCTCCCTGGTCTTCACCGGAGGCGCCGGCAGCCGCGACCGCACGGCCCTGCCCACACGGCTGGAATGGACGCTGCGCCCCCGCCTGGACGGCGCCCGCATACAACTGCGCAGCGAATGCTGCACACCCACTCCCGTGGTGCTGGACCTGCTGCCCCGCTGGCAGGGCCTGAGCGCCATGGTGCATGACAGCGACACGCGCTGGCCCGCCTCCCTGCTGTCCGGCCTGGGCACGCCATGGAACACGGTGGACCTGCAAGGCCAGCTGCGGCTGGCCACGCAGGCCCTGCAACTGCAGCTGCTGTGGCAATCGGGCCGCTGGCGCAGCGAAGGCAGCACGCGCCTGGAGGCGCTGGCCGTATCCTCACGCCTGTCACCGCTGCGCCCGCTGGGCAGCTACCGGCTGGACATCCTCGGGGGCGACAGCCCGCAACTGCAGCTCAGTACCCTGACCGGCGACCTGCGCCTGAGCGGCCAGGGCCAATGGGTAGGCCAGCGGCTGCATTTCCAGGGCGAGGCCTCGGCCAGCCCGGAGCGCGAAACCGCGCTGTCCAACCTGCTCAACATTCTGGGACGGCGCCAGGGGCCCCGGTCCATCATTTCCTTTGGTTGATCCATGACTCAGCAGCACACGACCCCGTTCTGGCGCAACACCCTGCACACGCTGGCCGTCAGCGCCATGCTGGCCTGCACCGCTGGCACGACCCAGGCTCAGACCAACGCACCAGCCGGCGCCACGCCCAGCCTGCGCCCCGGCGAGCCTGTGACACTGAATTTCTCGGGCGCCGACATCGAGGCCGTCTCGCGCGCCATCGGCGCCATCACCAACCGCAACGTGGTGGTCGACCCCCGCGTCAAGGGCCAGATCACGCTGCTGACCGACAGGCCAGTGCCGCCTGCCACCGCCTACCAGCAGTTCCTGGCCGCGCTGCGCCTGCAGGGCTTCACCATTGTCGAATCGGCCGGCCTGTACAAGGTCATCCCCGAGGCGGACGCCAAGCTGCAGGCCAGCGAAGTGGCCGTGGGCGCGAGCCGCAGCAGCGCGGGCAGCCAGATCGTCACCCAGATCTTCAAGCTCAACTACGAGAACGCGGCCAACCTGGTTCCCGTGCTGCGCCCGCTGATCAGCCCCAACAACACCATCAACGTCAACCCGGGCAACAACTCGCTGGTCATCACCGACTACGCAGACAACCTGCAGCGCATCTCGCGCATCGTGGCGACCATGGATGTGTCCAACGCCACCGATGTCGAAATCATTCCCCTGCGCCATGCCGTGGCCACCGACATGGTGGCCCTGGTCTCGCGCCTGATCGAAGGCGGCACGGCCAGCCCCGGCGGCCTCACCGTGACCGCCGGCGGCGCCAATATTCCGGGCCAGAGCGACAACGCCTTCAAGACCTCGCTGATGGCCGAGCCGCGCAGCAACTCCATCGTGCTGCGCGCGGCCAACCCCGCACGCCTGGCCCAGGTGCGCTCGCTGATCGCGCGGCTGGACCAGCCCGCCATGAACGGCGGCGGCGACCAGGGCAACATCCATGTGGTCTATCTCAAGAACGCCGACGCCGTGGCGCTGGCAGCCACCTTGCGCGCGGCCATAGGCGCCCAGGCCACGGCCGCGGGCACGGCCAGCGGCCAGCCCGGTGCGGGCGGCACCACGCCGCAGGGCGGCGGCATGTCCTCCATTCCCACCTCGCAGCCCGTGGTCTCGCGCGACTCCAGCGGCACGGCATCCATGGGCATGGGCTCGTCCTCGGGCCTGGGCAGCAGCGGTGGCGGCGGCGCCCTGGGCGTGGCCCAGCAGCCGTCCACGGGCGGCATGGTCCAGGCCGATCCGTCCACCAACTCGCTGATCATCACCGCCCCGCCGCCCATCTACCGCCAGATGCGCGCCGTGATCGACAAGCTCGACGGCCGCCGCGCCCAGGTGCTGATCGAAAGCCTGATCGTCGAGCTCAAGGACAACCGCCTGGCCCAGTTCGGCGTGCAGTGGCAGGCCATCCTCAGCAACAACGGCAAGGTGCTGGGCAGCATCGGCAACAACTCCAGCGTGGCCGGCGCCAACATCCTGAGCCTGCTCAATGCCTTCAACAAGGACGGCAGCATCAACACCAGCACGGGCGGCATCACCGGCGACACGGTGAGCAGCATGCGCGGCACCAACCTGGGCTTCACGCAGAGCGTCAACGGCAACACCACGCTGGGCTTTCTGGCCAACTTCCTGCAGAACAGCGGCGACGCCAACATCCTGTCCACGCCCAACCTGATGACGCTGGACAACGAGGAGGCGCGCATCATCGTGGGCCAGAACGTGCCCATGGTCACGGGCTCCTACGCCAGCAACTCCACGGGCGGTACGGTCAACCCGTTCACCACGGTGGAGCGCAAGGACGTGGGCCTGATGCTGCGCGTTCGCCCGCAGATCAACGAGAACGGCACGGTGAAGCTGGCCGTGTTCCAGGAGGTCTCCTCGGTGGACGAGTCCACGCGCAAGGACACCAACGGCCTGACCACCAACAAGCGCTCCATCGAATCCAACGTGCTGGTCGAGGACGGCAACATCATCGTGCTCGGCGGCCTGATCGACGACAACTACTCCCAGGCCGAGGACCGCATTCCCCTGCTGGGCGACATCCCCGTGCTCGGCAACCTGTTCCGCAACACCAACCGCAAGCGCAACAAGACCAATCTGATGGTCTTCCTGCGTCCTGTGGTGATGCGCGATGCGGCGGCCACCAATCAGGTCTCCTCCGAGCGCTACGAAGCCATTCGCGCCCAGCAGCAAGGCCTGCAGCCCGAGCAGAACGTGCTGCTGCGCTCGGTCAATGCCGCGCCCGTGCTGCCCACGCTGACGCCCCAGCCGGACCCCGGCTCGTTCACCAACCCGGCCGCCATCGTCAACGTGCCGGGCGCAAAGCCCGAGCTGATCGACTTCACCCAGCCGCAGCCCGCCGCTCCCGCCGTGCCGGCAGCCCCCGGCGCGCTCTGAGGCAGGAAGGCCCCATGCGCTATCCCCTGCCCTATTCGTTTGCGCGCACCAGCCAGCTGCTGATCGAGGACGACGGCCACGAGCCCCTGCTCTGGCACGGCCCCTCGCCCGACTGGCAGGCCCTGTCCGAAGTCCAGCGCAAGCATGCGGTGCAGCGCTGGCAGATGCTGGACGCGGGCACGCTGGCGCACCGCATCAGCGCCGCCTATTCGCAGGGCGAATCCAGCGCGGCCCTGGTGGTCAGCGAGGTCGAGTCCGACGCCGACCTCTCGCGCATGATGCAGGAGCTGCCCGCCGTCGAGGACTTGCTGGAGACTGCGGACGACGCGCCCATCATCCGCATGCTCAACGCCCTGCTCACGCAGGCCGCGCGCGACGGCGCCAGCGACATCCACATCGAGCCCTATGAGCGCCACTCCAGCGTGCGCTTTCGCGTGGACGGCGACCTGCGCGAGGTCGTGCAGCCCAACCGGGCCCTGCACGCGGCGCTGATCTCGCGCCTGAAAATCATGGCCGACCTGGACATCGCCGAAAAGCGGCTGCCCCAGGACGGCCGCATCAGCCTGCGCCTGGGCACGCGCGCCATCGACGTGCGCGTCTCCACCCTGCCCAGCGCCCACGGCGAGCGCGCCGTGCTGCGCCTGCTGGACAAGAGCGAGAGCAAGCTCAGCCTGGAGGCCGTGGGCATGCAGGGCGAGACGCTGAGGCGGTTCACCCACATGACGGCGCAGCCCCACGGCATCGTGCTGGTCACCGGTCCCACGGGCTCCGGCAAGACCACCACGCTGTACGCGGCGCTGTCGCGCATGGACGCCAGCCACAGCAACATCATGACGGTGGAAGACCCCATCGAGTACGAGCTGGCCGGCGTGGGGCAGACCCAGGTCAACGCCAAGATCGAGCTGACCTTCGCCAAGGCCCTGCGCGCCATCCTGCGCCAGGACCCGGACGTGATCATGATCGGCGAAATCCGCGACTTCGAGACCGCGCAGATCGCCATCCAGGCCTCGCTGACGGGCCACCTGGTGCTGGCCACGCTGCACACCAACGACGCATCCAGCGCCGTCACCCGCCTGATCGACATGGGCGTGGAGCCGTTCCTGCTGTCGTCCTCCCTGCTGGGCGTGCTGGCCCAGCGCCTGGTGCGCAAGATCGACACCACCGAGCCCAGTGGCTACCGAGGGCGCACCGGCATCTTCGAGATGCTGGTGGTGGACGACACCATCCGCGCGCAAATCCACCGCCAGGCCAGCGAGGCCGAGATCCGCGACACCGCGCTGGCCTCGGGCATGCGCCTGATGCGCGACGATGGCGAGCGGCTGGTGCGCGAGGGCATCACCACGCCCGAGGAAGTGCTGCGCGTCACGCGCGACTAGGCGCAGGCGGCCACGCCCGACCCTGCGCAGCACGGGGCATCCCCGTTTGCCACAATGGTCGGCATGTTGGAATCCCTACGCGCCTGGAGCGCTCCCTATGGCGGCGACCTGTTCCTGTGGGTCGCCACGCTGAGCCTGATCAGCTACATCGCCCTGTGGTGGTTCAAGTCCCGCCTGTCCACCAGCCAGCTGCGCCGCGTCATCCGCCTGTCGGCGCTGGTGGCGCTGCCGCTGTCCTGGCTGGCCATCCAGCAGGGCGAGAACCATCTGGCTGCAGCCATCCTCCCCCTGGTCTGGTGCGTGGTGCTGGGCATCACCTGCGCACGGGAAATGTCCAGAAGAAACTGAGTGCGCGAACGCGCACCAGGAATGCCCTGGCGCGGCAAGGCCCGCGCCGCCCCCACCCACCGTGAACTGGAAGTTGGAACCTGCCATGACATCATTCAATGAAGTCCGTCTGTCCATGCTCGACCTCGTGGCCGTGCGCGAAGGCGGCACCGTCGCCGAGGCCCTGGACATTGCGCTGGCCACGGCCCGCAAGGCCGAGGCACTGGGATTCGAGCGCTACTGGCTGGCCGAGCACCACAACATGCCCGGCATCGCCAGCTCGGCCACGGCCGTGCTGATCGGCCACATCGCGGGCGGCACCTCGAAGATCCGCGTGGGCTCGGGCGGCATCATGCTGCCCAACCATGCCCCGCTGGTGGTCGCCGAAGCCTTCGGCACGCTGGCCGAGCTGTACCCGGGCCGCATCGACCTGGGCCTGGGCCGTGCACCCGGCACCGATGGCGCCACCATGCGCGCCCTGCGCCGCGACCGCGTCGAGACCGAGGAAGACTTCCCGCGCGACGTGATGGAGCTGCAGCGCCTGCTGGGCCCGGCCACGCCCGAGCAAAAGCTGGTGGCCACGCCCGGCGCGGGCACCAACGTGCCGATCTGGCTGCTGGGCTCCAGCCTGTTCTCGGCCCAGCTCGCAGCTCACCTGGGCCTGCCCTACGCCTTTGCCTCGCACTTCGCGCCGCGCATGCTCTACCAGGCCGTGCAGCTGTACCGCAGCCTGTTCAAGCCGTCGGCCCAACTGGCCAAGCCCTACGTGATCGTCGGCGCCCCCGTGATCGCCGCGCCCACCGATGACGAGGCCGAGTACCTGGCCAGCAGCACCTACCAGCGCGTGCTGGGCATCATCACGGGCCGGCGCGGACTGCTGCCGCGCCCCATCGAGAACTATGCGGCCCAGCTCGGCGAGCAGGAGCGCCGCGCCATCGGCGACTTCCTGGCCGTGGCCTCCATCGGCGGCCCGGACAAGGTGCGCATGCGCCTGCAGAAGCTGCAGGCCGACACCGAGGCCGACGAGCTGATCCTGGTCAGCGACGTGTATGACCGCGACCTGCGCCTGCGCTCGCTGGAGATCACGGCCGGCGTCATGGGCCGCTGAAGGCATGAGCCGCTCCGCCCGGCTGCTGCAGCTGATCGACCTGCTGCGCCGCGCGCGCCTGCCCCAGGCCGGGCCGGTGCTGGCCCGGCAGCTGGACGTGAGCCTGCGCACCCTGTACCGCGACATTGCCACCCTGCGCGAGCAGGGTGCAGCGATTGCGGGCGACCCGGGTGTGGGCTATGAGATGCGGCCCGGCTTTCTGCTGCCGCCGCTGATGTTCACGCCCGATGAGCTGGAAGCCCTGCTGCTGGGCGCGCGCTGGGCCAGCCGCCAAGCCGACCCCGAGCTCGCCCAGGCCGCCACCGCCGCGCTGGACCGCATACGCAGCGCGCTGCCGCTGGAGCTGCGCATCGAGGTGGACACCAGCGGCCTGCTGGTGCCGCCCATCTGCCACGAATCCGTGACCGAGCCCTGGCAGACCGCGCTGCGCCTGGCGATACGGCGCCAGCACCGGGTGCTGCTGCACTACACGGATGAGAAGGGCCAGCCGACCGAGCGCCAGATCTGGCCTTTTGCCATGGCTTTCTTCGACCAGCGGCGCATTCTTGCGGCCTGGTGCGAACTGCGCCAGGACTTCCGCCATTTCCGTGCCGACCGCGTGCGTTCCGTCACCGATCTGCAGGAACGCTATCCCGACCACCGCAGCGGCCTGATCGAACGCTGGTCGCGGCAACTGGGCTACACGGTCCGCTGACACCACTGCTGACAAAAACTGTCAGCATGGCCTCCTACAGTCGCTCCCATGGCCTTCTCGCCATGCATTCAAACCACTGGGAGCCTTCATGAACGACTCGATCAAGCCGCTGCGCTTTTACTTCCACCCCCGCTCGCGCGCCGTCATCGCGCGCTGGATGCTGGAGGAATGCGGCGCCCGCTATGAGCCCGTGCGGTTGGAATACGGCAGCACCATGAAGGCTGCCGACTACCTGGCCATCAATCCCATGGGCAAGGTCCCCGCGCTGGTGCACGGCGAGACCGTGATCACCGAACAGGCCGCCATCCTTGCCTATCTGGCCGACATCTTCCCCGAACGAAGGCTCGCGCCGGCCGTGGACAGCCCGCTGCGCGGCGTCTACCACCGCTGGATGTTCTTCCTGGCCGGCCCCGTCGACGCCTTGATGACTGCCAAGAGCCAGGGCCACCTGGAGCAGCAGACGGCCGACCAGGCCATGTCCGCCGGCTATGGCCGCTATGACGACGTGGTGCAGACGCTGCGCCAGGCCGTGGCCGGCAGGCGCTACCTGTGCGGCGACCAGTTCACCGCGGCCGACGTGCTCATGGCCAGCTACCTGCGCTGGGGCACGATGATGAAGCTGCTGCCCGCGCTGCCCGAGTTCAGCGACTACGGCCAGCCGCTGATGGAACGCCCGGCCTCGCTGCGCTCCATCCAGCTCAACGAAGCGGACCTCGCGGCCCAGCCGGCATAAGGGCCAGGCAGGGGCTGCCGCCGACCGCGGCGGCGGCCTCGCCATCCAGCCGTCACCGGCAGCGGCTACCATCGGGGGTTGGATCGCCGCCTGGCGTTTCCTGAACGCCATCCCTTCCCCAGCCCTTCCCGACTCCCGCCGCGCATGCCTGCCTTTTCCTTCGAAGCCCTGGATGCACAAGGTCAGACCCGCAAGGGCACGATCGAAGCCGACAACGCGCGCGCCGCGCGCAGCCAGCTGCGGGCCCAGGCCCTGGTGCCCATGGCCGTGGAGATCGTGGCCTCGGGTTCCGCGTCCAGCCCGCAGGGCGGCGCCTCGCGCTGGCTGACCCGCCCCGTCCTTGGCTCCACAGGGCTCACCGTTTGGACACGCCAGATGGCGGGTCTGGTCGGATCAGGCCTGCCCATAGAGCGCGCCCTGGCCGCGCTGTCCGAAGAAGCCGATGACCCGCGCCAGCACCACCTCGTGGCCGCGCTGCGCGCCGAGGTCAACGCAGGCTCCACCTTTGCCCGCGCCCTGGCCCAGCACCCGCGCGAGTTCTCCGACATCTACTGCGCCGTGATCGGCGCCGGCGAGGCCAGCGGCAGCCTGGGCCCGGTGCTGGAGCGGCTGGCCGACGACCTGGAGTCGCGCCAGGCCCTGCAGTCCAAGCTCATTGGCGCAGCCCTGTACCCGGCCATCGTGACCCTGGTGGCCATCGTCATCGTGCTGTTCCTGGTCAGCTACGTGGTGCCCCAGGTGGCCAGCGTGTTCGCCGGCACCAAGCGAGCCCTGCCCTGGCTCACCGTGGCCATGCTGGCGCTCAGCGACTTCGTGCGCAGCTATGGCTGGGCCGCGCTGATCGCCCTGGTGCTGGGCGCCGTGGGATTCCGGCTGTCCATGAAGAACCCCGCGCTGCGCGAGCGCTTCGACGCCTGGTGGCTGCGCCTGCCGCTGATCGGCCGGCTGGCGCGCAACTACAACGCGGCACGCTTTGCCGGCACGCTGGCCATGCTGGCGGGCGCGGGCGTGCCCATTCTCAAGGCCTTGCAGGCCGCAGCCGAAACGCTGGGCAACCGCGCGTTGCGCGCCGACGCCATGGACGCGCTGGCCCTGGTGCGCGAGGGCGCGCCGCTGGCCTCGGCGCTGGCGCAGAAAAAGCGCTTCCCGGGACTGATCTCCATGTTTGCCCGCCTGGGCGAGCAGACCGGCCAGCTGCCCGTGATGCTGCAGCGCGCGGCCAACCAGCTGTCCACCGAGGTGCAGCGCCGTGCCATGCACCTGGCCACCATCCTGGAGCCGCTGCTGATCGTAGCCATGGGCATGGTCGTGGCCCTGATCGTGCTGGCCGTGCTCATGCCCATCATCCAGCTCAACCAGTTCGTCAAATAGCGAAAAGCGCCAAGCCATGTCCGTGACCCTGCAAGACAAGCTGGTCGTCGCCATCTCCTCGCGGGCGCTGTTCGACTTCGAGGAGGAGAACCGGCTGTTCGACGCCGGTGACGAGCAGGCCTACATGCGCCGCCAGCTGGACCTGGTGCACCAGCCCGCACGCCCGGGCATCGCCTTCCCGCTGGTGCGCAAGCTGCTGGCCTTCAATACGCCCGAGGTGCAGCGCGTGGAGGTGATGATGCTGTCGCGCAACGACCCGGCCAGCGGCATGCGGGTCTTTGCCTCGGCCAAGGCGGCCGACATGCACATAGAGCGCGGCGTGTTCACGCGCGGGCGCGATCCGTTTTCCTACCTGCGGCCGCTGGGCGCGCACCTGTTTCTCTCGGCCAACGAGGTCGATGTGCGCAGGGCGCTGTCCATCGGCTTTCCTGCCGCGCGCGTGATGGTCGATTCCACGCCCGCAGGCGACCGCTATCCGCAGGAGGTGCGCATTGCCTTCGACGGCGATGCCGTGCTGTTCTCCGACGAGGCCGAACGCGTCTACCAGCAAGGCGGGCTGCCGGCATTTCTGCGCCACGAGGTCTCCCATGCCGCCACGCCGCTGGCGGAAGGGCCGTTCAAACCGCTGCTGGTTGCGCTGCACCGGCTGCAGCAGCAGGCGGACTCGTCCCAGACCATGCGCATTCGCACGGCCCTGGTGACGGCGCGCAGCGCACCGGCGCACGAGCGTGCCATCCGCACGCTGCTGGAATGGGGCATTGCGGTGGACGAGGCCATGTTCCTCGGCGGCCTGGAAAAGGGCCCGTTCCTGCGCGAGTTCGAGCCGGACTTCTTCTTCGACGACCAGACCGGCCACGTCAACTCGGCCGCGCGCCATGTGCCGGCAGGCCATGTGAGCAGCGGCATCTCCAATCCGGACGCCGATCCGCCGAAGTAAACAATTGCAAAGGGCGGGCCGGCCGTGCTTGCAAATGCCGGTTCCGTGCCCAAATAAAGCCAATGCATTTTCCCCTCATGAACCGCTCTGCCCTGCTGCGCCGGCCACCGCTGCTGCAGGCCGCCGTCGTCGTGCTGCTGACCAGCGCCTTCATGCTGCCCGCCGCGCGCGCGCAGGCAGCAGAAAACACAGCCACCGAGCAGGCAACGGCCAGCCCGGCGCCGCTGACCAAGGGGGAGATCAAGGCCCAGCGCGAATTCAAGATGCTGGACTTCAACAAGGACGGCAAGCTCAGCCGTGCTGAAGTGGCGCTGTTCCCGCGCCTGTCGGCCGCCTTTGACGAGGCCGACACCGACAAGGACGGCTACGTCTCCTATGCGGAGGTGCAGGCCTTTGCCGTCAAGTACCGCGCCGAACGCGACAAGGCAAAGGCCAAGGCGCAGGCCGAAGAGGCAAAGGCCGCCGAGCGTGCGGCAGCCGAGCATGCCGCAGCCGCTGCCAGGGACAAGAAGGAAGGCGAAGGCTCAAAGGACTGAGCCTTCTTGCCCGGCCCCTGACACTCAAAGACCGCCGGTACGCTTGACCTTGGGTTCCGAATAGGTCAACGGCTCATCGCGCACCTGCATCTTGTTGCGAGCCACATCGTCGGCCTTGCTGACCTCCTGGGCCTGCTCCACCGCCATGGCGCTGGCACGCCACATGGACTGGATGAACTCGATGAGCTGCTTGGAGATCGGCTCCTTGGGCGGCTCCTCAACCTCTTCCTTCTGCTTGATCTCTTCGGCCAGCGTCCAGTCGCGGTTTTCCTGGTCCACCACGGACGGCTTTTCAGGATCGCGCACCACCCGGCCTTCGCCGATGCGGTCCGTGGATTCGACGGCGTTGGTGGCGTTCACAGGACGCACGGGCACCGCGCCCGACGCACCGGTGGAGTACAGATCGGCGCTTTGCGGGCGCCACGGTATGGGTGATCGGTCAACAGGTGGAATTGGCATGGCTCGACCCTCTTGCTGGATGTGTGCTGTGGGCGGGAATTTCCCGCCGTCGCCTCATCATCGACAGAAGCTGAAAGAACTGAAGCGCTTTTTTTGAAAGACGCTTCGGTCTGCCTCAAACCAAGGGTAAACCCCTTATTCACCCCGACCAGGCGCTAGAGGAAGCGCTCCAGCAGCTTGCGCGAGGTGCGGTCCAGCGCCGTGCTGTCGGGCACGCTGAACTGCACGCCGTCCTGGCTGGTGATCATCAGATGCGTGCGGCCCGACAGGCGCCGGATGTCCTCCTCGGCCTTGAGCACGAGCTGCACGGGCCCCCGGTCGGTCTCCAGGTCCCAGGTGCTGGGCGTGGAAAAGCCGGACACCTTGTGGATGCGCTGGATGACGGGCACGAACTCGCGCACGGCCAGGTCTTCCTCGATCAGCGTGCGGGCCTGCGCCGGCAGGTGGTCCATGTGGTCCACCCACAGCGCCTCCTTGCCATCGACGGAGACCAGGGACAGGCCTTCCAGCGGTGCGGCAATGGGAAAGGCGCGCACGGGCACCACGGATTCGTGGCGCGTGCCGTCGGCCAGGATCAGCACCAGGCGGCCATGGGCGTTGCGCTCCATGCGCACGCCGCTCAGATCGGCGCCGGCAGCGGAATGTTGGGCGTTGGACATGGCTTATTCCTCGATGGTGGTTGCGGCCAGGGTCAGGCCTGCGGCCTGGGCATCCTCTTCGGCGCGCCGCGCCTGGGCCTGGTACAGGCGCCAGTAGGCGCCCTGCTTTTCCATCAGCTCGTCGTGCGGACCCACTTCCACGATCTCGCCCCGGTCCATGACCACGAGGCGGTCGGCCTTGCGCAGCGTGGACAGGCGGTGGGCAATGGCAATCGTCGTGCGGCCCTGCACCAGATTGTCCAGCGCCTTCTGGATTTCCTTCTCGGTCTCGGTGTCCACGGCCGAGGTGGCCTCGTCCAGGATCAGGATGCGCGGGTCGATCAGCAGTGCGCGTGCAATGGAGATGCGCTGGCGCTCGCCGCCCGACAGGCCCTGGCCGCGCTCGCCCACCAGGGAGTCGTAGCCATGCGGCAGGCGCAGGATGAATTCATGGGCGTGGGCAGCCCGGGCCGCCGCCACGATTTCCTCGCGCGTGGCATCGGGCTTGCCGTAGGCGATGTTCTCGGCAATGGTGCCGAAGAACAGGAAGGGCTCCTGCAGCACCAGACCGATGTTGCTGCGGAAGTCCGAGACCTTGAGCCTGCGGATGTCCACGCCGTCGAGCTGGATGGATCCCTCGCTCACGTCATAGAAACGGCTGATCAGGTTGACCAGGGTGCTCTTGCCCGAGCCGCTGTGACCCACCAGGCCGATCATTTCACCCGGGCGAATCTGCAGGTCCAGGTTCTTGATCACGGCGCGGCTGCCGTAGCGGAAGCTCAGGTTGTCCAGCGTGATGGCGCCCTGCACGCGCGGCAGCTTGACCGGGTTGACCGGGTCGGGCACGTTGCTCACGTGGTCGAGGATGTCGAAGATGCGCTTGGCGCCGGCCGCCGCCTTCTGCGTGACCGAGACGATGCGGCTCATCGAGTCCAGGCGGCTATAGAAGCGGCCGATGTAGGCGATGAAGGCCGTCAGGATACCGACCGTGATCTGGCCGCCAGCCACCAGCCAGATGCCGAAGCCCCAGACCACCAGCAGGCCGATCTCGGTCAGCAGCGTCACCGTGGGCGTGAACAGCGACCAGGTCTTGTTGACCTTGTCGTTGGCCTGCAGGTTGACCAGATTGGCCTGGGCGAAACGGTCAGCCTCGCGCTTTTCCTGGGCGAAGGCCTTGACCACGCGGATGCCGGGGATGGTGTCGGCCAGCACATTGGTCACTTCGGACCAGACGCGGTCGATCTTCTCGAAGCCCGTGCGCAGGCGGTCGCGCACCAGATGGATCATCCAGGCGATGAAGGGCAGCGGCACCAGGGTGACCAGGGCCAGCCACGGATTGATGGAGAACAGGATGACCGAGGTCATCACGATCATCAGCACGTCGGTGGCGAAATCCAGCGCATTCAAGGATAGAAACAAATTGATGCGATCTGTTTCCGCCCCGATGCGTGCCATCAGGTCGCCCGTGCGCTTGCTGCCGTAATAGTCCAGCGACAGCGTCAACAGGTGGTTGTAGGTGGTGGTGCGCAAGTCCGACCCTATGCGCTCGGACACCTTGGCCAGCACGAAGGTGCGCGCCCAGCCCAGGCCCCAGGCCACCAGCGCCGCCGCCAGCAGCCCGCTCAGGTAGAAGACCACGAGGCTGCTGTCGATCTGCTGCCCGTTCTGGAACGGGATCAGGATCTTGTCCACGATGGGAATCGTCAGGTAAGGCGCCACCAGGGTGGCGCCCGTGGAGGCCAGGGTCAGCAAAAAGCCCAGCAGCAGCTGGTGCCGGTAGGGATGGGCAAAGCGCCACAGGCGCAGCAGCACCCAGGTGGAGGTCTGCGGACCCTGCTGGCGCGCGCAGGCCGGGCATTCGTCGGCCTCGGGCGGCAGCTCGGCCTGGCAGGCCGGGCAGCGGGGCACGTCGTCCTCGGGCTCGGCGAAGTCCTCGCCGCGCGCCAGGCGCTCGCGCTCATGGTCGAACTGCTGCAGCAGGCGCAGCACGGCCGCCTGGTGGCGCAGCGTGAAGCGCCACAGCGCCAGCCGCGCAGCAGGGCCGTGCAGTTCGAGGTTGCCCACGCCGCCGTGGTCCAGCGTGCGCAGATTCTGATCAATGGATAGTGCCCACTCACTCCACTGCTGATCTGCAGGATCACAGGCGAGGAGCCGCTGGTTGGTCAGCACAACCCAGCCTTCGCCGAAGCGCATATCGAGGGTCAGGTCAACCGGGACGAGGGCCAGCACGTTTTCATTGGAAGCGAGCCTGGCTCGCAGCCCAGCCCCGCGGGGGCTGGCAAGGAAGGCCGAAACGTCCACAGAATGGTGTTCTTGCATGTTGAGTTGTTTTTCCCGCCCCTGGCGGCTCCTGGTGTCATGCGGGCAACCGCAGCTCCCCGGTGGATATCCCGCGCTTTGCACGGCATACCCTGCTCAACGCGCCAACCCTGGTTTAGGCTGACAGCACTGCGCATGGGCTTTCTGAGCGCACAATCCTCTCCCATTCTCCGGCGATCCGCACCCGGGTCGTCGCTCACGCTTACCCGTTGATCGACATGGCGAAATTCAAAGACATCCAACTCTTGCGCACCACCTACCTGCGTGGACCCAGCGTCTGGACCTACCGTCCCGTGCTGGAGGTCTGGCTGGATCTTGGTGAGCTGGAGGACTATCCCTCGAACAAGCTTGACGGTTTCAACGAGCGCCTGACGGCCTGGCTGCCCGACCTGATCGAGCACCACTGCGGCGTGGGCGAGCGCGGCGGCTTCATCCAGCGCCTGGAAGGCGGCACCTGGTGCGGCCATGTGCTGGAGCACATCATCATCGAGCTGCTGAACCTGGCGGGCATGCCGGCCGAGTTCGGCCAGACGCGCGAGATTTCCCAGCGCGGCATCTACCGCATGGTCTTCCGCTGCCCCGAGGAAACCGTGGCGCGCACGGCCCTGGCCTACGGCCACCGGCTGATCATGGCCGCCATCAACGACGAGCCCTTCGACCTGAAGGCCGCCGTCAAGGCCATCAAGACCGAGATCAACGACCGCTACCTGGGCCCGAGCACGGGCTGCATCGTCGATGCTGCAGGCGAGCGCCGCATTCCCCACATCCGCCTCAATGACGGCAACCTCGTGCAGCTCGGCTATGGCGCCGCGCAGCGCCGCATCTGGACCGCCGAGAGCGACCAGACCAGCGCCATTGCCGAAGGCATTGCCCA
This sequence comes from Delftia sp. S65, assembly GCF_016516495.1. Classification (NCBI taxonomy): domain Bacteria; kingdom Pseudomonadati; phylum Pseudomonadota; class Betaproteobacteria; order Burkholderiales; family Comamonadaceae; genus Delftia; species Delftia sp. S65. The sequence continues at coordinate 194,586 of NZ_JACVUR010000004.1, forward strand.
GGACAAGGACTTCACCAAGCGCCTACTGGCCGCCTGCGGTGTGCCCGTGCCCGAAGGCCAGATCGTCAACAGCCCCGAAGAAGCCTGGGAAGTGGCGCAGGACATCGGCTTTCCCGTCACCGTCAAGCCCTCGGACGGCAACCACGCGCGTGGCGTGACGCTGGACCTGCGCGACGAGGCCGACATCAAGACCGCCTTTGCGCTGGCCCAGCCCGAAGGCTCGGACGTGATCGTCGAGCGCTTCATCGACGGCACCGAGCACCGCATCCTGGTGGTGGGCGGCAAGGTCGTGGCGGCCTGCCGTGGCGAGACCGTGAGCGTGGCCGGCAACGGCAAGTCCACGCTGCGCGAGCTGGTCGCCGTGGTCAACCAGGACCCGCGCCGCGGCCCCGAGCAGGAATACCCGCTGGACTGGATCAACCTCGAAGCCCCGGCCGTGAAGCTGGAGCTCAAGCGCCAGAACGTCACGCCCGACAGCATTCCCGCCCAGGGCACCAGCGTGCTGCTGCAGCGCAACGGCAACATGGCCATCGACTGCACGGATGAGGTCCACCCCGAAGTGGCCTACATGGCCACGCTGGCCGCCAAGATCGTGGGCCTGGACATCGCGGGCATGGACATGATCCTGCAGGACGTCTCGCGCCCCATGAAGGAGCAGGGCGGCGCCATCCTCGAAGTCAACGCCGGCCCCGGCCTGCTGATGCACCTGAAGCCCACCAGCGGCGCGCCTCGCCCCGTGGGCATGGCCATCGCCGACCACCTGTTCCCGCGCACCGAAGAGGGCACGGGCGCAGGCCGCATCCCCCTGGTGGGCATTGCCGGCACGCGCAACAACGGCTTCACGGCCCGCCTGGTGGGCTGGCTGCTGCAGCTGTCGGGCAAGCTCACGGGCGTGGCCAGCAGCGAGGGAATGTTCCTGTCCAACCGCCAGACCCAGAAGACCAATACCGCCAACTGGGCCGGTGCCCACCGCCTGCTGACCAACCGCCTGGCACAGGCCGCCGTCATCCAGACCACGGCCCGCTCCATCCTGGAGGAAGGCCTGGCCTACGACCGCTGCCTGGTCGGCGTGGTCACCGACATGGACGGCTTCGAGCAGTTGCCCGACCATGACGTGCACGAGCAGTCGCAGATGACGCGCGTGATGCGCACCCAGATCGACGTGGTGCTGGACGAAGGCGCGGGCGTCCTCAATGCCGACATCGAGCAGGTGGCCGACCTGGCCCGTCTGTGCGACGGCGAGGTGCTGTTCTATTCGATGCAGGCAGACAGCCCCGTGGTCGCGGCCCACCGTTCCGAGAGCGAAGGCCGCGCCGTCTTCGTACGCGGCAACCAGGTGATCCTGGCCACGGGCGCTGCCGAGCGCGTGCTGGGCACGCTGGACGCACTGAGCCTGCCCGGCGGCCTGCGCCCGGACACGCCGGCCCTGCTGGCCGCCATTGCCGCCGCGTGGTCCATGGACATTGCCCCCGACCTCATCGTCGCCGGCATCAAGACCTTCGACTACACGCCGGCCGCCGCAGCCACCGCCGCCTGAGCCCGACCACACGATGACATGCAGGCAGGCCCGGCGACGCGGGCCTGCCCTCCGAAAGAAGACACTATGCAGATCACCCGCATCCGAGCCCTGCGCGGCCCCAATCTCTGGACCCGCAGCACCGCCATCGAAGCCATCGTGCAATGCGAGCCCGGCGAGTGCGACTACTCGGCCCTGCCCGGCTTCGAGGACCGGCTGCGCGCGCGCTTTCCCAAGATCGGCACGCTGCAGCCGCACGGCGCCGACCAGCGCCTGTCGCTGGCCCAGGTGCTGGAAGTCGCGGCCCTGTCGCTGCAGGCCCAGGCCGGCTGCCCGGTGACCTTCAGCCGCACGCATGAAACCGTGGAGACCGGCACCTACCAGGTGGTGGTGGAGTACACCGAAGAGGCCGTCGGCCGCCTGGCCATGGAACAGGCCGGCGAGCTGCTGCAGTCGGCCCTGGCCGATACGCCCTTCGACGCCGACAAGGTGGTGGCCCAGCTGCGCGAACTCGACGAGGACGAGCGCATCGGTCCCTCCACCGGCTCCATCGTCGATGCGGCCGTGGCGCGTGGCATTCCCATCCGCCGCCTGACCTCGGGCTCGCTGGTACAGCTGGGCTGGGGCTCCAAGGCGCGCCGCATCCAGGCCGCCGAGCTGGACCAGACCAGCGCCGTGGCCGAGTCCATCGCCCAGGACAAGGACCTGACCAAGCGCCTGCTGCACGCCGCCGGCGTGCCCGTGCCGCTGGGCCGCCCCGTCAAGGACGTGGAAGAAGCCTGGCTCGTGGCCCAGGAAGTGGGCCTGCCCGTGGTGGTCAAGCCCCAGGACGGCAACCAGGGCAAGGGCGTGGTGGTCAACATCACCACGCACGAGCAGCTCAAGGCCGCCTTTGCCACCGCCTCGGAATTCGGCGACGACATCATGGTCGAGCGCTTCCTGCCCGGCCATGACTTCCGCCTGCTGGTGGTTGGCGGCCAACTGGTGGCCGCTGCGCGCCGCGAGCCGCCCCAGGTGCTGGGCGACGGCCAGCACACCATCCGCGAGCTGGTGGACCTCGTCAACCAGGACCCGCGCCGCGGCTCGGGCCACGGCACGGCGCTGACCAAGATCCGCCTGGACGACATCGCCATCGCGCGCATCGCCACCGAAGGGCTCACGCCCGAATCCGTGCCGGCCCAGGGCCAGCGCGTGGTGCTGCGCAACAACGCCAACCTGTCCACGGGCGGCAGCGCCACCGATGTGACGGACGACGTGCACCCCGACATCGCTGCGCGCGCCGTGGAGGCCGCCCAGACCATCGGCCTGCACATCTGCGGCGTGGACGTGGTCTGCGAGACCATGCTGCGCCCGCTGGAGGAGCAAAACGGCGGCATCGTCGAAGTCAACGCCGCACCGGGCCTGCGCATGCACCTGGCGCCGTCCTTCGGCAAGCCCCGCAACGTGGGCGTGCCCATGGTCGATGAGCTGTTCGCGCCGGGCCAGGACGGCCGCATCCCGCTGGTGGCCGTCACCGGCACCAATGGCAAGACCACGACCACGCGCCTGATCGCCCACCTGTTCACCTCGCATGGCTGGCGCACGGCCATGACGAACACGGACGGCGTCTACGTCAACGGCCGCCAGATCGACAGCGGCGACTGCTCGGGCCCGCGCAGCGCGCGCAACGCCCTGGCCCACCCCGAGACCGATGCGGCCGTGCTCGAATGCGCGCGCGGCGGCATCCTGCGCGAAGGCCTGGGCTTCGACCGCTGCCAGGTGGCCGTGGTCACCAACGTGGGCGCGGGCGACCACCTGGGTCTGAACTACATCACCACGGTGGAAGACGTGGCCGTGCTCAAGCGCGTCATCGTGCAGAACGTGGCCACCGACGGCTATGCCGTGCTCAATGCGGCCGACCCGCTGGTCGCCGCCATGGCCTCCACCTCGCCGGGCAAGGTCATCTATTTCGCGGCCGACCGCCACCACCCCGTGATGGCCACGCACCGTGCCCAGGGCAACCGCGTGGTCTACGTGGACGGCGACAGCATCGTCGCGGCCGAAAGCTCGTGGCGCGAGACCATCGCGCTGCGCGAGATCCCCATCACGCGCAACGGCACCATCAGCTTCCAGGTGGAGAACGTCATGGCCTCCATCGCCGCCGCCTGGGGCGTGGGCATGCCCTGGCAGACCATCCGCCGCGGGCTGGCCGGCTTCGTCAACGACAGCGACAACGCGCCGGGCCGCTTCAACGTCATGGACTACCGTGGCGCCACACTGATCGCCGACTACGGCCACAACCCCGACGCCATCCGCGCCCTGGTCCAGGCCGTGGACGCCATGCCGGCCCAGCGCCGCAGCGTGGTCATCAGCGGCGCGGGCGACCGCCGCGACCAGGACATCACCGAGCAGACCCAGATCCTGGGCAAGGCCTTCGACGACGTCATCCTCTACCAGGATGCCTGCCAGCGCGGCCGCGCCGACGGTGAAGTCCTGGCCCTGCTGCAGCAAGGCCTGCAAGGCGCACCGCGCACCGACTACGTGACCCAGATCCAGGGTGAGTTCAACGCCATCGACCATGCGCTGGCGCGGCTGACACCCGGCGACCTGTGCCTGGTGCTGGTGGACCAGGTCGAGGAAGCCCTGGAGCATCTTCGCCGCCATGTGGCGGGTGAGGCCTGACATGAACGGCCGGGCCTTGCTCACGGCCGCCCTGGCCACGCTGCTGCTGGGCGCCTGCGGTGCGCGCGCCGAGCAGGTGGGCGCGGTGGACACGGTGTTCAAGTTCATAGGCCCGGACCACAAGATCGTGGTCGATGCCTATGACGATCCCAAGGTGGCGGGCGTGACCTGCTATGTCTCGCGCGCCAAGACCGGCGGCATCAAGGGCGGCCTGGGCCTGGCAGAGGACCGCGCCGAAGCCTCGATCAGCTGCGTGCAGACCGGCCCCATCCAGATCCCTGCGCCGCTCAAGCAGCAGGACGAGGTGTTCACCGAACGCATCTCGCTGCTGTTCAAGCGCCTGCGCGTGGTGCGCATGGTCGATGCGCAGCGCAACACCCTGGTCTACATGACCTACTCGGACCGCGTGATCGAAGGCTCGCCGCAAAACAGCGTCACCGCCGTGCCCGTGCCGCGCAGCACGCCGATTCCGATGGGCAAATAACCCGCCTCAGTCCTGGGGGTGTTGGCGGCAGGCCTGCACAAAGGCCGCCAGCGCCGGCGAGCGGCGCTTGCCCGCCCGCTGCACCAGCGAGAAATCCCGCCACATGCGCGGCAGCGTGGTCGGCAGCACGGCCAGCTCTCCCGAGGCGACCAGGGCCTGCACCAGCACGCGCGACAGGCAGCTGACGCCCAGGCCCTGGGCCACGCAGCGCGCTATGGCCTCGGAGCTGCCCAGCGTGGCGGCGGCCGGCAGCTGGTGCAGATGCGGCAGCAAGGCATGCTCCACCATCTCGCGCGTGCCCGAGCCCGGCTCGCGCAGCAGCCAGCGCGCACCGCGCAAGGCGGCCACGCCCAGCGGGCGCTGGCCCGCGGCCTGCACCAGCGGGTCCTGTGCTGCAGCCACGATGACGAGTTCGTCACGCATCCAGGGCTCGACCTCCAGCCCCGGCCAGTGGCTGGTGCCCTCGATCAGGCCCAGGTCCACGTCCAGCGATTCCACGGCCTGGCCCACCTCGCGCGTGTTGGCGATCTGCAGGTCCACGCTCAGGTGCGGATGGCTGCGCGCCAGGTGCGCGAGCACGGCTGGCAGCGCATAGGTGCCTATGGTGGTGCTGGCTGCCACGCGCAGACGCACGGGCAGGCTGGCGGCCCGCACCGAAAACGCCTGCTCTATGCCCCTGGCCTGCTCCAGCAGCGCCAGTGCCTCGGGCAGCAGGGCGCGGCCCGCGTCGTTGAGCGCCAGTCGCCGGCCCACGCGCTCGAACAGCTGGGCGCCCATGGCCTGCTCCAGCTGCTGCAGCGCGGCGCTGGTGGCCGACTGCGACAGGGCCACGGCATCGGCCGCGGCCACGGTGGAGCCCGCCTGGGCGACGGCGCAGAAGATTTCAAGTTGGCGCAGGGTGAGGTGCAGCATGGCATGCAGTCTGGACGAGGCATCAACCTGTTTCCCCGGTTGGTGCTACAAAAACTATTCGTTATACGAATATAGCCAAGAAATCTAAAGTGCCTCCCATGCACCGCGCTCCTGACGCGGCGCGCAGGCACCATGAACACCACATCCCTCCCACGCCCCTCCCATCCGTCCGGCTGGCTGCGCCAGTTGACCGAGCTTGCGCCCGGCCTGCTGCTGGCCGGCGCCATTGCCGCAGCCGCCACCTGGGGCGCACGCCAGCCCCTGCTGGCCGGCTCGGGCCTGAGTGCACTGACGCTGGCCATCTGCATCGGCCTGGTCATCGGCAACACCGTCTATCCGCGCCTGGCGCCCAGCTGCCATGCCGGCGTGGGCCTGGCCAAGCAGCGCCTGCTGCGCGCGGGCATCGTGCTCTACGGCCTGCGGCTGACCTTCCAGGACATAGGCCATGTGGGCATGGCCGGCGTGGTGGTCGATGCCCTGGTGCTGGGCAGCACCTTCTTGCTGGCGCAATGGCTGGGCCGCCGCGTCTTCGGGCTGGATGCGCGCACGACGGTGCTGATCGGCGCGGGCAGCTCCATCTGCGGCGCCGCTGCCGTGCTGGCCACCGAACCCGTGATCAAGGGCCGCGCCGAAGACGTGGCCGTGGCCGTGGCCACCGTGGTGGTCTTCGGCACCGTGGGCACCTTCCTCTACCCCGCGCTGTTCCACTGGAACGCTGCCCACAGCTGGCTGGACATGTCGCCTGCGCAGTACGGCCTGTACGTGGGATCCACCGTGCACGAGGTGGCCCAGGTCGTGGCTGCCGGCGAAGCCATCGCCCCCGAAGCCGCCGACGTGGCCGTGATCTCCAAGATGGTGCGCGTGATGATGCTGGCCCCCTTCCTGCTGCTGCTGTCCATGGCCGTGGCACGCGGCAACCGCAGCAGCCAGGTGAGCGACGGCCAGCCGCGCCGCATCACCATTCCCTGGTTCGCGCTGGGCTTCGTCGCCATGGCCGGCGTGAACTCGCTGGGCGTGCTGCCTGCCGCCGTGGTGCAGGTGGGCGTGCAGCTGGACAACGCCCTGCTGGCCGTGGCCATGGCGGCCCTGGGCCTGACCACCCATGTCCGCGCCGTGCGTGCCGCAGGCACGAAGCCCCTGCTGCTGGCCGCCTTGCTGTTCGCATGGCTGCTGGTGGCGGGCCTGCTCTTCAACCGCTGGGTGCCCGGCCTGCTCTGAAGCTGTCCGCATCCATCGACCGGCCCTGCAAAGCATCGTCTTGCAGGGCCTTTTTCATGGACTGCCCGCCCCCAAAACAAGGGAATACCCTTAAATCAAATGCAGACACAATTAATTTGCAATGCAAATTAATTGCATTGCAAAGATAATCGAGGCATGTCCTTTGCCTCTGCCCCTCCCCGCGCCCGTCTCGGCTTTCTCATGGTCACCCTGGTACGCCAGTGGCGCCGCCAGGTCGAGAAGCAACTGCTGGCCGACGGTCTGACCGATGCCACCTGGGCGCCGCTGATCCACCTGCGCGCCTGGGGCGACGGCGTCACGCAAAAGGAACTGGCCGAGCGCGTGGGGCTGGACGGCTCCAGCCTGGTGCGCCTGCTCGACATTCTGGAAGGCCACGGCTGGGTGGAACGCCGCGCCGACCCCGGCGACCGGCGAAGCAAGCGCATCTTCCTGACGGATGAAGGCAACGGCGCCGTGGACCGCGTGCGCGCCACCATGCTGCAGGCCGAGCTGGCCATGCTGCAGGACCTGGACGATGCCGAGGTCGAGGCCATGCTGGCCGGCATGGCCAAGATCCAGGCGCGCATGGCCGCGCTGCGCACTGAAGGCGCGCCATGAGCGCCCTCCACGATGCCTATGGCCGCCTGCTGCAGGCCTCGGTCCGCTGGGGCTTCGACCCCGTGCGCCTGCGCCAGCATCTGCGCACGGCCTTTGCCGCCTGCCTGGCGCTGCTGGCTGCCTGGCAGCTGGGGCTGGAGCATCCGCAGTGGGCTGCCATGGCCACCTGGGCCGCATCCCAGCCGCTGCGCGGGCAACTGCTCGAAAAAAGCTTTTTCCGGGTCGCAGGCACCGTGGCCGGCACGGCCGTGGGCGTGGGCCTGGTGCTGCTGGCCCAGGGAAACCTGCTGTGGCTGGTGCTGGGCCTGGCCGTGTGGCTGGGCCTGTGCGCGGGCGTGGGCAATCTGCAGCGCAGCTTCGTGGCCTACGGCACCATGCTGTCCGGGTATTCGGCGGCCATGGTCGCGCTGCTGGACTTCGCCCACCCCGAACAGGTCTTCGCCCTGGGCTGGGACCGGCTGTTCACGGCGCTGACCGGCGTGTTCGCAGCCCTGCTCGTGGGCTGGCTGTTCACGCCCAAGGGCAGCGGCATTCCCGGCAATGCCGAGGTGCGCCAGCTGTTCGCGCAACTGCTGCGCGATCTGGCCGGCAGCCTGCAGGCGCGCGGCCGTTCGTCCCTGGGTTCGCAGGAGATCGCCGCCCGCCTGCTGGCCATGGCGGTGATCGAGGAGGGGCTGGACCCGCACGCCGCCGGTTCGCAGCGCTCGCGCGAGGCCGTGCACGCGCTGCGCCGGCTCATGAATGCCCAGATCTCGGCCCTGCTGTGGCTGCGCGATGCTCCATCGCAGGAGCCGCCTGCGGCCTTTGGCGAAGCGCAGGCCCTGGCCGCCGCGCAGGCGCTGCGCGAAGCCGCCCTGGCGCTGGAGACGCGCGTGCAGTTGCACGAGGCTGCGGCGGCCCTGGTGCGCGCACGCGAGGCCGCCGTGGCCTGGCCCGGCGCAGCCGACATGCTGGCCCCGATGGGCTTTGCGCTGCAGGCCCACCTGGCCGCCACCCATGACGTGGCCCTGCCGCCCGGCCACCGCGCCCGCCAATGGCCCGTGGTGCTGCACAGCGACTGGCTGGGCGCGCGCCGCGCCATGCTGCGTGCCAGCGCGGCCATCGCCATCGTGGGCCTGCTGTGGGTGGTGACGGGCTGGAGCGGCGGCGCCTACATGCTGCTGGGCATGTCCATCATGCTGACCGTGTTCTCGGGCTTCGAGAACCCGTCGGCCACCATGCGCCATGTGACCCTGGGCCAGGCCATGGGCATGCTGGTGGCCCTGGCCTGCCAGTGGCTGGTCTGGCCGTTCGCCAGCAGCCAGGCGGGCCTGGTGTGGCTGATGCTGCCCTTTGTCTACGTGGGCGCACTGCTGTTCTCGCACCAGCGCACCGCGCTCTCGGGCTATGACTGCAACATGGTGCTGCTGCTCCTGCTGCAGCCCCACTACCCGCAGACGGCCAGCTTCGGCCATGCGCTGGCCCTGGGGCTGGCCGTGGTGTCCGGGCCGCTGGCCGGCTGGGCGGCCTACCGCTTCATCCTGCCGGTCACGCTGCAGGGCCGGCTGCAAAGCCTGCGCTCCATGATGGTCCACGAGCTGCAGGACATGGCCGCCACGCCGGGCCATGCGCGCGATGGCCGCATTTGGCGCGCCCGCCTGTACCACCGGCTGCTGCGCCTGGTGCGCATGTCGGAGCAGGCCGGAGGGCAGCTGGGTGCGCAGGCAGCGGAGTGCGGCCTGGCCGCCCTGCATGTGGGCCGCGCCATCCAGGCGCTGCATCAGCTGTCCGGGGAAGCGGCCCTGGGCGACGGCACCGCCCGCGCCGTGCGCGCCGCGCTGCTGCGCCTGCAGCGGCTGCAGCAGGCGCCCGGCCAGTGCCCGCCGCTTTTGCGCGCGCTGGCGCAGCGCGTGGCCGAACGCCATCCCGACCAGGCCCGCCAGCTGCGCCATGCCGCGCACGAGATCGCGCAGCACGAAGCCTTCTTCCGCAACGCCGGCTGAAGCACGGACCCATGCCAGAATGGCCAGCCCAGGCCGGCAGCGCCCCACGCCCTCTGTCCCCCTGTTGCAAGGAAAGCATCCATGTCGTGGAGCGACACCACCATCACCTCACAGCGCCTGGCGCTGCGCCCCTTCACTGCCGCCGATGCCGATGAGGCCTTTGCCTGCATCACGCCCACGCTGACGCGCTACCTGTCCTTCGAGCCGGCGTCGACGCCTGCCGAGTTCGAGGCTGTCTGGCGCGGATGGCTGCAGGAGATCGCGGCCGGCACGGACTTCAACTTCACGCTGCGCGAGCGCACGTCAGGCCGATTCACCGGCCTGCTGGGCCTGCACCGCGCGCGCGATGCCGAGCCCGAACTCGGCATCTGGATACGCGAGGACATGCATGGCCAGGGCTACGGCCGCGAAGCCGTGGCCGCGCTGGCAGCATGGGCCCGAGCGACCTTTGCGCCACAGTCCTTGCGCTATCCGGTGGCCGAGCCCAATACCGCCAGCCGGCGCATTGCCCAGGGGCTGGGTGGCGTGGAGGTTGAGCGCCAGAGCCTTTCAAAGTACGTGCTCGTCGTCTACCGCATACCAGGGGTCGCAACGTCGAGCGTTGCCGCCCCATGAAAACAAAGGCCGTCCCACGCGAGTGGGACGGCCTTGTCCATGGGGCAGATGCCTGTCTTACACCGCCGCGATCGACACGGCCTTGGCGACCAGGTAGGCCTCCAGCGCCTCGGGGCCGCCCTCGGAGCCATAGCCCGAATCCTTGACGCCGCCGAACGGCATCTCGGCCGAGGCCACGGCCGGCTGGTTGATCCACAGCATGCCGGTCTCGACCTGCTGGGCCAGCTGGTGTGCCGTCTTGATGGAGCGCGTGAACGCATAGGCCGCCAGGCCGTAGGACAGGCGGTTGGCCTCGGCAATGGCCTCGCCCAGATCGTCAAAGCCGCGGATGGCGGCCACGGGGCCGAAGGGCTCCTGGTTGAAGATCTCGGCGCTCAGCGGCACGTCGCCCAGCACCGTGGGAGCGAAGAAGTTGCCCGCGCCGCCCAGCGAGGCACCGCCCGTGAGCAGCTTGGCGCCCTGCTTTTGCGCATCCTCGATCAGATGGGACAAGGCCGTGACGCGGCGCGGATTGGCCAGCGGGCCCATCTGCGTGCCCTGTGCCAGGCCATCGCCGACCTTGAGGGCTTCGGCATGGGCGACCATGGCGCGCGTGAATTCCTCGCGCACGCTGTTGTGCACCAGAAAGCGCGTGGGCGAGATGCAGACCTGGCCCGCGTTGCGGAACTTGGACGCGCCTGCGGCCTTCACGGCCAGGGCCACGTCGGCATCCTCGGCCACGATGACCGGCGCGTGGCCGCCCAGCTCCATGGTCGAGCGCTTCATGTGCTGGCCTGCCAGCGCCGCCAGCTGCTTGCCCACTGCGGTGGAGCCGGTGAACGTGACCTTGCGGATCACGGGATGGGCGATCAGGTAGGAGGAAATCTGCGCCGGATCACCGAACACCAGGCCCACCACGCCGGCCGGCACGCCGGCATCGACAAAGCACTTGAACAGGGCTGCGGGCGCAGCCGGCGTTTCCTCGGGCGCCTTGCACAGGAAGGAGCAGCCCGTGGCCAGCGCCGCGCCGATCTTGCGCACGATCTGGTTGACGGGGAAGTTCCAGGGCGTGAAGGCAGCCACGGGGCCCACGGGCTCCTTGATCACCAGCTGCTGCACCTCGGGGCGGCGCGAGGGCACGATGCGGCCATACACGCGCAGCGCCTCGTCGGCAAACCATTCGATGATGCCCACGCCGGCCAGGATTTCGCCCTTGGCCTCGGCCACGGGCTTGCCCTGCTCCTGCGTCAGGAGCGCGGCGATCTCGTCGGCGCGCTCCTTGAGCAGGACGGCGGCACGGCGCATGGCGGCGCCGCGCTCATGGGCGGAGACATTGCGCCAGACCTCGAAACCGCGCTGCGCTGCGGCCAGCGCACGGTCCAGGTCGGCCACGTCGGCATGGGCCACATGGCCGATGACTTCGCCGCTGGCCGGGTTGCGCACGGGAATCTTCCTGCCGCTGGCGGCGTCCTGCCATTGGCCGTCGATCAGGAGTTGGGTGTCGGAGTAGGAATGGCTCATGCTGGATCAGATCCTTGGTAGATGACAGGGGGCAGATGTGTGGGGCAGGCACGGCGCTCGCAGTGTCCGCACCCGGCTGCCGCTGCAGCGCAGCGACCATTCTAGGAAGCGCCGGACGGCGGTGCCGTCACCGGGATGTCACGCACACAACACCTAAAATGCCCGGGTTTCGCAATATCCACCAATCCGTTGAGAGGGAGCTCATGACCGATCTTTTCGACACCACTGCGCGCAGGGGTTTGCGCAGCGTCGCGCTGGCGCTCGCCCTGGCAGGCAGCCTGGGGCTGGCATGGGGGCAGGAGGGCGCCGCCGATGTGCCTCAGTTCATCCCTCGCATGAGCGTGGACTCGCGCGTCCAGCCGCAGGATACGCCTCGGGAGTTCCTGGCTTCACGCAGCATGTCTTCCCCCGCAGCCGTCACCCCCGCGCCGCTGCGCGTGGAACTGGGCACCTGGAAGGATGTGCGAGCCGCCTCGGCCGCTGTGGGCGGCGCCCTGCAGGTGGGCGCACAGCGCCCCAGCAGCCAGACCGCCACCACCCAGGCCCTGGGCGGGCAGCTGCAATGGCAGACCTCGGCCGACGGCGGGCTGATTGCCGCAGTCAGCGTGCGCTCCGAAGGTGCCTACGGCATTCGCCTGGGCGTGGAAATCGAGCAGTTGCCCGGCAGCGCCCTGCTGCGCATCTATGCGCAGGGCGACCGCGCCGGCGCCTATGAAATTTCGGGCCAGCGCGTGCTCCAACTGCTGCAGGCCAACAAGGACGCAGGCGATGCCAGCGCCGATGGCCGCACCTGGTGGACGCCCGACAGCGGCGGTGACGAGGTCACCCTGGAGATCGACCTGCCGCCCGGCACGCCCGCCGATGCGCTGCGACTGGCCATTCCGCGCGTCATGCACGTGTACGAGAACCTGTCGCTGCCGCTGGAGGGCGAGAACGTGTTCTCGGCCCAGCTCAACGAGTCCCTGTCATGCCACCTGGACTCCACCTGCTATGACGCCTACAGCGCGCAGCGCAACGCCGTGGCGCGCATGTTCTATGTCCAGAACGGCCAGGGCTATGTGTGCTCGGGCACGCTGATCAACGACAAGGCAGGCTCCGGCACGCCCTACTTCATCACGGCCAACCATTGCATCAGCACCCAGACCGTGGCCTCCACGCTGGAGACTTCGTGGTTCTATCGCACGCCCTCGTGCAACAGCCGCACGCTGTCGTCGGCCTCGCGCACGCTGCGCAACGGCGCCACCCTGCTGTACGCCACCGCCACCTATGACGGCAGCTTGCTGCGGCTCAACGAAGCCGCCCCTGCAGGCGCCGTCTTTGCCGGCTGGTCCACCCAGGCCCTGACCAGTGGCGCCAAGGTGGTAGGCATACACCACCCGCGTGGCGACCTGCAGAAGATCAGCTTCGGCACCTATGACCGCTCCTTGGCCTGCGAACCCTCCAGCGATGCCACCATGACCTGCCGGTACCGCGATGGCGGCTACCTCAGCGTGAATTGGGACCAGGGGCTGACACAGCCGGGCAGCAGCGGCTCTGGCCTGTTCCTGAATGGCCTGCTGGTCGGCACGCTCTACGGCGGCGACGACCAGACCTGCTCGCGCACGGGTGGCAACTCGATCTATGGACGCTTTGACCTGCTCTTCCCCAATGTGCAGAAGTGGCTTGCTGCAGACACGGGCACGGGCGGCGTCGACACCGGCACCGGACAGGCCCGCACGGCCATCTACCGCTTCTTCAACCGCCAGACCGGCGCTCACTTCTATACCGCCAGCGCTTCCGAGCGCGACTATGTGGTGGCAACCTACCCGGCCTTCCAGTACGAGAACGTGGCCTTCTATGCGTCCACCCAGCCGCAGCAGGGCCTGAACCCGGTATTTCGTTTCTTCAACACGGCCTCCGGCGCACACTTCTTCACCATCAGCCAGCCTGAACGTGACTACGTGATCGCAACCTACCCCAGCTTCAAGAGCGAGGGCACGTCCTGGTACGCACAGACGGCTGCCGGCAATGGCACCGTGCCCATGTTCCGCTTCTTCAACCTGCAGACAGGCGCGCATTTCTACACCGTCAACGCGGCCGAACGTGATTTCGTGATCGCCAGCTATCCCGCTTTCAAGTACGAAGGTGTCGCCTACTACGTCTGGAACTCGCAGTAAGCACAGCGCACTGCACTTGCTGCAGTGCCTCCCCAAGAAGAAGGCCCCGCACTGCGGGGCCTTCTTCTTGGGACAACAGCCCTCACCCCACCAGCACCAGCCCCGGCGGCAGGCTATCCCCAAAGCTGCGCTTCGCATCCTGGGCGTCCATCTGCTGGACCTGTTCCACCAGGTCGATCCAGCGCTGCGGTGCACCGGCGCCGCGCAACCGCTCCAGCACCAGGGCGCGCTGGGCATCGGACAGGTCCAGCGCACGGTCGCCCGTCATGCGGGCCATCTGCACGGCGGCGAACATGGCGGTTTCGTTGCGGCGCCAGTCCTGGGCCAGGGTGGCGTCCAGGAACTCCTGCGCAGCCTCGGGCGGCATGACGCGGTGGGCGTTGGCCGCCAGCGGCATGCGCGCGGCCAGCCGGCCTATGGCCCACCAGGTCTGGACGGATTCACCGGGGTGTTTCAGCCGCTGCAGCATCCACTGGCCCATTTCCTGGCGGTACTGCCAGGGCACGGCCTCCATGGCGGCGAACAGGCGCAGCATGTCGTCGTAGCTGCCATGGGCGGATTTCCCCTGGCTGCGCTGCGTGGACTGCTGCACGGCCTTTTGCATGTGGCCGGCAACCTCTTCCAGCAGCTCCATCTGCCGGGCCTCGTCCAGGCCCGCGGCCACGCGGCGCCAGAACACCCACCATTCGGTGCGGTTGGCCGCCTCGCCGCCATGGCCCAGGCCCTGGCCATGCAGTTGCCAGACCTGCTGCATGCGCCAGCCGTCCAGCTCGGCGCCCACGCCGGGGCGCAGGCACCAGCCTGCCAGGTTCAGCCAGACGCGCTCGTGCTCGGCCGTGCGGCGGCGGCGCCTGGCGCGGGCCAGCAAGGCGTCGAACAGTGCGCGCAGCAGCGGCAGGTCCCAGTCCTCGCGCGGGCCCAGCCGTCGCTCCAGCGACTGGCGCAGCTGGCGGACCTCCTTGGCCGTCACCTCCTGCGCCTGGCTGCCGAAGATGCGCTCGATCAGGGCCACGGCGTCGGCCAGCCGGCCCTGCCGGGCAGAACGATCGCCGCTGTCCTGCGCATCTGCGGCCAGCGCACCGCGCACGCTGAACGGCAGCAGCCACTGGCGCTGCGCATCGTCGGCGGCCACGCAGCGCACCTCCAGCGTGCCGACCTCGGTCATGCAGGCCTGCAGTTGCACCTCGACCTGGGCCTTGTCCCGGCCCTCGGGCGCAGGCAGCACGGTGGACAGGGCGGGCAGCTCGACCCAGCCCTCGCCGTCGAGCGCCGCGATGCGTCCGGCCTGCGCAGGCGCCGCCGCCAGGCTGTTGGCCACCAGGGAAAAGCGCACGGCCTGGCCCAGGCGCAGCGCAAAGCGCCGGCCGGAGAGCACGATGCGCACGCCCTCTTCCGTGCCGCGCGGCAGCAGGCAGATGCCCTGTGGTGCGGCACCCGCCTTCTCGGGCAGGACCAGCCAGTAGCTGCGCGGCGAGCCACCGCCGATGCGCGGTACCGGGGCGGGCACAGTCCGGGCATCTGCCGATTCCGGCAGATCCTCAGACGGACGGCTCTGGACATGCATGGCCAGGCCATGCGCCGCCGCGCCGCGTGCCACGGCCCAGTCGGGATGCGGGTTGTGCAGCAGGCGCAGCGGCTGGCCGCGCCAGGCCTGCAGTTGCGCCACCAGCCGCTGGGCCAGCGCATGGGCGTGGAAGACGCCACCATTGAGCAGGACCGCATCGGGCAACTCCCCAGCCGCGTGCTGCGCGAGGAACTGCGCCAGGTGCCGCGTGATCGCCGCATCGGCAGGATATGGGAGCCCCAGGCCGCGCAAAGCGCCCTGGCGCCGGGTGGGCAGATCCTGCAGGCCGGCCAGCGGCATGAAGCCTTCGACCACGGCCTCGCGCACCTCGTCGCGGCGCAGCGTGGCCGTGCGCGTCTGCGCCAGCAGCTTCGATCCGCCGCCCAGCAGGGTCACGGCCACGGACTCGGGCGCATCGTCGGCCAGCAACTGTTCCTTGGCCATGCGGCAGCGCTGCACCAGTTGGGCGAAGCGTGCGGCGGGCAGACGCTCGCCGGGCGGGGCGAACTGCGGCTCCAGCCGATGGGCCAGCGCCAGGTCCATGTTGTCGCCGCCCAGCATCAGGTGCTCGCCCACGGCCGTGCGTGTCAGCACGGGCAGGCCTTCAGCTTCACCGGGCTGCACGCGGATCAGGGTCAGGTCGGTGGTGCCGCCGCCCACATCCACCACCAGCACCAGGCGGCAGTGCGCCAGCTCGGCCGCCAGGCGTTCGCCCTGCAGCACCAGCCAGTCGTGGAAGGCGGCCTTGGGTTCCTCCAGCAATTGCACTGCAGGCAGGCTGGCCAGCTGCGCGGCCTCCAGCGTCAGTGCGCGCGCGCCTTCGTCGAATGAGGCCGGCACGGTCAGCACGACCAGCTGGTCCCGCAGCGGCGCGCCGGGGTGGGCGCGGTCCCAGGCCTGGCGCACATGGTCCAGGTAGCTGGCCGAGGCCTGCAGCGGAGACAGCCGGGCCACCTCTTCGGGCGCGCCCCAGGGCAGGATGGCCGCCGTGCGGTCCACGCCCGCATGCGACAGCCAGCTCTTGGCACTGGCCACCAGGCGCGACGGCACGGCCGCGCCCAGGTCACGCGCCCAGCGGCCATTGACGGCGGGCGCCTGCGCATCCGCACCCAGTGCCGCCCAGGGCTGCTGCCAGGCATCGCCCAGTTCGCCGGGCGCCGCCTGGTAGCGCGCAGAAGGCAGCAGCACCTGGGCGGCGACCTCGCTGGCCGAGACGCGCTGCGCCACAGGCAGCAAGGCGATGTCGGCCGCCGTGCCGCCCACGGGCACATGCGCCACCACGGTGTGGCTGGTGCCCAGGTCGATACCCACGATGTGGGCGGCGTCAGGAGCGAAGGGGGCGGCGGAGGCGGGGGCGGCAGTATCAGGCATATCGGCAGTCATACAGGGCACGGTGCGCGGCCCGGACCGGGCCTGCCGCCGGGGCGGGCTACGCTACATCGGCCCGCACGTCGAACTCCACCTTCCAGCGTTCTTCGCCACCCACGGGCACGGCGTTGAGCTCCAGCGTGCCGATGTCGGTCACGCGTGCATGCAGGGTGACGGGCACGATCTCGCCGGGCGCACGGCCTTCGGCGGGCAGGTGGGCCTCGATTTCCTGCAGCTCGACCAGTTCCTCGGGGCCCCAGAAGTCCAGCACGGTGCCGACCTGGTCGGCGCGGCGCACGGAGGAGCCGAAGAAGCGCAGGCGCACGGGCTCGCCCACGACCAGGCCGAATTCCTGCGTGTCCAGCGCCACCTCGGTGCCCTCTTCCATGCCGAAGGGCGCCAGGCACAGGGCCGAGATGGGCGGCTCCATGCCGGGGATGGCGGGCATGTTGCTTTCCACGCCCACGTAATAGCTCTGCGCCGTGCCGCCACGGATGCGCACGCCACGGCCCGCAGCCGCCACATGGCCGAAGTAGGCGGCGCCGCGCGCCACGGCCAGATCGAGGTTGGCGCCATCCAGCAGGCGCGCAGGTTGCGCGCCCTCGCCGGCCAGCCAGCCGTTGACGACTTCCAGGATGCGCTGCTCGATCTGCGGCGCCTTGAGCACGCCGCCGTTGAACAGGATGGCCGAGGGATGCAGGAAGGATGCGCCCTCGGGCTGCGTGCCCTTGAGGCCTTCGATCTGCTCGGTGGCGCCGGCCTGGCGCGAGAGGAAGGCCGCCAGGTGGCGCGTGACGGCCGCATCCTGCGCATACGGCAGGCCCAGCTGGGTCAGCGCGGCGCGCGCGCGGGTCTGGGGCTTGTCGGAGACGGCGGCGCGCGGGAAGAAGCCTTCCACCAGCATCTGCAGCACCTCGTCACGCGTGACCTCGGTGCGGATGCTGCCGCCGATGAGCTTGCTGCCCCGGCTGGGCACGACCACGGGCACGGACTGCAGCGTGGCATCGGCCAGCAACTGCTCCTTGGCCTGGCGGCAGCCATGGGCCAGGGCGCGGGTCTGCCAGGCGTCGAGCTGCTTGCCCTCCTGGGCCAGCTTGCGCGCCACGCCGTAGGCCAGGGCCAGGTCCATGTTGTCGCCGCCCAGCAGGATGTGCTCGCCCACGGCCACGCGCTGCAGCTCCAGGCCGCCGTCCTTTTCCAGCACGGCGATCAGCGACAGGTCGGTGGTGCCGCCGCCCACGTCCACGACGAGGATGATCTCGCCGCTTTGCACCTGCTTGCGCCACTGGCCGCCGCTGGCCTGGATCCAGCTGTACAGCGCAGCCTGGGGTTCCTCCAGCAGCGTGAGCTTCTGGAAGCCCGCGGCGCGGCAGGCCTCGGCCGTCAGCTCGCGCGCGGCCGGGTCGAACGAGGCGGGAATGGTCACCGTCACGTCCTGGGCGTCGAACGGCGCCTCGGGATGGGCCTGCTCCCAGGCCCAGCGCAGGTGCGACAGGTAGCGGATGGAGGCGGTCAGGGGCGAGACGCGGTGCACCTCCTCGGGCGCATCGGCCGGCAGCAGGGGCGAGCGGCGGTCCACGCCCGGATGGCACAGCCAGCTCTTGGCGCTGGAGACCAGCCGGATCGGCGTGGCCGCGCCGCGCGATCGCGCGAACTCGCCCACCACGAAGTCCTGGCTGGCGCCCCAGGGCAGGGCCATGTCGGCCGCAGTCAGCTCGCTTTCATGCGGCAGGTAGAGGAAGGACGGCAGCAGCGGGCGCGCCTCCACGCTGGAGGGGCCGGTGAGCTGGGGAATGTCCAGCACGCCCTGCTCCACCTTCTCGCCATCGCTGGCCTGGCGGTCCACATAGGAGAGCGCGCAATGCGTGGTGCCCAGGTCGATGCCGATGCTGAAACGGGCCTGGGAGGATTGACGGGACTGGTCCATGCTCACAGCTCCACCTCGGCCTGGGCCACGATGGCGGCGGCCTTGTGATCGGTGAGCTGGGGCAGGCGCACATCGTCCACGCGCCAGCCGCGGTGGCCCAGCGTGCCCGTGAAGGGTGCCTGGCCGACCACGTTGCCCGTCAGGCGCACGGCGGCGGCATCAAAGCCTGCGGCCAGCGTGACGCGGCTGCCTTCGGCCTCGGCACGCACGGGGGCGATGCTGAAATGCTCGCGCAGCACCTTGCGGCAGCCTTCGTGCACCACGCGCGCTGCGGCGCCGATCTCGGCATCGGCATAGCCGGCCACGTCTTCCTGCACGAAGTCCACGAAGCGCGCCTCGCGCTGCAGCAGGCCCAGCAGCTGCAGGGCGGCGGTGCCAGCGGGTGCGGCCGGCTCCACGATGGTCTTTTCGACGATCTTCTCGACCGGCACCTCGACACGCTTTTCAACCACTTTCTCAACCACCTTTTCGACAGGCACCTCGACACGGACCTCGACGATCCGGTCCACGGGCACCTCCACGCGCACCTCCTTGGGTGCGGGCGGCGGCACGTCGGCGGCCAGCGGCTCGCCGTCGCGCAGGCGGGACACATCGGCGGCCAGGGGGCCGTTGCCGAGGATGGCGAAGAAACTGCCGATCGCGATGGCGATGCGGCTCAGGAACGAGGGGGGAGTCTTGGAATTCATGGGCTTCTCTTGGCGAGAGGACCCTGCCGGGCCGATCGCCGCGCAGCAGGGCAACCGGGCGCCGATGGTCCTCCACCGGGCGCCCGCAGGGTCCGTGATGTTACCCAAAGCAACGAAGCCCCGTCCTGTACACGGCCCCATGCCCCCGTGCGCAAATGGCCTCGCGGCATAATCGCGGCTGCTCCTGCCCCTGTCCATGGCCCATACACGCCTTTTCCGCCACGCCCCGACCCGCTGCACCGCCTTGCGCGCGCAGCGGCCGCAGCGCGTGCACGGCGTGCCCACGGCCTTCATCAGCCTGTGCGGCTTCACGGCCCTGCTTTCCGCCGCCGTGCGGAAAGCCTGAGGTCCACCCCCAGCTTCCCGCACGGCCCCCGCAGCGAATCCCGCATGCGAAGCGCATGCCAGGAGCTGCCGGCCCACGCCCCGCATCTCCCTGGCCTGCTCGCCTTTTCGGCCGCGCCGCCGCATGGCGCAGCCGCCTTGACCCCGGAGCCGATGATGGACATGGAACTCTCCCAAAACTTTCTGCGTGCCAAAAGCCCCTGCGCGGCGGGCTTTCGCTGGTTCGTGCGCAACCGCCATGACGGCAACGACTACCAGCGCGTGCTCGATGCCCTGGTGGGCGATGGCCGCGTCGAGGATGCGCGCTGGCTCATGAACCAGTTCGGCCCCACCGACGCCGTGCTGGAGGTCGATCACCTGGAGGCCGATGCCCTGGTGTTCGCGGGCAGCGTCGTCGTGCATGGCGAGCTGCGCGTGCCCGGCCTGCTGGCCGTGGGCCGCACGCTGCAGGCCGGCGCCGGCATCCACGCCGGCCGCATCGAGGCCGGCCAGGACCTGCACAGTGGCGGCGCCATCTTCTGCAGCGGCCCGCTGCAGGCCGGCGGCCTGGTCAAGGCCGCCTGGAGCGTGGACGTGCACGAGGAACTGCGCGCCGAGGACGTGCGCGCGGGCTGGGAGCTGCGCTGCGGCGCCGACCTGCGCCTGGCCGGCGGCGCCCAGGCCGGCCAGGATATCGAGGTGCAGGGCGCCATCCGCTGCGGCAAGGGCCTGCGCGCGGGCGGCAGCATCCGCGCCAGCGGCCTGATCGAGCTGGGCCACGGCCTGTACGCTGGCGCCGACGTGGAAGGCGGCAGCCATATCGAGGTGGACTGGGGCATGCGCGCGCTGGGCGACATCCGTGCGGCCTGCAGCATCCGCGCGGGCGAGACCCTGCATGCCGAAGGCGAGATCGCGGCCGGCCCCGGCTACGGCATCTATGCGGGCATGAACGTGCAGCAGGATGCCTGGCCGTCCTGTGCCTGGGTGCATGCGGCGCAGCGGCCCCCAGCCCTGCTCAGCGGCTGGTGGGAAGAGGCCACGGCACCGGCCTGATGCCCGCAGGGACACGCCGGCCTGCGCCCCCGCAGCGCAGCGCCGCGATGCAAAATACCCGCTTCGCCGCCGCACGGGCGGCTCCAAGGAATCCCACATCGTGTTCACCGGCATCATCCAGGCCGTGGCAAGCATTGCCGCGCTGCGCGACCAGAACGGCCTGCGCACCTTCACCCTCGACTTTCCCGAAGGCTTCTGCCAGGACCTGGCCATCGGCGCCAGCGTCTCCACCGACGGCGTGTGCCTGACGGTGACCGAGATCCTCTCGCCCACGCGCGCCACGTTCGATGTGATGCTGCAAAGCCTGAACATCACCACGCTGGGCGGCTATGCCGTGGGCGGGCGCGTCAATGTGGAGCGCGCGGCAAAGGACGGCGCCGAGATCGGCGGCCACCCGCTGTCAGGCCATGTGGATTTCACCTCGCCCGTGCTGGAAGTGGCCTCCAGCGACACCAACCACCGCATCCGCTTCGGCATTCCCGAGGGCTTTCGCCACTACGTGTTCGCCAAGGGCTACATCGCCATCAACGGCGCCAGCCTCACGGTGTCCGAGGTGGACCGCCAGGCGGGCTGGTTCGAGGTCTGGCTGATCCCCGAGACGCGCCGCATGACCGTGTTCGAGTCCAAGGGCGTGGGCGACCTGCTCAATGTGGAGATCGACCGCAGCACCCAGGTCGTGGTGGACACGGTGCGCGAGACCGTGCAGCAAAGCCTGGGCCGCCTGCAGCCCGTGCTCGAGGCCCTGCTCAAGGAAAAAGGCCTGAGCCTGGACGATTTCATCGAAGTCCCCAAGCTGCCCGGCTGACTGCCTTCGTCGCTCAACGCCCTGCCGCCAGCGGCGGATTGAAGCGCCGCAGGCGCAGCGCGTTGCTGAGCACGAAGACGCTGGACAGCGCCATGGCCCCGGCCGCGAACACGGGCGACAGCAGCGTGCCGTTGACGGGGTACAGCAGGCCTGCGGCCACGGGGATCAGGGCCACGTTGTAGGCAAAGGCCCAGAACAGGTTCTGCCGGATATTGGCCATGGTGGCCTTGGACAGCGCAATCGCATTGGGCACGCCGCCCAGGTCGCCCGACATCAGCACCACGTCGGCCGCCTCGATGGCGATGTCCGTGCCCGTGCCGATGGCCAGGCCCACATCGGCCTCGGCCAGGGCCGGCGCGTCGTTGATGCCGTCGCCCACATAGGCCAGCGTGCCGTGCTCGGCCTTCAGGCGCTTGACGGCATCGACCTTGCCGCCGGGCAGCACCTCGGCCACCACCTCGTCGATGCCCAGCTGGCGCGCAATGGCCTCGGCCGTGCGGCGGTTGTCTCCGGTGATCATGGCCACCTTCAGGCCCAAGGCGTGCAGCGCGGCAATGGCGGCCGGCGTGCTGTCCTTGATGGGATCGGCCACGGCGATCATGGCGGCCAGGCGTCCGTCCACCGCGGCATACAGCGGCGTCTTGCCTTCGTCGCCCAGGCGCGCGGCCTCGTCTGCCAGCGTGTCCACCTGCAGGCCCAATTCCCGCATGAAGCGGTCGGCACCGATCTCCACGCGCACGCCGTCCACCTGGGCGCGCACGCCAAAGCCTGTCACCGATTCAAAGCGATCAACAGCACCCAGCGGCAGATCCTCGGCCTTGGCAGCATCCACGATGGCGCGCGCAATCGGGTGCTCGGAGCGGTCCTCCACGGCCGCCACCAGCGCCAGCACGCGGCTGCGCTCGCCCTCGAAGCCCGGGGCCAGCACCAGGTCGGTCAGTTCGGGGCGGCCGCGCGTCAGCGTGCCGGTCTTGTCCACGGCCACCACGCGGGCATCTTTCAAGGTCTGCAGGGCCTCGCCCTTGCGCAGCAGCACGCCCATCTGCGCGGCCCGGCCCGTGCCCACCATGATGGAGGTGGGCGTGGCCAGGCCCATGGCGCAGGGGCAGGCGATGATGAGCACGGCCACAGCATTGACCAGCGCAAAGCTCAGTGCGGGCGACGGCCCCCAGGCCAGCCAGGCGCCGAAGGTCAGCAGGGCCACGGCCATCACGGCCGGCACGAACCACATGGTGACCTGGTCCACCAGCGCCTGTATGGGCAGCTTGGAGCCCTGGGCCTGCTCGACCATGCGGATGATCTGCGCCAGCAGCGTGTCCGCGCCCACCTTGGTGGCGCGAAAGGCCAGCGCGCCGTTCTGGTTCACCGTGCCGCCGACCAGTTCGGCACCCGGGGTTTTCTCGACCGGCACGGGCTCGCCGCTGATCATGGATTCATCGACGAAGCTGCTGCCCTCGATGACCTCGCCATCGACGGGAATGCGCTCGCCGGGCCGCACCTCGATGGTGTCGCCCGCACGCACGGCGGCGATGTCCACTTCCTGCACGGCGCCGTCCTTGCGCACGCGCGCCGTCTTGGCCTGCAGGCGCACCAGGCGGCGGATGGCCTCCGAGGTATTGCCCTTGGCGCGCGCCTCCATGAAGCGGCCCAGCAGGATCAGCGCCACGATCACGGCCGCCGCCTCGTAATACACATTCACCGTGCCGGCCGGCAGCCACTGCGGCACGAAGGTGGCCACCAGCGAATAGGCAAAGGCCGCCGAGGTGCCCACGGCCACCAGCGAATTCATGTCGGGCGCGCCGCGCAGCAGCGCGGGAATGCCTTTCTGGAAAAAGCGCAGGCCCGGCCCGAACAGCACGATGGCCGACAGCAGGCACTGCAGATACCAGCTGTTCTGGGTGCCGATGGCCTGCCCCACCCAGTGGTGGAAGGCCGGCACCATGTGGCCGCCCATCTCCAGCACGAACACCGGCAGCGCGAACACCGTGGCCACGACCAGCGAGCGCTTGAGCGACGCACGCTCGCGCGCCTGGCGCTGCTCCGTGCCGTCTTCGGCCGGCGACTGCGCAGCGCCGCCTTCACTGGCCGGGTTCGCGCTGGCGCCCAGCGGACGCGCTTCGTACCCGGCCTTGTGCACAGCTGCCACAAGGGCCGCCACATCTGCACTGCCAGCCAGCGTCACCACTGCACGTTCGGTGGCCAGGTTCACGCTGGCCGATTGCACGCCCTCCACCTTTTTCAGCGCCCGCTCCACGCGGCCCACGCAGGAGGCGCAGGTCATGCCCTCCACTTCCAGTTCCACGCTGGACTGGGGCACCTCGTAGCCGGCCTTCTCGATGGCTGCAATGGCGGCCGGCAGATCGGCCGCGCCCTCGAAGCGGATGCTGGCCTTTTCGGTGGCCAGGTTGACCACGGCTTCCTGCACGCCCGGCAGCTTCTTGAGCGCGCGCTCCACACGCCCCACGCAGGAGGCGCAGGTCATGCCCTGAACGGGCAGGTCTATGGCCATGCCGGCCTTGGTCGATGCATTCATTGCCTGACTCCTTTGTTCTCGCATGCAGGCACTTTAGAGATTGCCACCATGTCAAGGTCAAGCCCCCCGCAAGGCGATTTCATCGCCGTGTCATCAGCCTTGCCCAGCATCGGCGGCCGTGACAAACCGATACAGAGAGAACCCGTTCATGTCCTTGACCTCCCATCGCCCCGCCCTGCGCCCGCTGGCCGTGGCCCTGGCTGCCTCCGCCCTGATCGCCGGTTGCGGCGGCTCCGGCAACGACACGCCCGCAGGCCAGCCGCTGGAGCTGCGCATTCTGCACATCAACGATCACCACTCCACGCTGGAGTCCAAGAGCAAGACCCTGCAGCTGGACGCCGGCACGGGCAAGGCCGAAGCCGTGGCCGTGGACGCCGCAGGCTTTGCGCGCGTGACCCAGGCCATCGAGGAGCTGGCCGCGCAGTCGCCCAACGTGCTCAAGCTGCACGCCGGCGACGCGCTCACCGGCACGCTGTACTTCAACCGTGCAGGCGCCGACGGCGAGGCCGATGCCGCCCTCATGAACACCGTCTGCTTTGACGCCTTCACGCTGGGCAACCACGAGTTCGACAAGGGCGACAGCGGCCTCAAGTCCTTCCTGGACCGCCTGCGCACAGGCAGCTGCAAGACGCCCGTGCTCAGCGCCAACGTGCGCTTTGGCGCCAACTCGGCCCTGAACGCGGCCAAGGCGCCCGGCTATGTGAACCCCTCCACCGTGGTGGAGCGCGGCGGCCAGAAGATCGGCATCGTCGGCCTGACCATTGCGGGCAAGACCAAGGCATCGTCCAGCCCCGATGCCGACACCACCTTCGAGGACGAGGCCACGGCGGCCCAGCGCGAAATCGACGCGCTGCGCGCCAAGGGCATCAACAAGATCATCGTCATGAGCCACGTGGGCTATGAGTACGACCGCCAGATCGTGCCCAAGCTCAGCGGCGTGGACGTGGTCGTGGGCGGCGACTCGCACACCCTGCTCGGCCCCGACGTGCTCAACACCACGGGCGTGGGCACGCCCGGCGGCGCCTACCCCACGCGCCTGGCCGACAAGGACGGCAGCCCCGTCTGCGTGGTCCAGGCCTGGGAGTACGCCCAGGTCGTCGGCGACCTCAAGGTCCAGTTCGACGCCGACGGCCGCGTCACCCAGTGCACGGGCACGCCCCATGTGCTGATCGGCGACAGCTTCACCATCGCCGGCAAGGCCGCCACCGATGCGCAAAAGACCGCGCTCAAGGCCAGCGCCGCCGCCACCGGCGTGCTGCGCGTGACCACGCCCTCGGCCAAGGCCACGGCCGCGCTGCAGCCCTTCAAGGACAAGGTTGCCCAGTTCAACCTCAAGCAGGTCGCCACCGTGCCCCAGGAACTGTGCTCGCGCCGCGTGCCCGGCGGCGTCGGCACCATGAACTACAGCCAGTCCAGCGCCGCCTGCAATGCCGAAGGCAGCGTCAGCGTGCGCGGCGGCGACATCCAGCAGCTCGTGGCCCAGGCCTACCTGGAAGAAGCCAACCGCCACTACGGCGGCGCCGACATCACCCTGCAAAGCGGCGGCGGCGTGCGCATCCCGCTGCTGGGCCAGACCACGGCCGCCCAGGTCATCCAGGTCCTGCCCTTCGGCAACAAGCTGTTCCGCCTGGACATCACCGGCACGGAAGTCAAGGGCATGCTCGAGGACGGCCTGCAGGCCGTCTACGGCCCCAGCGGCACGACCGGCCCCTACCCCTACACGGGCGGCCTGCGCTTTGACGTGAATGCGGCAGCGGCCGCCGGCCAGCGCGTGTCGGGCATCGAGGTGTATGACAACGCGAGCAAGACGTGGAAGCCGCTGGATGCGGCGCGCACCTACAAGCTGTTCGTGCTGAGCTTCAATGCCACGGGTGGCGATGGCTACAAGACGCTGGCGGCCGTGCCTGATGCGCGCCGTCTGGACATTGGCGTGCTCGATTCCGATGTGTTCTTCAACTACATCGAGAGGCAGCCTGTGGATGCGGTGTCTGGTCTGCCGCTGCTATCGCGGCTGCCGGCGGATCTGTATAGCACGCGTAGTTTTCAGGGTGGGCGCTGAGTCTTCCTGATGGGTTCAGGGATCTGTTTTGTTCCCTGCCGGGGAGTTGTTTTTCGAGGCCGGGTCTCGGCCCGGCGGCCGACCTACCTTCTTTTGCTTCGCCAAAAGAAGGTAGGCCAAGAAAAGGCGACCCGGATGTCCGCGACCCCTTCGCTTCGCTGCGGGGCAACCTGCGTCGTGGCGGTTGCAGGGTTCGCCGTGAAACTCACTTCGCGCTGCGCGCTACGTTCAAACATCACGGCGAGTCAGATCACGAAGCAGTCCTGTCCTTCGGCAGGACTGCAACCCCGCAACCACCACGCCGCAGGCGCTGACATACGGGGGAGTTTTTTCGGGCCGTCGCTGTGCTCGGCCTGGGGCCTTGGCCTCGCTTTTCTTTCAAAGCCTCTATCATTCCGAGCGGCCCCTTGTACCGGGGCTGGTGCTTCAAAACACCTTTTCTCAAAGCGGTGCGGCCTCCCCGTCAACGAGGCCTTGTCACGTCTGGATCA
This sequence comes from Delftia sp. S65, assembly GCF_016516495.1. Taxonomy (NCBI): domain Bacteria; kingdom Pseudomonadati; phylum Pseudomonadota; class Betaproteobacteria; order Burkholderiales; family Comamonadaceae; genus Delftia; species Delftia sp. S65. The sequence goes on from NZ_JACVUR010000004.1 coordinate 221,058, forward strand.
CTGGACTGTGGGCGCCTGCCCACGTCCCTACGGTTACGGGCGGGATGGGGCTACCCGTAAGGGCGTCCGCACGTCTTTGAGCGTGTTTTGAACATCCCGTCCACCTTCTTCGCGCTTCAAAACGTGAACGGGTGGCTTCAAGTCTCTCAAAGGAGCACCGAACCATGCACACAGCGCATTTGACCCTGGCCCCCTGCACACGGAAGGCCAGGCCATGAAGCAGGAAGTCCGATCCAACAACGCCAGGACAACGCAGTTGAACATGGCCATCGCAGAGATGAACACCATGGTTCAGTCAGGCTGCAACGAGGTTTCCGCCCTGTCCCAACTCGCGCAGTCATGGCTGAAAACGCCCGAGGGCCTGCGCGATCCGGATGTGGTGATCAACGCCCTGCGCTCCATCCAGCACAGCGCCGAGCGGCTGGCCACCTCCATGGACGACGAAATCCACGTCTTGCGCAACACCGCCACGCCCGAACCCTGACGCCGCACCAAACTCCATGAAAACAGCCGAGCGCACCAATGCGCATCGGCTGTTTGTATTTCTGGCTGTTTGTATTTTTGGCTGTTCCCCAGCCTCCCCCCCTTCTGCCCACGCCTGCGTTGGGCGGGATGCGGGGTGGCAAGCCTGCCGAAGGACAGGCTTGCTTCGTCATCTGACTTGCCGCAGTTGTTTGAGCGAAGCGCGCCAGCGCGCAGCGAGTTCTGCGGCACACCCCACATCCCGCCCAACGCAGGTCGCCCCGTAGCGAAGCGAAGGGGTCGTGGGCAGTTCGGGGCGCGCTTCTTTGCCTACTTTCTTATGGCCGGCACTCCGGTCGCGCGATAAGAAAGTAGGTCGGCCGCCGGGCCGAAACCCGGCTCCTGCCCCCAGAGGCACAACAAAATCAAAAACAGGTCAAACAGAAATCAGCCAATCCGAGCAATCACAGCCCCCAACACCTGCGCCTTCCCCGCCTCAGCCACCAAAGCCACCACCCCACTGCGATGCGCAGTCACCTGCATCTCCATCTTCATGGCCTCCATGACGGCAATCACATCGCCTTCCTGGACGGTGTCGCCATCGGCCACCTTCCACGCATGCAGATTGCCTGCAATGGGTGAGGTGACGGCAGCGGGGTCCACTGCAGATTCGGCAGCCGGCGCGGCAGCCACACCGCCGCCAGCCGATGCCAGCCCCTGCAGCAGCACCGCAGGCAGCCCCAGCGACACCCGTCGCCCGTCGATCTCGACCGCGCAGCGCACCAGGCTGGCGTCGGGCAGCGGCTCGGCGCGCACGGCGGCAGCCAGGGGTTCGGCGAAGTCGGATTCGATCCAGCGCGTGTGGACCTTGAAGCCGTCGCTGCCCACGAAGTCGGCATGGCCGATGACGGCGCGGTGGAAGGGCAGGACGGAGGACAGGCCTTCGATGCGGAACTCGGCCAGCGCGCGGCGTGCGCGGGCCAGGGCCTGTTCGCGTGTGGCGCCGCTGACGATGAGCTTGGCCATCAGCGAGTCGAAGCTGCCGGGCACGACCGAGCCGGTCTGCACGCCCGTGTCCAGGCGCACGCCGGGGCCCGAGGGCGGATCGAACCGCACCACGGGGCCGGGCGTGGGCAGGAAGCCGCGGCCCACGTCTTCGGCGTTGATGCGGAATTCGATGGAGTGGCCCAGCGGCGCCGGGGTTTCGGTGATGGACAGGGGCAGGCCATCGGCCACGCGCAGTTGCTCGATCACCAGGTCCACGCCCGTGGTCTGCTCGGTCACGGGATGCTCGACCTGCAGGCGCGTGTTGACTTCGAGGAAGGAGATGGCGCCCGTCTGGCTCAGCAGGAATTCCACCGTGCCAGCGCTGACGTAGCCGGCCGCCGCGCAGATGTCGCGCGCCGAGCTGTGGATGCGGGCGCGCTGCTCGTCGCTGAGGAAGGGCGCCGGGGCCTCTTCCACCAGCTTCTGGTTGCGCCGCTGCAGCGAGCAGTCGCGCGTGCCCAGCACGACCACGTTGCCGTGGGTGTCGGCCAGCACCTGGGCCTCGATATGGCGCGGGCGGTCCAGGAACTGCTCGACGAAGCATTCGCCGCGGCCGAAGGCGGTGACGGCCTCGCGCACGGCCGAGTGAAAGAGTTCCTCCACCTCGTCCATGCGCCACGCGATCTTCATGCCGCGCCCGCCGCCGCCGAAGGCGGCCTTGATGATGATGGGCAGGCCGTGCTGCTGGGCAAAGGCCAGCACTTCGCCGGCATCCTTGACGGGGTCGGGCGTGCCGGCCACAAGGGGAGCGCCGACCTGCAGGGCGATCTTGCGCGCCTCGACCTTGTCGCCCAGCTTGGCGATGGTCTCGGGCGTGGGGCCGATCCAGCGCAGGCCCGCATCCAGCACGGCGCGCGCAAAGGCTTCGCTTTCGGACAGGAAGCCGTAGCCGGGGTGCACGGCGTCGGCGCCGCTCTTGTGCGCGATGGCGATGAGCTTGGCGATGTTCAGGTAGGTGTCGGCCGGGCGCTCGCCGTCCAGGCCATAGGCCTCGTCGGCCATGCGCACGTGCAGGGCGTCGATGTCGGCATCGGCGTAGACGGCCACGGATTTCACGCCGTAGTCGGCGCAGGCGCGGGCGATGCGGACGGCGATCTCGCCACGGTTGGCAATCAGGACTTTTTTCATGATCAGCTTCTTTCAGTTGCGGGCAGGCGCCACCGGGCGCTCCCCGCGTTCAGTTCTTGGAGCCTTGCGCGCCGGGGGTGTATTCCTCGAAGGCGCGGATGGGGTTGAAGCGGATCCAGGCGCCCACGGGAATCTGGCCGGCCAGATCGAGGTGGTGCGGCGCCACGCAGCCGATGACGGGATAGCCGCCCGTCAGCGGATGGTCGGCCAGGAACAGCACGGGCTGGCCGCTGGGGGGCACCTGGATGGCGCCCAGCGGCGTGCCTTCGCTGGGCAGCTCGCCGGCCACGGCGCGCGCCAGGGGCTGCTCGCCCGCCACGCGCAGGCCCACGCGGTTGGACTGCGGCGTGACCTGCCAGCGCTGCGCGGCCAGCAGGGCCACGGCCTCGGGCGTGAACCAGTCGGTGCGCGGGCCCAGTTCCACGTCCAGCACCACGTCCTGCCCGGTGGTGGGCAGGGATTCGGGCGGCAGCTCGGGTGCGGCCACGGCCTTGCGGTCCGCAGGCCGAACGGGCAGGACCTGGCCCACGGCCAGGGCGGCTGGGCCGACATTCGCCAGGGTGTCGGTGCAGGCGCTGCCCAGCACGGGCGTGACGGCAAAGCCGCCGCGCACCGCCACATAGCAGCGCGCGCCGGCCACGGGCTGACCCACGGTCAACTGGTCGCCATCGGCCAGGGCCACGGCCTGGTAGCGCGGCACGCTCCAGCGCTGGCCGGACCCGGTGGTCACGGTCAGGGGCGCATCGGCGCCCGTGATGGCGACCACGGTCTCGCCCTGGCTTTGCAGCGACAGGCCACCGCCCACGGTCTCCAGCACGGCCAGGTCGCTGGCATTGCCGACCAGGCGGTTGGCAGCCTTGAAGGCTGCCTGGTCCATGGCGCCCGAGGCCGAGACGCCCTGCCCGGCCTGGCCCAGCCGGCCCCGGTCCTGGAACAGCGTCATCAGGCCCGTGGCCTTGACGCGCAGCGCGTTGCCTTCATGCGGCGCGGCCTGCGCCACGGCGGGCGCGGGCGCCTCATCCACCTGTGCCATGCCGGCCGCATCGACAAAGCGCACGCGGTAGCCGGGCTGCAGCAGCGCGGGCAGCTCGCGCGCCAGGTCCCACATGCGGGCCGAGGTGCGGCCTATCAGTTGCCAGCCGCCCGGGCTGGCCTGGGGATAGACGGCGCTGAACGTGCCGCCCAGCGCCACCGAGCCGGCCGGCACGCGCGTGCGCGGCGTGGTGCGGCGCGGCACGTTGAAGATCGGATCGCCCCCGCTGAGGTAGGCAAAGCCGGGCGCGAAGCCCGTGAAGGCCACGGCGTACTCGCTGCCCGTGTGGCGGCGCACGACTTCCTCGGGCGTGATGCCCAGCAGCTGCGCCACGTCAGCCAGGTCCTCGCCGTCGTAGTGCACGGGAATCTCGACCAGCACATTGCTGCGCTCGGCACGCTGGCCCAGGTCGCGCGCGGCAATGCGGCGCACCAGCTCGGCCACGCCCAGCCTGGCGGGAGCGAACTGCACGAGCACGGTGCGCGCGGCCGGCACCAGCTCCTGCACGCCATCGATGGGCTCGCGCTGCAGCGAGCCCAGCAGGGCCAGGGTTTCATCGAGATCGGCCAGCTCCACCATCAGGGCCTGCCGGTTGACGGGTAGAAAACGCATGGTGTGCCCTCAGCCCACGAAGGAGGAAATGCGCACGCCCTCCTGCTCGAAACGTTCGCGCAGGTGGCGTGCAATGGCCACGGCACCGGGGCTGTCGCCGTGCACGCAGATGGAGTCGGCGGCAATGCGCACCAGGCTGCCATCGACGGCCTCGACCACGCCGTCGCGCACCAGGGACAGCATGCGCGCGGAGATCTGGTCCACATCGTGCAGCACGGCGCCCGGATCGCGGCGCGAAACCAGGGTGCCCTCGGGCGTGTAGCCGCGGTCGGCAAAGGCCTCGGCCACCACGGTCAGGCCCGCATCGCGCGCCCAGTCGATCAGGGGCGAGCCGGCCAGCGCCACCAGCACCAGGCTGGGGTCGATGGCGCGCATGGCCGTGATCACGTCGGTGGCCTGGCGCCTGTCGTGGGCAATGGTGTTGTAGAGCGCGCCGTGCGGCTTGACGTAGCGCACCTCGGTGCCGGCCACGCGGGCCAGGCCCTGCAGCGCACCGATCTGGTAGATGACGCCGGCCACCAGGTCGGCGCTGGCCACATCCATGTTGCGCCGGCCGAAGCCGACGAGGTCGGGATAGGACACATGGGCGCCCACCATGGCGCCGCGCTCGCGGGCGGCCTTGAGCGTCTCCAGGATGCCTGCCGGGTCGCCGGCATGGAATCCGCAGGCCACGTTGGCGCTGCTGACGATGTCGAGCATGGCGGCGTCGTCGCCCATGCGCCATCCGCCCAGGCTCTCGCCAAGATCACTGTTCAGGTCAATTTTCATCGTTCTCTCCTCGCCGGACTCGGTGCACAGGCTCTCAGTGCAGCTGGCCGGCGTTTTCCTTCAGATCCTGGGTCACGGTCAGGGCCGTGCGAATGGTCTCGCGCACCGCAGCCACCTGGTCGGCAAGGCACATGCTGGGCATGCCCGGCTTGCGCGCTGCCTGCTCGGGCAGGGCCGGCACGTGGATGAAGCCGCCACGCGCGCCCGGCGCAGCCTTGCCCTGGGCCAGCCAGTGCATGAGCGCGAAAAACACGTGGTTGCAGACAAAGGTGCCCGCCGTGTTGGACACGGAAGACGGAATGCCCCGCGCGCGCAGGTTGTGCACCACGGCCTTGATGGGCAGCGTGGAAAAGTACGCGGCGGGCGCGCCCGGGATCACCACCTGGTCCACGGGCTGGCGCGCCGCATGGTCGGGAATGCGGGCGTCGTCGATATTGATGGCCACGCGCTCGGGCGTGAACTCGCTGCGGCCGCCGGCCAGGCCCAGGCTGATGACCAGCACCGGCTGCAGTTGCGCCAGCGCCTCCTGCAGCTGGCGCAGCGATTCGCCGAACACGCAGCGCAGCTGCAGGCCGTGGACGGTGGCGCCCTCCACGGTCTCGCCATGCAGGGCACGCGCCACTTCCCACGAGGGATTGACAGGGTCCTGCTCGAACGGCTCGAAGCCGGTCACCAGGATGCGCGGGGAAGTGGAATCGGTCATGGCAACAGTCCGTCCTTTAACGGAACATCAGGAAGTACAGCAGGAAGACATTGGCGGTCAGCAGGGCCAGGGCCGTGGGCACCTGGGCGCGGATCACGGCATTCTTGTCGATCTCCAGCAGCGCGGCGGGCACCAGGTTGAAGTTGGCCGCCATGGGCGTCAGCAGGGTGCCGCAGTAGCCCGAGAGCATGCCGATGGCCGCCATCACGGCCGGGTCGCCATGGTAGACGCCGACCAGGATGGGCACGCCCACGCCGCCCGTCATCACCGGGAAGGCCGCGAAGCCATTGCCCATGACCACCGTGAACAGCGCCATGCCCAGCACGTAGACGGCCACGGCCACGAAGCGGATGTCCATGTTGATATAGGTGGTGGTCACATAGGCCACGGCCTTGCCCACGCCGGCGTCCGAGAACACCAGGCCCAGCATGCCCAGCATCTGGGGCAGGACCAGGGCCCAGCCCAGCGCATCGGTCAGGCGGCGCGATTCGCGCATGCCCTGGGCCGGCGTCTCGCGGGTCAGCCAGCAGGCCAGGCCCAGCGCCAGCACGCAGCCCACGCCCAGGCTCACCAGCGTGGTGGCCTTGGGGTCCAGCAGGGGCGTGCCGCCGAAGACCAGGTGCGAGGCGCTGAGCGTGCCCACCATGGTGATCAGCGGAATCGCCAGGGCCGGCACGAACAGCTTGTTGCCCAGGCGCTTGGCGCTGGCCAGGTATTCGGCATCGCTGCGCGGCGCATGGCGGCCACTGCCCACGCCGCCGAAGCCGGCGATCAGGGCCATGGCCACGGCGATCACGCCCACGATCACGGGCGACAGTTCATTGCCCACCAGGAAGACGGCTGCATACAGCGCCCAGAACAGGCCGCTGGACCAGCGCTTGGGGTTGCTGGCATCGCGCAGCGTCATCACGGCCGTGACGGCCAGGACGAAGCCGACCAGGTAGTACAGGTGTTGGATGGTCAGCGTCATTTCAGGCTCCCTTGGCTTGGGTGGCGTTGGCGTTGGCTGCGTCGGCTTCGACACCGGCCTTGTACTGGGCCAGTTCGCGCTCCAGCATGCGGTCCAGGCGGCGCAGGCGCCAGGCATGGATCACGAAGGCGCAGATGGCCGTGGGAATGCCCCACAGCGCGACGTGGATGGGCTCGACCTCGATGCCGGCTTCCTTCAGGAAGGTGGTCATCAGCACGATGGCGCCGAAGGCCACGAAGATGTCCTCGCCGAAGAACAGGCCCACGTTGTCCGTGGCGGCCGAGTAGGCGCGCAGCTTGTCACGCACCTTGGCGGGCAGGATGCCGAAGCGCGACTGGGTCGCACCTTCGGCCATGGGCGCCAGCAGCGGGCGCACCATCTGCGGATGCCCGCCCAGGCTGGTCAGGCCCACGGCGGCCGTCAGCTGGCGTGCGGCCAGGTAGACGATGAGCAGACGGCCTGCGGTGGCCGACTTGATGGAGCTGATCCAGTTCTGCGCGTGCTGGCGCAGGCCATGGCGCTCCAGCAGGCCGATCACGGCCAGCGGCAGCAGGATGATCAGCGGCAGGTTGCGCGTCTTGATGAAGCCCGTGCCAATGGTGGCCAGCACCTTGTCGACGGGGAAGCCCGCCGCCAGTGCCGTGCCGATGGCCGTGACGATCACGACCAGCATGGGATTGAAGCGCAGCACGAAGCCCGCAACGATGATGGCCACTCCGATAAGCGGCCAGAGATTGACGTCAGTCAGCATGTTGATTCCCCCTTCACACCCCGCGGTGCGGTGCGGCCGTCAAGCCGCCCCGCAGGCCCAACCCGGTGGCGTGGAGTGCGCTGCCAACCTGGTTTTGTTCAACAAAACAAAGAATTTGTCTTACAGAAACGAATTGTGAATAAGACAATCAGCGCATGCTGATAGTACAAACCCGCATATCGTTGCCTAGGGATTGAGCACGCACGGGGTTTTCAAATGCCAAAAACTATCGAATATTGAACATCCATAGAAGGCATGAACACAACAATGCCCCTGCCCCGGTATCGCCTGTGACGAGGCCGCCTCCTACAATGGGCCGCCCTCCCGGCCTGCGGCGCACGCGTGGCAGTCGGCGTGAATGGCACCTTCCTGCTCCCATCCCTTTTGTCCGAGCTCTGAATCCATGCAACGCCGTCAACTTGTTTCCCTGCTTCCCCGTGCTGCAGCCATCGCAGCGGTTCCCGCGCTGGCGCCGGCCTTCGTGCGCAATGCCTTCGCCGATGAGGCAGGCCTGTCCGCCAAGACCCTCACCATCGGCTGCTCGGCCGCCATGAGCGGCCCGCTGGCCGGGTTCGGCTCCGACATCAAGCTGGGCACGGAAGCGGCCATGGCGCAGATCAACGCACGTGGCGGCATCCAGGGCCGCACGCTGCAGCTGCAGATGGTTGACGACGGCTACGTGCCCCAGCGCTCGGCCGACAACGTGCGGCAGATGCTCTCCAAGGGCACGGCCTTTGCCCTGCTGTCCTGCGTGGGCACGCCCAACAACGCCGCCGTCATCCCGCTGATCGAGGAAGCCGGCGTTCCCTATGTGGCGCCGTTCACGGGCGCCTCGTCGCTGCGCAAGGGATCGCGCAACGTCTTCCATGTGCGCGCCAGCTACACCACCGAGGTCCGCCGCCTGGTCCAGCGCCTTGCGGGCATGGGGCTCAAGGGCATTGGCATCGTCTACCTGGACAACGCCTACGGCCGCGAAATGCTGGAGGACGCCACGCGCGCCCTGGAGGCCGAGAAGATGGCCCCCGCCGTGCAGGCGGCCATCGCCACCGATGGCAAGAATCTGGCCGATGTGTTGAACAAAGTGGACGCGGCCCACCCCTCGGCCGTGCTGCTGGCCACGGCTGGCACGGTGTCGGTCGATCTGGTGCGCGGCCTGCGCAAGAGCGCGCCCGGCGTGCTGCTCACCGGCCTGAGCGTGACCCTGCCCAACGACAGCCTCAAGCCGCTGGGCGAGGACGCCCGGGGCATCGCCCTGACCATGGTCGTTCCCGCGCCCCACCAGGCCAAGCTGCAGGTGGTGCGCGACTACCAGGCCGCCATGCGCGCCCACGGGCAGCAGGAGTTCTCGCTGGGCACGCTGGAAGCCTATGTGAACACACGCGTGCTGGCCGAGGGCCTGGAACGCGCAGGCCGCGACCCCAGCCAGGCCAAGCTGCGCTCGGCGCTGGCCGGCATCCGCAACTGGGACATGGGCGGCTTCGTCATCGACTACAGCGGCCAGACGCCCCATGTCGGCTCCAGCTTCATCGACCTGGGCGTGCTGGGCAATGCGGGGCGCTTCATCGGTTGATGAAGGCGGGTGGCTTGCGGGCCAGGCCGCTGGCGGATCGGCCCATCGTTTCTTCCTGTCGCTGCACCAAGGAGCCTTCGCCATGCCTGCCGAACGTCACCCACTTCCGCACCCCGCCTTGCACCCTGCTGCACATCCCGCTTCGCACCGGGGCCTGCAGCGCCGCCTGCTCATACTGGCAGCGGCTGCCCTGCCCGGTCTTGCCCTGGCGCAGAAATGGCCTGCGCAGCCCGTGCGCATCGTTGTGCCCTACACGGCCGGAGGCGGCTCGGACAACATCGCCCGTGCGCTGGGCACGGAGCTGTCGCGCGAACTGGGCCAGCCCGTGGTCGTGGACAACAAGCCCGGCGCCTCGGCCATGCTGGGCGCCGAGCTGGTGGCACGCGCCGCGCCCGACGGCTACACGCTGCTCCTGGCCGACATGCCGCACACCATCACGCCCAGTCTCTACAAGACACCGTACGACGCGCTCAAGGACTTCACGCCCGTGGCCCTGATCGGCTCCTCGCCACTGGTGCTGGCCGTCAACCCCAAGCTCAAGGCGCAGAGCGTGAAGGAATACATCGCGATGGCCCGGGCACGGCCCGGCCAGATCAACTTCGCCTCGGGCGGCACGGGCACGGCCACGCATCTGGCAGGCGAGCTGTTCAAGCAGCAGACGGACACCTTCATCACCCACATTCCCTACAAGGGCTCGGGCCAGGCCGTCGCCGACGTGGTGGCCGGCCATACCGAGAGCATGTTCTCCTCGGCCCCCACCGTGATACCCCATATCAAAAGCGGCGCGCTGCGCGCCCTGGCCACCACGGGTGCCCAGCGCTCGCCGGCCCTGCCCCAGGTGCCCACGATGGCCGAAAGCGGCGTGCGCGGCCTCACCGTGCTGCACTGGTTCGGCCTGCTGGCGCCTGCCCGGTTGCCCCCCGGCATACAGACCGCGCTGCACGATGCCGTGGCCCGCGCCATGGCCACGCCCGCGCTCCAGGCCAAGCTGCAGTCCCTGGGGCTGGAACTGACGCCCCGCACTCCAGCGGAGTTCGGCGCCCAGATGGAGACCGACGCCGCACGCTGGGCCCGCGTCATCAAGGAACGCAACATCAAGGCGGACTGAATGCCCTCCCTGCACCATCACCACGACGCCGTTGACCTGCGCAGCGACACCGTCACGCGCCCCACGCCGCAGATGCTCGAAGCCATGGCCTGCGCCCCGCTGGGCGACGACGGCCTGGACGGCGACCCGACGGTGCGTGCGCTGGAAGAGACGGCGGCCCAGCGCTTTGGCAAGGCCGCAGGCCTGTTCGTGGCCAGCGGCACCATGGGCAACCTCGTGGCCGTGCTCGCCCATGGCCGCATGCCCGGCGAGGTGTTGGCCGAGGCCGGCAGCCATCTGCTGAACGCCGAGCGCGCAGCCGCGGGCCTGACCGGCATGCACTACCGCAGCCTGCCCGGCGACGGCGGCCTGATCGCCCTGCCCGCGCTGGAAGCGGCGCTGGACACCTCGGCATCCGCGCGCTGCCCCAGCGCCCTCGTGGCCGTGGAGAACACCCACAACGCACGGGGCGGCAGCGTCGCGGCGCCCGAGTCGCTGGCGGCCCTGCATGCCCTGGCCGCCCGCCATGGCGTGCCCGTGCATACCGATGGCGCGCGCCTGTTCAATGCCGCCGTGGCACTGGGCCTGTCCTGCCGCGAGATCGCCGCGCACACGGATTCGGTCACCGTCTGCCTGTCCAAGGGCCTGTCGGCTCCGGTGGGCTCGGTGCTCATGGGCCCGGCCGACTTCATCACGCGGGCGCGCGGCATACGGCGCATGCTGGGCGGCACCATGCGCCAGGCCGGCGTGATCGCGGCGGCGGGCCTGGTGGCGCTGGAGCACATGGTCGATCGCCTGGCCGAGGACCACGCACGCGCCCGCCGCCTGCACCAGGGCCTGCGCGCCATCCACCCGGCATGGTGCACGGCCGAGCTGCCGCAGACCAACATCGTGCAGGTGCGCGTAGGCACCAGCGCGGCCGATGCGCGCCTTTGGGAGGCACGCCTGGCCGAAGCCGGCGTGCTGGTGCGCACGGGCAGCGCAGGCCTGCTGCGCCTGGTCACGCACCGCCACATTGACGACGAGGCCGTGGACAGCACCCTGCAGACCTTCACGCGGCTGCATCACGACAACTGAGCACCACGCGAGGCAGGCAGGAGTGCCGGCCCTGGCTACACTGCCCATCGACCCTTGCATCCCCCATCACCATGACCCGCAGCACCGATATCCTCAACCTGACCGACCGCGTGACCGAGCAGCTGCGCAGCAAACTCATCGATGGTGCCTGGGAGCCCGGGCAAAAGCTGTCGGAGGCCTCACTCAGCGAAAGCCTGCAGATCTCGCGCAACACGCTGCGCGAGGCCTTTCGGCTGCTGACCAAGGAGGGGCTGCTGGTGCACGAGCCCAACAAGGGCGTGTCGGTGGCGGCGCCCAGCATCGCCTCCATCATCGACATCTACCGCGTGCGCCGCATGGTGGAGTGCCAGGCGCTGGCCCAGGCCTATCCCATGCACCCGGCTCGCAGCCTGATGCGCGAAGCCGTGGAGGCAGCGCAGCGCCACCGCGAGGCCCAGGACTGGTCGGGCGTGGGCACGGCCAACATGAGTTTCCACAAGGCCGTGGTGCAGCTGGCCGACAGCGAGCGCCTGGACACCATGTTCGAGCACCTGCTGGCCGAGCTGCGACTGGCCTTCGGCCTGCTGCGCGACCCGCACTTCCTGCATGCCCCCTATGTGGACATGAATGCGCGCATCCTGCAGCAGTTCGAGGACGGCAAGCCGGCCGAGGCCGCTGCCGCGCTCAATGACTACCTGGTGCATTCGGAGCGGCTGATCCTCGCCGCCTACGCCCGACGCCTGGCTGAGAAGGGCATCAAGGTGTGAAAACAATAGACACCCCCTGAGGCGCTTCGCGCCTTCCCCCTCTCTCGCTACGCGGGAGGGGGACGACACCCTCGGTGCGGGGCTGCCCTTCCTCGGTGTCCCCGGCTTTGGGCAGCGCCGGTTTCATTGGCGGTGTTCAGCGCACAACACTGGCTCGCATTCAACGCCGCGCGTCCAGGCTCCAGCGCGCCACGGGCGCCAGCATCAGTTGCACGAATCCCCCGGCGATCGCCAGGTTCTTCAGGAACTGCACCAGTTGGCCCTTGTCGCCGAACTGGTTGTGGAACATCAGCGCCGACATGACGCTGAACACGGCCATCACGGCCGCGGCCTCGCGGGTACGCCAGCCCAGCAGCAGGGCCGTGGCCACGCCCAGCTCCACCACCAGCGCCATGGCATACGACAGCATGGGCAGCGGCAGGCCCGCCTTGGCGATATAGGCCATGGTGCCCTCCGGCCCCATCAGCTTGCCGATGCCGCTGTAGATGAACAGCAGGCTCAGCAGCACCCGGGCCAGCAGCGGTGCGAAGTCGGCCCAGGGCGATGCTGCGGCGTGGGCAGCGGAATGCGTTGCGGCGCGCATGGTCGGCTCAACCCGGGACACGGCCGGAACCCTGGCCTTCGGCCGCCTTCACCGAGCCGCCCAGGCGCTGCACTTCGGCCAGGTACTCGGGGCCGCTGCGCATGCGCTGGTACTGGGCCAGGCGCTGCTGGTAGTCGGCATCCCAGTGGTTCATGTCGGACTCGCGGTAGACGTTGAGGCCGGCGCGGTTCCACAGGGCCAGGTCGGCTTGCACTTCGGCGCGCGACAGCGCGGGGCCGGAGGCGACGGGCTCGGCGCCGAACCAGGTTTCTGCAGATACCGTGGCGGCCGAGGCCATGCCCGACCACAAGGCGGAGGAAAGGGCGGCAGAAAGGGCGGTGATGGCGAAGAGGGTCTTTGCGTGCTTCATGGCGAATCCTTTGTCAAATCCTGCAGCGCGTGATTGCGTTCTGCATGGCTGCAGTCTCGTCTTCGCCCGCCTGCACGTCAGTGCCTAAACGCACAGCTTTGCGCAAACTCTCCGGTTCCCGCGCTCACCGTCCACGCCCACCATCCACGCTCACGGCCACTGCAGGCCGGGCCGCGCCACATGCAGGGCCTGCAGGGGCTCGGAGCGCCCGCGCACCTGCACCTGCCGGACTTCGCCCAGGCCATCGGCCACGCCCGCGCGGCGCGCCACCTCCAGCGACAGCACCAGCCGCGCCTGGGCGCTCTTGGTGTATTCCTGCAGGCGGCTGGCCGTATTGACCACCTCGCCCACGGCCGTGAAGGTGGTGGTGTGCTCGAAGCCCACGCGCCCCACGGCGGCGCGCCCCGCATGCAGGCCCATGCCGAAATCCACCGGCTGGCCGAACTGCGCCTCGAAGGTTTGGCTCCATTCCTGCATGCGCCGGTCGATGAGGGCGCTGGCCTGCACGGCCTGGCGGCAGGCCGTGTCCAGGTCGGTATCCAGCCCGAAGATGGCCATCACGCTGTCGCCGATGAACTGGTTGGCCATGCCGCCGCTGTCGTGCACAGCCTGGCCCACGCGCTCGAAATACTGGTCCAGCACCCAGGACAGGTCCACGGGCCATTGCCGCTCGGCCAGGCCCGACCAGCGGCGCAGGTCCACGAACAGGATGGCCACCGCGCGCACTTCGCGGACCTCGCGCTGCTCGTCGCCCCGCCCGGCCTGGGCGGCTGCCGGCGAGCGGAACAGCGGCGCCACCTGCACATCGCCCGTGGGCCGCAGCTGGCAGGCCAGCCGCACGTCCTGCGGCGCGCCCACGCGCTCCAGCGTGAGGCGCTCGTCCCGCCCTGGCGCAGGCAGGTGGGCCGCCGGGCCGGACACGCGCACCCGGCAGGTGGAGCAGCGCGCCCTGCCGCCGCACAGCGACAAATGGGCAATGCCATGCTCGCGGCTGGCTTCGAGCACGCTCATGCCCTGGGCCACCTGCACGGTGCGGCCCGGATAGTGCAGCAGCACCTGGCGGGCGCCGCGCAGGCGCATGCGCCGCCACAGCCAGGGGCCGGCCAGCAGCGCGGCCAGGCAGGCCAGCCAGCCCTGGCGCAGCCCGGTCGTCAGCGCGCGCAGCCACTGCGATGCCTCGGGCGAGGGGCCGGCCGACGCTGGCAGGCCGGCCGCCGCGATCTCGCGCGCCATGGAGACGATGCCCAGCGCCGCCAGCACGGGCAGCAGCACGGCGGCCGTGAGCAGCAGCGGCTGCCAGCGCCGCCACCAGCCGCGCGCGCGCAGGGCCATGTGCAGGCCCATGCAGCCATGGGTCCAGGCAGCCGTCATCAGCAGCAGCTGGATGGCCATGCTGGACGGATTCCAGGAAGAACGCACGATACGCGCATACGAGGGGTCCACGCCCCAGGCCTCCTGCGCCAGCCGCGTGGCCGGCACGTGCAGGGCCAGCAGCAGCGGCAGGCCCAGTCCCAGCAGCAGCCGCACGGCCTCCAGCGCCGGCATGCGCAGGCTGCGCCGCCGCGCGAGCGCCTGCAGCGCCAGCCCCATGTGCACGGCCAGCGCGCCGTAGAGCAGCAGGCTGCCGGGCAGGGATCGCCACACGCCGTGGACCCCCTCGCGCACGGCCTCGGCCGTGCCCAGCGAGACCAGGCCCAGGGCATGATTGAACAGGTGCAGCGCCGCATAGGTCCACAGCACCAGGCCGGTGGACCAGTGGAGGCTGCGCAGGGACGGCAGAGCCGGCAAAGCCGGATGAGGGACACGGGCCATGGAAAGCGATGATGCGCCCGACGGCGGAAGAAGACAGGAGAAGACCGCAAGAACGGCAGCTTGAAGGAACTTAGGCCGGGCCTGGCCGATCCAGAATCTTTGTACCTTACGCCCGCTATTGGTTCCATGGCCCACCCCACCCAGCCCTCCAGTTTCGCCCTGCGCGGCATCGCCCTGTTCGAGGGCCTGGGCAGCGCCAGCCTGGACCGCATCGCCGCCGACTGCGAATGGCGCCCGCTGCAGGCCCGCCAGCCCGTGTTCAGCCGCTGCTCCACGGGCAGCGACGTGTTCTTCCTGGTCAGCGGGCGCGTGCGCATCACCACCTATTCGCCGGGCGGGCGCGAGGTCAGCTTCCGCGACTACGGGCCCCGCGAGCACTTCGGCGACCTGGCGGCCATTGACGGCCAGGCCCGCTCCACCGATGTGGTCACCCTGGAATCCTCGCTGCTGGCCAGCCTCTCGCGCCAGGACTTCCTGGCCCTGCTGGCGCGCGAGCCCGCCGTTGCCCTGCGCATGATGGAAGGCCTGGCCGGCCTGGTGCGGCGGCTGACCGACCGCGTCATGGAACTGAGCACCCTGGGCGTGCCCACGCGCCTGCACATGGAACTGCTGCGCCTGGCGCGGGAGGCGGGCGTATCGCCCGAGCACACGGCCCTCATCAGCCCCGTGCCTTCGCACTCGGTGCTGGCCAGCAAGATCAGCACCAACCGCGAGCAGGTCACGCGCGAGCTGGGCGCCCTCACCCGGCGCGGCCTGCTGCGCAAGGAGGGGCGCCAGGCGCTGCTGGTGACCGATGTGAACGCACTGCAGGCGCTGATAGCGCAGGAAAGCTAGGCGGACTCCATTCGCCAGCCCTGCGGCGACCACACCAGGCGCTCGGTCAGCCCGATGGCCTGCAGAAAATCCTCGTCATGCGAGACCACGACCAGCGTGCCGGCGTAGCCGCGCAGCATGGCCTCCAGCGCCTGCAGGGAAGGCAGGTCCAGGTGGTTGCAGGGCTCGTCCAGCAGGAGCAGGGGCGCGGGCGGCTCGGCATGCAGCGCGCAGGCCAGGGCGGCCTTGAGCTGCTCGCCGCCGCTGAGCCGGTCCGCGGGCTGCTCCACCTGCCGGGCCGCCAGCCCGAGCCAGGCCAGGCGCGTGCGCAACACATCCACGGGGGTGCCTGGGCAGGCGTCCTGCAACTGCTCCATCACCGTGCGCCCGGGCTGCAACAGGGACAGGCGCTGGTCCAGGTAGGCACAGGCCTGCATGCGGCGCACCTCGCCCGCCTGGGGCGCAAGGCGGCCCGACAGCACATCGAGCAGGCGCGTCTTGCCGCAGCCGTTGGGACCGGTCACGGCCAGGCGCTGGCCGCCGTACAGAGACAGGTTCAGGCGCGGCCCCGTGGACAACGAAAACGGCAGCAGCACATCGTCCAGCAGCGCCACCACGTCGCAGGGAGCACCGGCCGGTGGCGGCGCCTGCATGCGGATGCCGGCCTGCAGGTCGATCTGGCGCGCCGCCTCGCGCACGCGCTGGTCCAGCGCCTCGCGCGTGTCTGCATGCTGGCGGCGCAGGCGGCCGGCCGACGCCTCGCTGCGCTCCTTTTGCCGGTCCAGCAGAATGCGCGCCTGGTTGGCCTCCTGGCCCTGGCGGCGGCCGCGCGCCTCGCGGCGCTGCTGGCGCTCCTGCTGCTCGCGCAGCTGCTGCGTTTCGCGGCGGCGCTCCAGCTTGCGCTGCTCCAGCAGTTGCACCGCCGAGACCATCTCGCGCGCCTTGGCTTCGGCATAGAAGGCGTAGCCGCCGCCGTAGCTGCGCAGCCCCTGCGGCGACAGCTCCACGATGCGTTCCATGCCCTGCAGCAGACTGCGGTCATGGCTGACCACGACCAGGCCACCGGGCCAGCGCTGCAGTTGCGCGGCCAGGGCCTGGCGGCTTTCGCGGTCCAGGTGGTTGCTGGGCTCGTCCAGCACCAGATGGTCGGCGCCCGACAGCAGCGCGCCCGCCAGGGCCGCGCGCATGGCCTCGCCGCCGCTGAGGGCGTGGCCCGGCGTATCGGCACGCAGATGGCCCAGGCCCGCCAGCTCCAGCTGGGCCTGCAGGCGCTGGCGCAGATCCCAGCGGTCGGCCAGCCGCTCGAAGTCCCGGGCATCGCAGCTGCCGCCCTCGATGCGCGCCAGCGCCTCCAGCGCGGGCTGCAGCCCGGCCAGCGCCGCCACCGAAGGCTGGTCATGCCAGTCCGTGCGCTGGGCCAGGTACAGCACCTGCCCCGAGCGCAGGCAGCGGCCCTGCGAGGGCGCATCCAGCCCGGCCAGGATGCGCGCCAGCCGCGACTTGCCCACGCCGTTGCGTCCCACCAGGCCGGTGCGGCGGTGGTCGAGGGTTTCGGAAAGATCGGAGAAAAGGGGGCTGCCATCGGGCAGCACGCAGGAAACGCCGTCGAGCGTGATCGTGGTATTCGTCATATCGCAGTTCATGGATGCCAACGCAGTTCCTTGCCGCTTTGCATGCATTGCGCGTGCGGTGGGCAGGGTCGGGAAAAGCGGGCCGCTGGGACAGCGGCAGCATCAATGGCGCATGGGACGAATACCTCCTGCAATGGCGAACGAAGCCGCCATTGTAAATCATGGCCCCGACCTACACCCCGCGTGTCTGATGACAAGACCGCTACGAGCCAACCTGCCCCGAGCATTTGGCGGTTGAAGCGATGCAGAAAACTTTGGAAATATGAGCACCAGACCCTTATCCACCCTAGTTCTCCCTTTCAAGGCCGCACACCTAAAAACGGGTCATCTCCTTCAGGACGGACCGGAAAAAAAATTATTCATCTCAACCGATACTATTAGGCCACTTATTATTAGCAAGCCAAAAATTTTCTTCGGAGTTTTTCACACATAGCTTCATCGCGTAAGCTTTTTTTACGTGCAGAACTGCATAATGGCAGAGGCCATTTCGCCAACTCTGGAGTATGTGATGAATCTCTGCCTAAGCCCGAAGCTCCTCGCAATTGCCATAGGAATTGGAATTTCCTCCACGATGGTGCATGCGGACGTTGATCAATTTCCTTATAAAGAAAAACCATTAAAACTGCTTACCAAGCGCGGCTTTGAGCAACGGAGTTCTTCCGGCACAGATTCCTTATATCGGATTCACCTCAATCCGTTTGTTTTGCAAAAAATAGAAATGGATATGGTTGCTGCCGGAATCAATGAATCATCAACCAACAATAACATCCAGAGATCCGTTCGGTATGTCGCCGAGAAGATACATAATCAGTACACCATTCAAATTGAATCCATTACCTCGTGGGTAGCACCCGTCATCAATGCAAGAATGGCTCAAAGCGAAGCTGAGAAATTGATACTACTCAATGAGGTTTCAGGAATTCATGAAGAAGAGGCAGCACAAAATGATGCCACATTCTCGCAAGCCGTAGGTGACATTTATGAAGGAAATGAAGTAGTCTCGTGGGTCAAATCCGCAACCAACACCAATGATTCGATCACTACCAACAACAAATACTATCTGATAGACCAACCACCATTGGTATACACTAATGAAATAAATTTCATTGATATAAGCAATGAATCCTCACCAACGGATGTAAATTATCACGTCATCCATATTGCCGGATTGATAGGTGGCATGCGCAATAATAGTCTTGTAAGAGGCATAAATCCAGGACAACCAATCAAGGCGTACGGTATGGCTGGAACAGATCCAGTCAGCAAGCTGGATGAAGCATTGCGCAATGCAGATCTCAGCGACGACTTTGCTGTTGCAAGCGTTTCCGTCAATATGCCTCCCGGCATAGTGAATACACATTCTTGGGACAAAAGAGTCGGATGGGCATTACGCGCAGCAAGCAACCGATTTTTTATTGCATTGTCTTCGGGCAACTTCTATGGAGGCATACCACCCACTCCGCAAAATCCGGACAGCCCGGATGCATGCCAGCATGCCTACAACTACCAAGGCAACGCACGCGTCAATGACGGGATCATGGTGGTTGGAGGTCTGAACAGGAGTGGCGCCCGATGGTCAGGCGGAGATTGGGAGTATCAGCCTTTAGGATATAAGCCCGATAACTCATTTCAACTACAAGGCTCCACTATCGGCCCCTGTATTGAGGCTTGGGCTCCAGCGCATGAAATCACATCTACCAGCTCGAGAGGTGGAATCCGTATTTCCTCTGGAACCTCATATTCTGCCCCGATTGTTGCGGCAATTGCATCAAGATATGGAAACAGCCAGACTCGTCCTATTGAACGTGAAACCTACATAAGAAACAGCTTACAGCCCACAGGGTATGTAGAGGCTGGAATTCCACTGAAAAAGGTAGTTTACACTGCGCCATCGACACACTCGATACCCAAGAGATTACCCATAGTCTCTGCCACATCCCCAACAAATCCCGTGAATGTACACACAGTATATGACGGGCGTTTTTATGACATCAACAGCTATTGGAATGCAGGAGCTCCCTGGGGCGAAATCACCGTAGACTTGGGAAGCATCAAAACCGTCACATCTGTTCGGTTAACGATGAGATCTCACCTCACCCCTGACAACGGAGCACTGCGCCGTGTCAACTTTGCGGTATGGGGTGGATCATCGTCCAATGCGGTCAATACCAATTTAGCCTACTTTGATGAACCAGACCATTCTGACCTGGGCCCTGTTCACATCACACTGCCAACCACCTCGACCCGCTATGTGAAGATTCAAGGAAACAGCCATGACTCATGGCTTGCTTTTGCCGAAATCGAAGTCTATGGATATTGATATGCCCCATTGATTCCGGTTTTTCAGCATTCTCTAAAGACATTGGCCTAACGGCCAATGTCTTTTTTATTTATTGCCGGCGCGCTTCACCCGCGAATTACCGAATGATATTCTTTCTTCATCAGAAAAATGCAGATGAAATATCAAATTCAGGAGGTATTTTCGGAATGCCTGCACTCGATATCCATGGACTGCCTCCGGTCATCCAGAGCCTGATTGAAAACAGTGCGCCGACCAACCGGATCACACGCCCATAAGCTATCCGAGACAGGCGCCGATGGCGCGCAAGGGTTCGAAGACTGTGCCGGCGGGTGGCCCTGAAAGCACAGGGCGTTGAGCGCGATCCAGAGAGGCATGGTTCAGGTTCCGGGGTCGGCAGCGGGCGGCGGCCGGCGCGCGCTGCCGCGCGGCCCGGCGATGCGCCGCTGCCATTCAAGGACGAAGACGAAGAAGACGGGCACGAAGAACACGGCCAGCACCGTGCCGCTGACCATGCCGCCGAACACGCCCGTGCCGATGGCGTGCTGGGTCTCGGCGCTGGCGCCCGATGCCAGCATCAGCGGCACCACGCCCAGCGCAAAGGCCAGCGAGGTCATGAGGATGGGCCGCAGCCGCAGGCGTGCGGCCTTGATGGCAGCCTCGCGCAGGTCCTGGCCTTCCTCGCGCAGTTGCTTGGCGAATTCCACGATCAGGATGGCGTTCTTGGCCGACAGGCCGATGATGGTGATCAGGCCCACCTTGAAGAACACATCGTTGGGCATGCCGCGCAGCAGCACGGCCGCCACGGCGCCCAGCAGGCCCAGGGGCACGACCAGCATCACCGACAGCGGGATGGACCAGCTCTCGTACAGCGCGGCCAGCACCAGGAAGACCACCAGCATGGACAAGGCCATGAGCAGGGGCGCCTGCGCGGCCGACTGGCGCTCCTGCAGCGACTGGCCGGTCCAGGCCACGGCAAAGCCGGGCGGCAGCTGGGCCGCCAGCCGCTCCATCTCGGCCATGGCCGCGCCGCTGGACGTGCCGGGCGCAGGCGTGCCCGAGATGCGCGACGCCAGGAAGCCCTGGTAGCGCACCAGCTGCAGCGGCGTCTCCGACCACACCGGCGTGGCGAACTCGGCCAGCGGCACCATGCCGCCCGAGGCATTGCGCACGTTCAGCCGGAGCACGTCATCGACCTGCATGCGCGCGGGCGCGTCGGCCTGCACGATGACCTGCTGCATGCGCCCGGCGTTGGGGAAGTCGTTGACATACAGCGAGCCCATGGCCGTGGACAGCGTCTCGCTGATGGCGGCAAAGCCCACGCCCAGGGCCTGGGCCTTCTGGCGGTCGATCTCCAGCCGCACGCTGGTGCCCGAGGGCAGGCTGTCCTGGTAGGCCGAGCCCAGCACGCTGCTGCTGCCGGCCAGCGCCAGCAACTGGTCGGTGGCCGACTTGAGCGCGGCATGGCCCTGGCCGGTGCGGTCCTGCAGGTACATGGTGAAGCCCGAGGAGGTGCCCAGCTCGTCGATGGCCGGGGGCTGCAGCACCATGATGGCGCCCTCGGGCGCGTGTTCCATGGCCTTTTGCGCGAGCGAGACTTCCTCGCCCGCCGTGGCGCCGTCGCGCTGGTCCCAGTCCTTGAGCGTGGTGAAGGCCATGGCCGCGTTCGGGCCCGAGCCCGCGAAGCTGAAGCCCAGCACCGAGATGCTGGAGGCGATGCCGGGGCGCTGCGCCACATGCTCCTCATAGCGCTTGACCACGTCCAGCGTGCGCTCGGCCGTGGCATCGGCCGGCAGCTGGATGGACGCCATGAAGTAGCCCTGGTCCTCCTCGGGCAGAAAGGCCGAGGGCAGCTGGCGCAGCGCAAACACCAGGATGGCCACGATGGCCGCGAACAGCAGCATCATGCGGCCCGTGCGCCGGACCAGGCCCGTGACATGGGCCTCGTAGCGGTTCGTCAGCCGCTCGAAGCCGCGGTTGAACCAGCCGAAGAAGCCTTTCTTCTCATGGTGGCCCGCCGCCACCGGCTTGAGCAAGGTGGCGCACAGCGCCGGTGTCAGGCTCAGGGCCAGGAAGGCCGAGAACAGGATGGACACGGCCATGGACAGCGTGAACTGCTGGTAGATCACGCCCACCGAGCCGCTGGCGAACGCCATGGGAATGAACACCGCCGTCAGCACCAGGGTGATGCCGATGATGGCGCCCGTGATCTCCTTCATGGCCTTGAGCGTGGCATCGCGCGGCGACAGGCCTTCCTCGGCCATGAGGCGCTCCACGTTCTCGACCACGACGATGGCGTCGTCCACGATGATGCCGATGGCCAGCACCATGCCGAACATGGTCAGCACGTTGATGGAAAAGCCCGCCACCAGCATCACGGCGAAGGTGCCCAGCAGCGCCACGGGCGCCACGATGGCCGGGATCAGCGTGTAGCGCAGGTTCTGCAGGAACAGGTACATCACCAGGAAGACCAGCACCATGGCCTCGACCAGGGTCTGCACCACCTTCTCGATGGAGATCTTGACGAAGGGCGCGGTATTGAACGAGATGGTGTGCTCCATGCCCCTCGGCAGGATGGAGGCCAGCTCGGCCATGCGCTTTTGCACGGCGGCGGCCGTGCGCACGGCATTGGCGCCCGGCGACAGCTGCACAGCGGCGCTGGTGGCGGGCTTGCCATCCTCGCGGTTGGAGAAGGCATAGGACTGCGCACCCAGCTCCACGCGCGCCACGTCGCCCAGCACCAGGCGGGAGCCGTCGGCATGGGCGCGCAGCACGATGGCCGCGAACTGCTCGGGCGAGGTCAACTGGCCCTGCACGGTGAGCGGCGTGGTCACGCGCTGGCCCGGGGCGATGGGCGCATCGCCCACGCGGCCCGGGGCGATCTGCATGTTCTGCTGCTGGATGGCCTGGGTGAGGTCGCCCATGGACAGCCCGTAGGAGATCAGCTTGGCCGGATCGACCCAGACGCGCATGGCGCGCTCGGTGCCGAACAGCTGCACGCGGCCCACGCCCTCGATGCGCCGCAGCTCCTCGACGACATTGCGCGCCATGTAGTCATTGAGTGCCAGCTCGTCGAACTCGCCGCCCGGCGAGATCAGGCCCACCAGCAGCAGAAAGCTCGACGTGGCCGACTCCACCTGCAGGCCGTTCTGGCGCACGGCCTGCGGCAGGCGCGGCTCCACGGCCTTGATGCGGTTTTGCACATCCACCTGGGCCAGCTCGGGGTTGGTGCCGGGCTTGAAGGTGGCCTTGATCTCGGCCGAGCCCGAGGTGTCCACCGAGGACTCGAAGTACAGCAGGTGGCGGACGCTGGACAGCTCGCGCTCGATCAGCGAGACCACGGAGTCATTGAGCGTCTTGGGCGTGGCGCCCGGATAGGTGGCATACAGGCTCACCGTGGGCGGCGCCACCGTGGGATAGCGCGAGATCGGCAATTGCGGAATGGCAAGCACGCCCAGCAGCACGATGAACAACGCGATGACCCAGGCAAAGACGGGCCGGTGAATGAAGAACTGTGGCATGGACGCGAGGTCTGGTTTTCAATGCACGCCAGGGCGCGCTGCGGAAAAAATACGGCGCCTGGCGCCGACACATCTGAGAGGCCATCCGGATGCAAATCCAGATTGCCAGGAGGCATGGGGATGGAGGAAACTCCTGCCGGTGCGGCTTCGGCCTGCGGCGTGTTGCCGCCAGGGCCATTCATCCATGGAGCCGCTGCAAAGCTAACAGCTCTCCCACCCGCTCATACGGCATTGCCGCTGTGACTTCATATTCAGGGATTTGTTTCGCATGCCGGCCAATTGCGGCGGCACAGGGAAACAGCTTGCGTTCTTTCGATGGCATTTCGGCCCGGGAAATGTGGAAGAACGATGGAGATGAACACAGCCCCCGCCGCGACCCCAAAATGGCTTCTATCATTGCCCAGCCCTTGCCTTTCCAGCCATCGACATCGCTCATCCTCGTCGCCGAGGACGAGCCCGAGATCGCAGACATCCTGTGCGCCTACCTGGCCCGCAGCGACCTGCGCACCGTGCATGCCGCCGATGGCCAGCAGGCCCTTGAACTGCACCACCACTTGAAACCCGATCTCGTTCTTCTCGACGTGCAGATGCCACGCCTCGACGGCTGGCAGGTGCTGTCCGAAATCCGCCGGCGCGGCGACACGCCCGTCATCATGCTCACCGCCCTCAACCAGGACGTGGACAAGCTCATCGGCCTGCGCATTGGCGCGGACGACTACGTGGGCAAGCCCTTCAACGCGGCCGAGGTCGTGGCGCGCGTGCAGGCCGTGCTGCGCCGCTGCGGCCAGGGCCGGCTCCGCGATACCAAGCTGCTGCAGGCCGGCCCCTTTCGCGTGGACCTGGACAGCCGCGAGGTCAGCGTGCAGGTGCAGGGCGCCACGCATGTGCCCGAACTCACCGTGACCGAATTCAACCTGCTGGCCAGCCTGGTGCGTTCGCCCCGACGCGTGTTCAGCCGCGCCGAGCTGCTGCTGAGCTGCCTGCCCGAAGGCCACACGCTGGAGCGCACCGTGGACAGCCACATCAGCAAGCTGCGCAAGAAGCTCGAAGGCCTGGGCCTGCAGGGCATGCCCGACAGCGTGCGCAGCGTGGGCTACCGGCTGGGGATGGACCCATGAGCGCCGCACAGGCCGCTGGCCGGGGAGTGCCGTCATGAGCGCAGCGGCCGGGCTGCGCCGGCAGGTGGTGCTGACCATGTCGGCCGTCACGCTGGCCGTGGTGGTGCTGTGCGTGCTGGGCTCGTACGCCTTCTATGCGCTGCTGCTGACCTTTCACCCGGCCAGTGTCTCCGACGGCTGGATGCCCTCCAGCGTGGAGCTGGCCTGGGTGCTACTGACCCTGGTGGTGGCCATGCTGATCGCCATCTTCGTGGCCACGCGGCTGTCGCGGCGCATCCTGCCCTCGCTGGACTCGGTGGCCATCAGCCTGCGCCAGCTGGCCGAGGGCGACCTGTCGGCGCGCGCCAGCACGGACGACAGCGCGCTGCACGAGGCCGCGCAGCTGGTGCACGACTTCAACAGCCTGGCCCGGCGCCTGGAAGGCATGGCGCAGGAGCGCGCCTTCTGGAGCGCGGCCATCGCCCATGAGCTGCGCACGCCCGTGACCATTCTCAGCGGGCGGCTGCAGGGCCTGTCCGACGGCGTCTTCCTGCCCAGCAAGGACATGCTGGCCAGCCTGATGACCCAGGTCGAGGGGCTGACCCGCCTGATCGACGACCTGCGCCTGCTGGGCCTGCAGGAAAACGGCCATCTGCAATTGCAGCTGCGCCAGACCTGCCTGGCGGGCGAGGTGCGCTCGGTGGCCCTGGCCGTGGGGCCGGCGCTGGAGCAGGCGGGCCTGCAGCTGGCGATGGAGCTCGATGACCAGCCCGTGGTCTGCGACCCCGTGCGCATACGCCAGGCCCTGCTGGCCCTGCTGGAAAACGCCATGCAATATGCCCAGCCCGGCCCCCTGCTGGTGGCCGCGCGCGTGCGCCACGGCCTGTGCACCGTGCGCGTGGAAGACAGCGGCCCCGGCGTGGCGGCCGACCTTGCGCCGCGCATCTTCGACGCTTTCCAGCGCGGTGAAGGCGCCCGCAGCCGAAGGAATGCCAGCGTAGGAGCAGGCAACGGCAGCGGACTGGGCCTGGCCGTGGTGCAGGCCATTGCGCAGGCCCACGGCGGGCGGGCACAGTGCCTGCCGGGCGAGCGTGGCGGCGCGCTGTTCGAGCTGAGCTGGCCGGCCTGACCTTGTCAGAGCCGCAGATCAGCCTGCGAAATCATCGGCCCGCACATGGCGTGCGTCCCAGGCGGCAGCCAGCGCAGCCGCCCGGCCCAGGCGCACGCGGCCTGATTCAAAGTCCACGATGCCTGCCTCCTGGGCCGCCGCAGGCCGCGCAGGCCGCTCGCGCGTGCGGCCGTCGGTGAGCAGCCACAGCCAGCCCTGGCAGGAGGCCTCTGCGCCGCAATGGCGCTGCAGCAACTGGCCCGCCTGCTCCACGGCCGCCTGCAGCGGCGTGCCGCCGCCCCCGCCAATGGGAGCGATCCAGTCGTCATTCCAGGCCGCTGCCTTGCGCGGCGGCAGGCGCAATTCCACGCGCGTGCCCGCAAAGCAGATCAGCGCCACCTGCTCGCGGCGACGGTAGGCCTCTTCCATCAGCGACAGCAGCACGCCCTTGGCCCGCGCCAGTGCGCCGCTGGCGGCCATGGAGGCCGAGCAATCGAGCACAAAGCAATGCAGCCGCGTGGCCTGGGGCGGCTCACGGCGGCGCTGCAGATGTTCAGGCGCCAGTGCCTGGGCGCCGCGCGCGGCCAGCGTGCGCGGCCAGTCCCAGCTGCCGGTGGCCTGCCCGCCCTGCGCCTGTGCCAGCCGGGGCTGGCCGGTCGCCTGCTGGCCCGCCCCCGCAGCCCTTGCCTGTGGCGTGGGGCCGCGAGGGCTCAGGCTTTTTTTGTGGCGGGCGCTCCCGCCTTTGCGGCCTCGCGGGCCAGCAATGAGGGCACGGCGACACGCAGCAGGCCCACGGGCTCGGGCGGCATGGCGCCCCAGTCAGCCTCGGAGGGCGGGCTGTCGCCTGCGCCGTTGGCCGTGGATTCCGCAGGCGGCCGGCTTTGTGCCGGCGACTGCGAAGGCGGATTCGATGGCGCTTGCTGTGGTGATTGCTGCTGTGGCTGCTGCTGCGGCGCCCCCGGCTTGCGGCGGTGCACAAGGACCAGCTCGGCCACGGCCTGCACATGGTCGGGCGTGACCTCGGCATCGCCCAGCCAGGCGGCCCAGGCACGGGCGGCGCGCAGCAGCACCAGGTCGGCGCGCAGGCCGTCCACCTGGGCGGCAATGCACAGCGCGCCCGCGGCCTGCAGCACCGCGTCGGACCAGGGCAGCGCGCCGGCCGGCTGCAGGCGCTCGCGTGCCGTGCGCAGCTGCGCGGCCAGCGCGGCCTGGGCGTCTGCATGGCGGGCGCGGAAGGCGGCCGGGTCGGCATCGAACAGCAGCCGCGCGCGCACGATGGCCTGGCGCTGGACCGCATCCTGCACATTGGCCAGGCGCACGCACAGGCCCAGGCGGTCCAGCAGCTGCGGGCGCAGCTGGCCTTCCTCGGGGTTCATGGTGCCCACCAGCACGAAGCGCGCCGCGTGGCGGTGCGAGATGCCGTCGCGCTCGACCACGTTGACGCCGCTGGCAGCCGCATCCAGCAGCACATCGACCAGGGCATCGGGCAGCAGGTTGATCTCGTCCACATAGAGCACGCCGCCATGGGCGCGCGCCAGCAGGCCGGGCGCGAATTTGAGCGCATGGCCGGCCATGGCCTGGCCCAGGTCCAGCGAGCCGGCCAGATGCTCCAGCGAGGCGCCCAGCGGCAGCGTGACGAAGGGCGCGGCATCGATGAGCTCGGCCAGCGCGCGCGCGGCCGTGGACTTGGCCGTGCCGCGCGGCCCCTCGATCAGCACGCCGCCCAGTTGCGGGTCGATGGCGGCCAGCAGCAGCGCCTGGCACAGCAGGGGCTGGCCCGCGATGGCGGCAAAGGGAAACAGCGGCGGCAGCGCGGGCTGGGCGCCGCTGCCCAGGTCAGGGGAGGCGGTCATCCGCGCAATCCTTCGAGATGGTTTTCATGTTCCAGCAGCAGGTCTTCCAGCTGCTGGCGATAGTCGCCGGGCTGCTCCCACAGGCCGCGCTGCATGGCTTCGAGCAGGCGCTCCAGCATGTCGCGCAGGGCCTGCGGATTGTGCTGCACGAGAAAGTCGCGCGTGGCCGCATCCAGCACATAGGCGTCGGCCACCAGGGCGTACTGGTGGTCGCCCACCTGCTGCGTGGTGGCGTCGAAGCCGAAGAGATAGTCCACCGTGGCCGCCATCTCGAAGGCGCCCTTGTAGCCGTGGCGCTTGGCGCCGTCCATCCACTTGGGATTGGTGACGCGCGAACGCACCACGCGCGCAATCTCTTCCTTGAGCGAGCGCACGCGCGGCTGGGCCGGGTTGGCGTGGTCGCCGTGGTAGAGCGCGGGCTGGCGGCCCGAGAGGTGGCGCACGGCCGAGGCCATGCCGCCCTGGAACTGGAAGTAGTCGCCCGAGTCGAGGATGTCGTGCTCGCGGCTGTCCTGGTTGTGGGCCACCACGTCGAGCTCACCCAGGCGCCGGCGCAGCGCGTCGCCTGCGGGCACGCCCTCGGCATCCTGGCCGTAGGCGTGCTGGCTCCAGCCCAGGTAGGCCTGGGCCAGGTCGGCATCGCCCTGCCAATCACCGCTCTGGAACAGTCCGCCCAGGCCCGATCCATAGTGGCCGGGCGGCGCGCCGAACACGCGCCAGCCGGCCTGCAGGCGGGCCTGCACGGCGTCCATGCCCTGCGCCTGCAGTTGCTCGGCCTCGGCCAGGATGCGCGCGCGTATGGGGTTGTCCTCGGCGTCTTCGTCCAGCGCGGCCACGGCCTGCACGGCCGCGTCGAACATCTGCACGGCGCCCGGGAAGGCATCGCGGAAAAAGCCCGAGATGCGCAGCGTCACATCCACGCGCGGCCGGCCCATGCCCACGCGCGGCACCACCTCGAAGTCCACCACGCGCTGGCTGCCGGGCGCCCACTTGGGGCGCACCCCGATCAGCGCAAAGGCCTGGGCGATGTCGTCGCCGCCCGTACGCATGGTGGCCGTGCCCCAGACCGACAGGCCCAGGGTGCGCGGGTACTCGCCATGCTCCTGCAGATAGCGCTCCAGCAGCCTGAGCGTGGCCTGCTGGCCCAGCTCCCAGGCGGCCTGGGTGGGAATGGCGCGCGTGTCCAGCGTGTAGAAATTGCGCCCCGTGGGCAGCACGTCGGGCCGCCCGCGCGAGGGTGAGCCGCTGGGCCCGGGCGGCACGAAGCGGCCCTGCAGGCCGCGCAGCAGCTGGCGCAGTTCCTCGCCGCCGCAGGCATCCAGCGCGGGCGCCAGCACGGCATGCACCTGTTGCAGCGCGGCGCGCGTCTGCGGCCAGTCCCCGGCCGGGGCCTCACCTTCCAGCAACTGCTGCGCCAGCAGCTCCAGGCGCTCGCGCGTGTCGCCCTCATGGCGCCAGGGCTCGTCGCTCACGGCCTGCAGTGCGGCGGGGCGCGCGCCGGTCCAGGGGCGTGCGGGCTCCATGCGCAACGGGTCGAAACCGGGGCTGTCCAGCAGGTCGGCGGCCAGCGCCTGTATCAGGCCTTGGCCTTCGTCCGATGGGAAGCGCGCCAGCGCCAGCAGCGTGTCGCGGCGCTGGCGCCCTTGCGGCGACGCACCGAAGACATGCAGGCCGTCGCGGATCTGGGTTTCCTTGAGCTCGCACAGGTAGGCGTCTATGCGTTCGAGCACGGCATCGTCGTCCTGCGCGGCACCGGGCGCCAGGTCCAGCTCCTGGTCCAGGTGCTGGCGGCGCACGATGTCCAGGATCTGGCGGCGCAGCAGCGCGCCGCGCCGCGCATCGACCAACAGGGCATCGTAGTACTCGTCCACCAGGCGCTCCAGGTCCTGCAGCGGGCCGTGGTTTTCGGCGCGCGTCAGCGGCGGCATCAGGTGGTCGATGATCACGGCCTGGCTGCGGCGCTTGGCCTGGGCGCCTTCGCCGGGATCGTTGACGATGAAGGGGTACAGGTGCGGCAGCGGGCCCAGGATGGCATCGGGCCAGCACGCGCCCGACAGCGCCAGGCTCTTGCCCGGCAGCCATTCGAGGTTGCCATGCTTGCCCACGTGGACCATGGCGTCCACGGCAAAGCGGTCGCGCAGCCAGAAGTAGAAGGCCAGGTAGCTATGGGGCGGCACCAGCTCGGCATCGTGGTAGCTCGCATAGTCCTGCGCGCCCATGCCTTTACCGACCAATGCACGCGCCGGCTGTATGCCGACAAAGACATGGCCCAGGCGCAGGCCCGCGATCATGAAGCGGCCCTGGCGCAGCAGCGGGTCGGCCTCGGGCGCGCCCCAGCGCGCCGTGATGGCGTCGGCCATGCCGTCCGGCAGCGCGGCCAGGCGCGCCAGGTACTCGTCCAGCGCATAGCTTTGCCAGGCCGGGCGCAGCGGCCACTGGGCAGGGTCGTTGGCAATGCCCTGCTGCAGGGTGTGCATCAGCGCCTCGCCATCGGCGGGCAGCTGCGCGGGGTCGCCCAGCTCATGCCCTTCGGCCGCCAGGTGCTGCAGGATGGCGATCACCGAGGCCGGCGTATCCAGCCCCACGCCGCTGCCGATGCGGCCTTCGCTGCCCGGATAGTTGGCCAGCACCAGGGCCAGGCGCTTGTCGCGCGCGGGCAGGCTGCGCAGGCGGCACCAGCGCCAGGCCAGGTCGGCCACGAAGTCCACGCGGTCGGGCTCGGGCTGGTAGGCCACCACGTCGGCCTGGGTGAAGGCGCAGCGGTGGGACAGGCCCTTGAAGCTGATGGCGCGCGTGATGATGCGGCCATCCATCTCGGGCAGCACCACCTGCATGGCGATGTCGCGCGGGCGCAGGCCCTGGCTGTCGGCCCACCAGTCCTCGCGGTTGCCGCCGCTGGCAATGACCTGCAGCACGGGCGCATCTCCGGCCAGGGCCGTGCCCGATTCCAGCGCCGAAAACGCCGTGGTGTTGAGCACCAGCTGCACGGCATGGTCTTCGCAGAGCTGGCGCAGCGTGGCCAGGCACAGCGGGTCCTTGAGCGAGTCCAGCGCCACGGGCAGCGGGTTCATGCCGCGCTGCTGCAGCGACAGGGCCATGGCGTCGAAGGCCGCCGTATTGCCCGCCAGCAGGTGGGAGCGGTAGAACACCAGGGCCACGGTGGGCGCGCCCGGCGTCCAGGCGCGCTGCAGGTCGTCGATGCCGGCCACGTCATGGGCATGGACCTGGGCCTGGGAATGGCTCCTGGCAGCGAACAGCGCCGGGGGAACGTGGACAGCCGCCTGCGGCAGGGTGCGCGGCGGCAGCGGCGCATCGCCCCGGTCCAGCCCGTGGTAGACGGTGGCCTTGAGGAACTCGCGCGCATTGGCCGCGCCGCCCGAGCGCAGGTACTGCCACAGCTGGCGGCAGGCGGCGGCCGGCAGCGTGCTGCGCGCCAGCAGGTGCGGGTCTTCCTGCAGGTCACCCGAGAACATGGCCAGGCGCTGCCCCTTGCGGCGCGCCAGCGAGCCGATCTGCTCGATGCCGTAGGGCCAGGCCGACTCCGAGCCCAGGTGGTCCACGATGACCACGCGCGCATGGCGCAGCACCTCGTCCACATACAGGTCCAGCGAGGCGGGCTGGCGCAGGTACAGCAGATTGGCCAGCCGCACCGAAGGGAAGTCCGCCGACGCCCCGGCCAGCGCGGCCACGGCCGAGGACAGCAGGGCCAGCGTGGTGTCGGCCGAGCTCAGGATGACGATGTCGGCCGGCGTCTGGTCGAGGCGGGTGACGATGCTCTCGTCCTCGACAAAGCCGCCGGGGCGCGTGGACAGCAGGTGCATGGAACAGGTTTCAGTGCGGAATCGGAAGGTCAGGCGGCCACATTCTCCAGGCCCTTGCGCAGCGCTGCTTCATCAAGGTCTTGCCCGATGAACACCAGGCGCGTGCCGCGTGCCTCGCCCTCGCGCCAGGCGCGGTCGAAGTGGTGGTCGAAGCGGCGGCCCACGCCCTGCAGCAGCCAGCGCATGGGCTTGCCCGGGATCTCGGCAAAGCCCTTGACGCGCAGGATGCTGTGCTGCTCCACCAGCGTCTCCAGCGCGGCCAGCAGGCGGTCGCGGTCCACGGCGGGCAGGTCGATCACGTAGGAGTCGAAGTCGTCGTGGTCATGGTCCTCGTCGTGGTCATGGTGGCTCACGCGTTGGTCGATGGTGGTCTCGGCCGCCTTGGCCAGGCCCAGCACCACGTCCAGCGGCAGGCGGCCCTGGGACGATTGCACGATCTTGACCTCGGGCGGCAGCTCCTCGCGCACCAGGGCGGTCACGCGCGCCAGGGCATCGGCATCGGCCAGGTCGGTCTTGTTGAGCACCACCAGGTCGGCCGCACCCAGCTGGTCCTCGAAGAGTTCGT
This sequence comes from Delftia sp. S65, assembly GCF_016516495.1. Taxonomy (NCBI): domain Bacteria; kingdom Pseudomonadati; phylum Pseudomonadota; class Betaproteobacteria; order Burkholderiales; family Comamonadaceae; genus Delftia; species Delftia sp. S65. Next base: position 252,485 of record NZ_JACVUR010000004.1, read on the forward strand.
GCAGCGGCGACTCGTGGTCCAGGTTGGGGTCGGCGCGGCGCAGCTCGTCCACGGCCTGGGGATTGGCGGCGAACTGGCCGCTGGCGGCCGCTGGCGTATCCACCACGGTGACCACCGCGTCCACGGTGAACACGTTGGCGATCTCGGGCCACTGGAAGGCCTGGACCAGGGGCTTGGGCAGGGCCAGGCCCGAGGTTTCGATGATCACGGCGTCGATCTGGTCGCGGCGCTCGGCCAGCGCGCGCATCACGGGGAAGAACTCCTCCTGCACCGTGCAGCACATGCAGCCGTTGGCCAGTTCGTACAGCGCGCCTTCGCGCTCGTTGCCCTCGTCGTCGCAGCCGATGCCGCAGCCCTTGAGGATCTCTCCGTCGATGCCCAGCTCGCCGAACTCGTTGACGATGACGGCAATGCGCCGACCATCTGCGTTGTCCAGGATGTGGCGCAGCAGCGTGGTCTTGCCGCTGCCCAGGAAGCCGGTGACGATGGTGGCGGGAATCTTGGCGGTTTGCATGGAAGGTTCTCCAGAAAAAAGAGGAAGTCAGACGGTGGCGAAAGGCACGGCGCTGCGCAATGAAGGGAGAACCTCCTGCGCAAACAGTTCCATGCCGGCGAGGGCCTGGGCATCGCCCCACAGGCCGTTGGCGTTGAAGACGCAGCGCAGCTGGCCAATGCCCGTGCGCTCGCGCAATGCGGTGATCTGCGCATGGCACTGTTCGGGCGTGCCATGGATGAATTGCTCGGCCAGCACGCGCGGCACATCGATGGGCAGCACCTGGTCGGCCGGCACGCCGCGCTTGCCCGCAAAGTACACGCGCCGCTGGTACAGCTGCGGCCACAGCGTGGCCAGCTGGGCCTGCACGGCGGCCTCATCGGCACCGATGCAGACATAGCGCGCCAGCGATGAACGCGCGCGCAGCGCGGCGGCATCGCGCCCGCGCTCTCGGGCAGCGGCCTCCAGGCGCTCCAGCTGCATGCCTTCGGGCGGCTCCAGGCTCAGCAGCAGGGGCAGATTCTGATCGACGGCAAAGCCCAGGGTCTCTGCCGTGGAGCCGGCCACATACAAGGGAGGATGCGGGCGCTGCACGGTCGAAGGCAGGGCGGGCCGGTCCTCGAAGCTCCACGGCCCCTGCCCCGCCACGATGGGCCTGCCCGACAGCGCCTCCACCAGGATGCGGCAGGACTGCTCGAAGCGCTCGCGCGTGCTGTCCGCATCGATCTGCAGGGCGTGCAGCGCAGCCGGCTCCGTGCCCCGGCCCACGCCCACGTCGATGCGGCCCGCGCTTTGCAGGTCCAGCTGGGCAATTTCCTCGGCCAGCATCAGCGGATGGTGCAGCGGCAGCACCAGCACCGAGGTGCCCACGCGCAGCCGCTCGGTGCGCGCCAGCACGGCGGCGGCCAGCAGCAGGGGCGAGGGATAGGGCCAGGCGGTATCGGGCACGCGGAATTCGTTGAACCACACGCCCTGGAAACCCAGGCGCTCGGCGCGCTCGAACAGCGCCAGGAATTCACGGTGGTCGCCGCGCGTGGCGTCGCGCGTCCAGCCGGCCAGATCGATGCGCATGGGGTCAGTTCTCCTGTTTCAGCCGCGCGCGCAGCAAGGTTTGCGGGGGTGCGTCGATGCGCTCGAAATCCACGCCGAACACGGCATCCAGCCCCGGCGCATGCAGCAGTTCGGCAGGGGCTCCATCGAGCGCAATGCGCCCCTGGTCCAGCACGATGACGCGCCCGAAGTGCGCCAGCGCCAGGTCCAGGTCATGCATGACCACCAGCACCAGCCGCTCGCGCCCACGCTGCGCCAGCGCCTGCACCAGGGCCAGGCGGTGGCGCACGTCCAGCGCGGCGCCGGGCTCGTCGGCCAGCAGCACGGGCGGGTCGGTGGCCAGCACCGTGGCCAGCAGGGCACGCGCCTGCTCGCCGCCCGACAGCGTGGACCAGCGCCTGCGCGCGAAATCCTGCAGCCCGGCGCCGGCAATGGCCGCCTCGACATCACCCCTGCCCGCCAGCCGCATGTGCATGAGCTCGGCCAGCGTCAGGTCCCAGTGCGGTGCAAAGCGCTGGGGCATGTAGCCCACGCGGCGTGCGCGCTCGGCCACGGGCAGGGTTGCAATGTCTTGCCCGTCCAGCAGCACGCTGCCGGATGCAGGCGCCTGCAGCCCCGCCAGCAGGGACAGCAGGCTGGACTTGCCCGCGCCATTGGGTCCGACCAGGGCCACGGCGCCGCAGGCGGGCAGCTGCAGCGAGACGGCGTCCAGCACGCTGCGGCCACGGTGGCGCAGCGTGAGGGACCGGGCCTGCAGGCGTGGTGGGGCGCAAGGGATGGCACCGTTCATGCGGACCTCAGCCTGCGCGCCAGCAGCACGATGAAGAAGGGCCCGCCGGCCACGGCCGTGACCAGGCCCAGCGGGATTTCGGCCGGCGGCAGCACGCTGCGCGCAATCGCGTCGGCCAGCGTGACGATGATGGCGCCCGTGAGCGCCGACGCCGGCAGGGCCGCGCGGTGCAGCGGTCCCGCCATCCAGCGCGCGATGTGCGGCGCAGCCAGCCCCACGAAGGCCACCAGCCCGCCATAGGCCACGGCCACGGCCACCACCAGCGAGCCGGCCAGCACGGCCAGCGGCGTGAAGCGCGCCACATCCAGGCCGAAGCCCTGGGCCGCATCGGCACCCAGGCCCAGCAGGTCCAGCCCGCGCGCCAGCGCCATGGCCCCGGCCAGGCAGGCCAGGGAGGCACCGGCCAGCAGGCCCAGCCCGCTCCAGGACGGCGTCTGTATGCCCCCCAGCACCCAGCTGAGCACCACCTGCAGGCTCACCGTCTCATCGGACAGCGCCAGCATCAGGAACGAGCGCAGCGCGCCCAGCACGGCCGCCAGCGCCACGCCGGCCAGCAGCATGCCGGCCGCATCGGTGGCACCGGCCACGCGCGAGACGGCCAGCACCAGCATGGTCGAGCCCCAGGCGCCCGCAAAGGCCAGCACGGGCAGCGTCCAGGCCTGGGGCAGGCCGAACAATAGATGCATGGGAACCAGCAAGGCGACAGTCGCCCCCAGCGCCGCGCCGCCCGAGGCGCCCAGCAGATAGGGCTCGGCCAGCGGATTGCGGAACACGCCCTGGAAGATGGCTCCCGACAGGCCCAGCAGCGCGCCCACCAGGGCGGCTGCCAGCACGCGCGGCACGCGCCACTGCAGCAGCAGCCGGCTGCGCAGGCTGTCTTCGCCGCCCAGCGCGGCCAGCAGGTCGGCCGGGCTGGCCCACTGGTGGCCCGCGCAGGCGGCGATCAGCAGGCTGGCCAGCAGCAGCAGGACCGCACCGGCCCAGGGGCGCCACGCAGGTGTCCGTGAAAGGGAATTCATGCGGCCTCCCCGGCCCAGGCCGCAGGGTGCAGCCAGCGCGAGAGCTTTTCCACGCCGCCGAAGGTGCGCGGCCCGGGAATCAGGAACTCGGCGCGCGCCACTGTGGTGGCCCGGCCGCCGCGCACGGCACGCAGGTCGCGCCAGCCGCGCTGGCCGATCAGGTCCTGCATGGCCTCCTGCGTGCCTGCGAACAGCAGCACATCAGGGTCGGCGGCCAGCACGGCCTCGGGCGAGACCTGGGGCACCGTGCCCAGGCCGTCCAGCGCGAACGCGGCGCCCGCGCGCACCATGGCCTCGCCGGTATAGGTGCCCGGCCGGGCCGCCAGCAGCATGCCGTTGCCCAGCCGGCCCGTGACCATGAGGGCGCGCGGCCGGGGCTGGTCGGCCACCTGCCGGTCCACGCGCAGCAGCCGCGCTTCCTGCGCCAGGGCCAGCGCCTGGCCGCGCGCCTGCACGCCCGTGGCGCGGGCCACCAGGCGCAGGTTGTCCATCACCTCGGCCAGCGAGCGGCTGAGCAGCACCATCACCGGCACGCCGATGCGCTCCATGGGATCGACCAGCTGGTGCGCCGCCTGGCGCGCGGGCGTGACGATGACCAGGTCCGGCTGGCGCGCCACCACGGCGTCAACCGAGAACCCCAGCCGCCCGCCCACCTTGGGAATGCGCTCCACGCCCGGTGGAAAGCGCGTGAAATCCTCCACGCCCACCACGCGGTCCAGCAGGCCCAGCGCGGCCACCAGCTCGGTGTTGGAGGCAAAGATGGAGACGATGCGCTGCGGCGGCGCAGCAATCTCCACGCGCCGGCCCAGCGCATCCTGCAGCACCACCGGCCCGCCTGCAGCGACGGTGTCGGCCCATGCCGCGGGCAGGCCGCAGGCCAGGGCCGCCGCCGCGCCCTGGCGCAGCAACTGGCGGCGCGTGGTGCTGGATTGCCTCATGCCGTGGTCCTCAAAACTCTGCTTGCAGGCCGACCATGAGTTCGCGCCCGGCCATCGACGTTCCGCAGCCGCCGTTCTGGTACGCCGGGTTGGCGATGCAGGGCGCACGGTCCAGCGCGATGAAGATGGGATGGCGGTTCAGGTCGAACAGGTTGTTGACGGCCGCGAACAGCTTGACACCGCGCGACACGCGGTAGTCGGCCCGCAGGTTCCAGATGGTGAAGGCACCTTTGCGGTGGATGAAGGTGCTGCTGGGCTCGCCCTGCGGGATGAGCAGCGCCTCTTCCGTGTCGTACCACATGGGACCGCGCAGCAGCGTGGACAGCTGCAGGCTCCAGTCGCCCTGCAGCCGCCCGCTGCCGCGCCCGTAGCGCACGCCGGCCGAGGCCTCGTAGCGGTACATGCGCTGCACCTTGTCGGTATTGGCCGAGGCGGCCGAGCCCTTGTCCCGCATGCTGAAGTGGTAGTAGCCGCCAGCCCAGGCCTTGAGCTGGTGGCCCGTCAGGTTCAGCGCCCGCGCCAGGTCCATGTCGGCCTGCATTTCCAGGCCGCGCGCCACGATGTCGGCCGCGTTGTTGGCGTAGTCCGAGGTGTTGGTCGTGGCCCCGCGCGAGACGGTGATGATGCGGTCGCTGATGGTGTTCTGGAACAGGGCCGCATCCACGCGCCAGCCAGGCTGCTGCAGCGCGGCGCCGACCTCGATCTGGCGGCTGGTCTCGGGCTTGAGGTTGGGGTTGCCGAAGGTGCGGCCACCGCCGACGGCCGTGAAGTCCGAGGCCAGCTCCGTGGCCGTGGGCGCGCGGAAACCCGTGGAGGCCGCAGCGCGCAGCGTGAGCCGGTCCGTGGCTTTCCAGGTGGCGCCGGCCGACCAGGTGTGGTTGTCGTAGTCGCGCGTGCTGGCCTGGGCCAGGGCGAGATTGGGCGTATCGTCGAAACGCGTCGTGCCCCAGGTCTTGCGCAGGCCGGCACGCAGGGTCAGGCGGTCGTCGAACAGGGTCTGCGCGTCCTCGAAGTACAGCGCGTGCACCTGCTCGGTCTGGTTGTTGTCGTAGGGCGCGACCTGGCCCGCCGGGCCGCCCGGCATGGCCACGCGCAGGCGGTCGGAGCGCAGCTTGCTGCGCTCCCAGTCAAAGCCCATCAGCAGGTCATTGGTCTGGCTGACACGCAGGCGCGGCTGAAAGCGCAGGCCCGTGGCGTCCAGCTGGCGATGGTTGTAGTCGCGCGCCGTGCCGGGCACGGCACTGTTGCCCGAGCGGATCACGGGCGATGCCCAGTTGAACTCATCGGTATCGACCAGGCTGTAGAGGTGGGTCGTCCAGCTCAGGCGCTGGCCGGGCAGTGCGCCCTCGTAGGTCAGGTCCAGCGAGCGGTTGCTGCGGTTGTCGCGGCTGTAGATGTTGGCGCCCGATCCGCGAAAGCCTGCGTTGTAGATGCCGTCCGTGCGCAGTTGCAGCTCCACGCGGTGCAGCTCGTGCAGCTGCCAGCCCAGGGCGCCGCTGGCGCCGCGCCGCTTCCAGCCCGTGTTCTCCATGCGCGTGCCGCCGTCGCCCGACTCGTAGTCGCCGCGCCCGCCTGCGCTCACGCCGAAGTACCAGTCGAAGCGGTCATTGGCGCCGGCCGTCTGCGCATCGGTGCGCCACAGGTCCCATGAACCGGCCTGGACCTGAGCGCGCGTGCCGGGTGCGGTAGCTCCCGTCTTCATGATGATGTTGACCACCCCGCCCATGGCCTGGCTGCCGTAGATCACCGAGGACGGGCCGCGCACGATCTCGATGCGCTCCACATCCGAGGGGCTGAGCTTGGACAGGTTGGCCGTGCCCGCGCGCCGGCCGTTGACCAGCACCAGCACCTGGCTGCGGAAGTCGCGCCCCTGGCCGTCGGTGGAGGCGCCGCGCAGGTTCATCGAGGTCTGGGCCGCCGTCCATTCGCTGAGAAAGCCCACGGCGTTCTCGGCCAGCAGGTCGGTGACCGAGCGCGCGCTGGAGCGCTCTATGGCCTCGCGGTCGATGGTCTGCGTGGTGCCCGCGATGCGGCTGCGCGCCTCGGGCCGCGCGGTGGCGGTCACGAAGACGGCGTCCAGCGCATCGTCGGCGGAGTCCGTGGATCGGCCCGAGGCCGGCTCCTGCGCGGCGCCGGCCGCTGCAGCGCAGCTGGCCAGCAGGACGGCGGCCGCTACGGGCCGCAGGCTGGAGACAAGAGGGAGAACAGAGAGAAGGCCGGAGGAATCGGCGGCCGAAGAAGCGAAGCGCATGCGTTGAACCCAACTGCCCCACTCACCCGCGGGGCCTATCGTCTGAACCACGCCGCACAGCGCGCACGCCGGAGCCGGCCACGGCAGCGCAGGCTGGGGCCGGACCGGACAGGCGCACTCCCGCGGCGTCCGAAAGCAATGCAGAAGGCCGGTATCCGGGCTTGCGGAACGCTGCGGCGCGCAGGGTGGGCGCGCTGCGGCAGGCATCCCCGCCTTCCCATGCCCGAGAAGGACACAGTGGCTTGCGGCGCGTGGTTTGTGGGGCGTCCGCGTGGGGAGTTGTATTCCGCTGACCGTTGCGGGGGCAGCGCAGGCATTGCGAGCGGCCACCTCGATGGCATCGCGCACCTGCTTCCCGTTGAACCCCTGGCCGGTGAACGGCATGGGGCACCTTCAGCAACAGCGCACCGCCACGGCCCAGGGGCTGCGGCGGTGCGCCAGCGGCGGATTATCGCCCAGCCCAGAAGCCCGGCACCCGGGCCAGCGCCCGCAGCGCGCGACGGCTGCTGCGCGCGCTGGTGGCCAGGCGGGCCTGCAGGTAGCCGGCGGCGAACCAGGCGCGCGGATCCGTGCCGGCCTCGTCACGAAAATGCTCCGCCGCCACGGCCATGTCGTTGTGCAGGCCCAGCGCGTCCTGGGCGGGCACCAGCGCCTCGGCAAAGCGCCGGCCCTTTTTGCCGGGCCACATTCCGGGCGCGAATTCCCGCGCAAAGTCCGCCAGGTAGCGCAGGCGCTTGAGCCGCTTGCGCACGCGGTGCTGCTGCGCCAGCGACAGGCGGTCGAAGTGCCGGCCGTCGCGCAGCACCTGGCGGTGCAGGCGCGCCAGCCGCCGTGCCAGGTACTTGCGCGTGCCTGCGGCGGACAGGTGGGCAAAACGGGCCGATGGCTCTGCCTGCGGCGCCTGCGCCAGCGCCTGGATCCCGGCCAGCGCGTGCAGGAATGGCGGCTCGCGCACGGCAGCGGCTGCATCCGCCTGCACGGCCTGCGGCGCCTGCCAGTCGCACAGGGGCGCATGGGCGGCCTGCAGCAGCGGGCGCACCACATCGGCCAGCGTATCGGCATCGCGCAGCGTGCCCAACTGCGCAAAGGCCTGGGCCAGGGGTTCATCCCATTCGGCGCGCATGCCGGGCGCCAGCCCTGCGCACTCACGCAGCACGGTGCGCAGGCGCCGCAGGGCCACGCGCAGCTGGTGGATGGTCTCGGCATCGCTGCCACCGCCCTCCAAGACCGCCAGATGCGACTGCACCTGGGCCAGGGCAGCAGCCAGCGCCGCACGCACAAAGCCGGCCGCATCGGGCCGGTCAGGGTGCTGCTTCGCAGGGGTGGACATGGTCAGGCAAGGAGATGTGGACGTTGCCGACGATTGTGGGCGCAGCGCCGCGCCAGGGTCAATCCATGGTCAATCGGCGCCCTCCCCGCTCAGGCTGTGCAGCGCGGGCCGGGCAATGCGCACATAGTCGGCCGAGTCCAGCACGATGGAGCGGTCCAGCCGGCCCGCGTTGAAGGCGATCTCGCCAAAGCGCTCGACCAGGGCCGGGTCCACCACCAGGCGCACCTGCGGGTTGAAGGAGAACGGCGGCACCGATCCCATCACGCAGCCCGTGGCGGCCTGGGCCTCCTCGGGCGAGGCCAGCGTGGCCTTGCGCACGCCCACGGCCTGGGCTAGGCGCTTGAAGTCCAGCTTGCGGTCGCCGGGCAGCACGGCCAGGAACAGCTGGGGATCGCCCGCACCGGCCGCATCGCGGCTCTTGCAGAGCATGGCCTTGGCGCCCTGGCCGGGGGCGGTGCCCCGGATTTCGGCGACCAGGTCAGAGCGGCCTTCGGCCGGATGTTCCAGCACGCGAAAACGCGCGCCCTGGGATTGCAGCAGGTCTACAAGGGTGTCGAACATGGTGGAAAGCGCAGAGAAGTCGTCTGGATTTTGACATTTTGTCCAATTCAAAACAAAATGTCCAACATGACCCAACGAACCCCTGAACAGCGCCAGCTTCTGGACCAGTTGGCCCAGATCGCCGAAGGCCTGGGCCAGACCTTTGCCCCGTTCTGCGAGGTGGTGGTGCATGACCTGCTCGACCCCTCCCATGCGGTGCTGGCCATCCACAACAACCTGTCGGGCCGCGAAGTGGGCCAGGGCGCGACGGAGCTGGGCCTGGCCCGCATCCTCGACCCCGGCTACGAGCAGGTCATCGCCAACTACCCCAACCAGTTCGCCGATGGCCGCCAGGCCAAGAGCACGTCCATCGGCATCCGCGACTCCGAGGGCCGCTACATCGCCGCGCTGTGCATGAATGTGGACCTGACGATGTTCCAGGGCTTCCAGGGCATGCTCAACCGCTTTGCCGCCGTCAGCGGCGACACCCCCGCGCGCGAAATGCTGGACCCCACGGGCGCCGGCGCAGGCGCCGACACGGTGCGTGCCCGCATCGACCAGTTCGCGGCCCGCCTGGCGACCACGCCGCGCGCCCTCAAGCCCGAGGAGCGCCGCGCCCTGGTCCGCGAGCTCAAGGGCGCCGGCCTGCTCGATGTGCGCCGCTCCATGGAGACCATTGCCGCCCACCTGGGCGTGTCGCGCGCCACGGTCTACAGCTACGCCAAATAGCTTCCGGCACCCCGCCGGTCTGCAACCCCTTCTCTCCCGTACCGATGACAAGCCTTCCCACCTACGACGACGTGGCCGCAGCGGCCCAACGCATCCAGGGCCATGCCCACCGCACGCCCGTGCTCACCTCGCGCACGCTGGACGATGCGCTGGGCGCCCGCGTCTTCCTGAAGTGCGAGAACCTGCAGCGCATGGGCGCCTTCAAGTTCCGCGGCGCCTTCAACGCCCTGTCTCGCTTCAGCCCGGCGCAGCGCAAGGCCGGCGTGGTGGCGTTTTCCTCGGGCAACCACGCCCAGGCCATCGCCCTGGCAGCACGGCTGCTGGAGATCCCCGCCACCATCGTCATGCCGCATGACGCGCCCGCCGCCAAGGTGGCGGCCACCAAGGGCTATGGCGGCCAGGTGGTGGTCTACGACCGCTATACCGAAGACCGCGAGCAGATCGGCCGCGACCTGGCCGAGCGCCACGGCCTGACCCTGATCCCGCCCTACGACCATGCCGACGTGCTGGCCGGCCAGGGCACGGCCGCCAAGGAACTGTTCGAGGAAACCGGCCCGCTGGACGCCCTCTTCGTGCCGCTGGGCGGCGGCGGCCTGCTGTCAGGCACCGCCCTGTCCACGCGTGCGCTCAGCCCCGAGTGCGCGCTCTACGGGGTGGAACCCGAAGCCGGCAACGACGGCCAGCAGTCGCTGCGCGCAGGCCGCATCGTCCACATAGACACCCCCAAGACCATTGCCGACGGCGCCCAGACCCAGCACCTGGGCGGCATCACCTTCCCCATCATCCAGCGCGACGTGACCGACATCCTCACCGCCAGCGATGCCGAGCTGGTCGACGCCATGGGCTTCCTGGCCACGCGCATGAAGCTCGTGGTCGAGCCCACCGGCTGCCTGGGCCTGGCCGCCGCGCGCCAGAAAAGCGAAGAGCTGCGCGGACGGCGCGTGGGCATCATCCTCAGCGGCGGCAATGTGGACATGCAGCGCTTTTGCAGCCTGCTGGGCACGCCGATGTGAATTCGCCACAGGGCCCTGAAAAACGACTGGGCACGCTGTGGAGCCGGCTTCTATACTGCGGCGGCAATTGTGAATTAATGTTTCATCGTTAACAAATCCACAACCCCAGCGTGCTTGCCAGGCAGCCCCGAGGACCAGAGGATGCCGCCGCGCGCCCACCACTGCGCCCCATGAACAAGCCCACCAGCCTCCATTCCACCTGGATCATCCCGGCCCTTTCCTCCTTGCTGGTCCTGCATGCCGCAGGCGCCATGGCGGCCGACATCACGCTCACCCCCCCGGCGGGCGGCGGCTTTGTCATCAAGAACCAGGGCGGCCAGGAGCGGTTCAGGGTGCAGGACAGCGGGCAGGTCTACGTGCCCGGCCTGCCCGCCACCACGCCCGGCGGCCAGCTGACCTGCCATGACGGCGCCACCGGCCAGCTGGTGCAATGCGCGGCAGGCACCGGGGTGGGTGCAACAGGAGCCACAGGCGCGACAGGAGCCACCGGCGTCACGGGCGCCACGGGTCCTGCCGGTGCCACGGGAGCCACCGGCCCCACAGGCGCAACCGGCGCCGGCGCAACGGGGGCCACCGGCGTCACAGGGCCTACGGGAGCGACAGGCGTCACCGGCGCCACGGGAGTGACCGGAAGCACCGGGGCCACCGGAGCCACCGGGGTGACGGGCTCGACCGGCGCCACCGGGGCCACGGGCATCACCGGGCCTACGGGTGCCACGGGGACGACCGGTGCCACCGGCCCCACGGGAGCCACCGGCCTGCAGGGCACGGCGGGAACGGCCGGGCCGCAAGGCATACAGGGCATTACCGGGGCCACGGGCACGACAGGCGCCACTGGCAACACCGGCGCCACTGGCAGCACCGGAGCGACCGGGCCCACGGGTGCCACCGGCCCCACTGGCAGCGTAGGTTCCCTGACCGAGGCGTTCGCCAGTACGGCATGCGTTCCCAGCAACACGGTCGCCACCAGTGTCACGGCGACCTGCACGGCCGGGTCCGTTGTCTCGGGCGGATGCAACTCGGCCGACCCTACCCAGCATTCGTTGGCCGGCTCCCGGCGCCTGGCCAGCAACCAATGGATCTGCACCTACAACTGCGGCAGCACAGCCAACATTACGGCCTACGCGTACTGCCAATAGGGCGGCCCGCGCAAGCCGCCGCCCTCACCCCGCCCTCACCCGCGCGGGCTGAAGGTGCGCGGAAACACCACGGGCGCGCTGCGGTCGGCCAGGCGGTAGCCCATGGCCGGGCGGCGTGACGTGCCCTCCACCTGGCCGGCCTCGACCAGAAAGCCGGCCGCCATCATGCGCGTGCGAAAACCGCTCTTGTCCACAGGGCGGCCCAGCACCACCTCGTAGGCCTGCTGGAGCTGCGGCAGCGTGAAAGGCTCGGGCAGCAGAAAGGCCGGCAGCGAGGTGTATTCCACCTTGCCCCGCAGCCGCTCCACCGCTGCGCGCAGGATCTCGCCGTGGTCGAAGGCCAGCGCAGGCGCGCGCAGCAGTTCATCGACGGCAAACCACGACACATCGGCCGCATTCGCGCCCTTGGCCAGGATCAGGTCGTGGCCCGGGATCAGCGCGAAATACACATGCGTGGCCGACCAGCCACGCGGGTCGCGCGCCGCGCCGCCCCAGCTTCCCAGCTGCTCCAGGTAGGGGCTGTCCACACCCGTCTTGTCCAGCAGCTTGCGCCGCGCGCAGGCCAGCAGGTCTGCGTCCTGGCGCACATCCACAAAGCCGCCGGGCAGCGCCCACAGCCCCGGAAACGGCTCGCTGCCCGCCGTGGGGCGCTGCACCAGCAGCACCTGCAGGGCATCGTCTGCCACCGTGAAGATGACCACGTCCACCGTGGTGAACGGGCGCGGGAAGTCCAGCGCGCCCTGCGGGGATGGGGAATTTTTTTCAGCCATGGGATGGATTGTGCTTGACGTGCCGGATTTTAAGTTGCACTATGCAACCCATACAAGTTGCACAGAGCAACTTAAAGGAGAAGCACCATGTTCGGCATCCGTTTCATCAAGTCCCAACCCACGGTCCACCTCATGCAGTTCCGCGCCGGCAAGGTGGTGCGCGAGGGTGCGGGCCAGTCCTTCTTCTACTACGCGCCCACCACCACCCTGGTCGCGGTGCCCGTGGGCAGCCAGGACTGCCACTTCATGCTGGAGCTGGTGACGGCCGACTTCCAGAGCGTCACCGTGCAGGGCCAGGTCACCTACCGCATCAGCACACCGCGCCAGACCGCCACGCTGATGGACTTCTCCCTGGCGCGCGACGGCCAAAAATACCTGTCCGAAGACCCGCAGCGCCTGGGCGACCGCGTGACCATGCAGGCCGAGGTCATCATCCAGCAGGCCGTGCAGGCGCTGGACCTCAAGCAGGCGCTGCGCTCCTCGGCGCTCATTGCGCGCACGGCCCAGCAGGAGCTGGCCGCCCAGCCCGAGATCGAGGCGCTGGGGCTGGAGATCCTGGGCGTCTCGGTCATGGCCGTCAAACCCACGCCCGACATCGCCCGCGCCCTGGAAGCCGAGGCGCGCGAATCCAACCTCAAGGCTGCCGACGACGCCGTCTATGCCCGCCGCATGGCTGCCGTGGAAAACGAGCGCGCCATCCGCCAGAACGAGCTCGATACCGACGTGGCCGTGGAAAAGAAAAAGCGCCAGATCCGCGAGGCCCAGCTGGAAGCCAAGGCCGCCCAGATGCGCAAGGAAAACGAGCTGCGCGCCGAACAGATGTCTGCAGACGTGGCGCTGGAGACCAGCCGCCGCGACTTCGTCGAAGGCCAGGCCGCCAACAGCCGCACCCTGGCCGAGGCCGAGGCCTACCGCGTGGGCGCCGTCATGCAGGCCCTGGAAAAGGCCGATCCGCGCATCGTGCAATCGCTGGCCGCCGTGGGCATGCAGCCGGGCCAGCTCATCGCCCAGGCCTTTGGCGGCATTGCCGAGAAGGCCGAGCGCATCGGCCAGCTCAACGTCTCGCCCGAGCTGCTGCAGTCGCTCATGGGAGCCGGTGCAGGCCATGCAGCCGCCGTGCCCGATCCCGAGCCCGCAAGGAGCCGCCGTGAACGCCAATGAACGCAAGACCGTGCTGGTGGTGCGGCGCACGCGGCTCGATGAGCTGGTGGCCAGGTACCACACGCTGTCCCAGGCGCGCTTCTACATCGAGCACCTGGGCGCCGACTTCGGCGACTACCTGCGCGAAAGCGCCGCCTACGCCGCCGCCCTGCAGGCCGTGGTGCAGGCGCTGGAGGCGCGCGGCCGCTACCAGATCGTGGACCGCGCCCTGGTGCCCAACTTCGTCTTCGGCGCCGACGACATCGTGGTGGCACTGGGCCAGGACGGCATGGTGGCCAACACCATGAAATACCTGGACGGCCAGCCGCTCATCGGCGTCAACCCCGAGCCCGCGCGCTGGGACGGCCTGCTGCTGCCCTTCGCCCCCGCCGACCTGGCCGCCCTGCTGGGCGACGTGGCCGCCAACCGCCGCCCCACGCGCGCCGTCACCCTGGCCGAAGCGCGCCTGAGCGACGGCCAGGTGCTGCGCGCCGCCAACGACCTGTTCATCGGCCCGCGCAGCCATACCTCGGCCCTGTACGACATCACGCTGGGCGAGCGGCGCGAATCCCAGTCGTCCTCCGGTCTCATCGTCGCCACGGGGCTGGGCTCGTCCGCATGGATCAAGAGCATCGTCACGGGATCGATGGGCATTGCCCGCGCCGTGCGCGGCGCGTCCACCGACTTCGACTACCAGCCCTTCGCCTGGGATGCGCCACGCCTGGACTTCGCCGTGCGCGAGCCCTTTCCCAGCCGCTCCTCCACGGCCGAACTGGTCTACGGCCAGGTCACCGCCGGCCAGCCGCTGACCCTGCGCTCGCGCATGCCCGACCATGGCGTCATCTTCTCGGACGGCATGGAGGCCGACTACCTGCAGTTCACGGCGGGCATGCAGGCCACCATCGGCCTGTCGGACCGGCAGGGCTGCCTGGTGGTGTGAAGCCCGAAGCACGGACAATCATCAACACAACAAGAAAATCCATGGAAATGGACCGTATGAACAACAAGAACACACTGACATCGACCAGCAAATTCATGAGCCTGGTCCTGCGCCACAACCCCGGCCGCGCCGGGCTCGCCCTCGACGCCCAGGGCTGGGTCTCCATCGACGCATTGCTGCGCGGCGCCCAGGCGGCCGGCCGCAACATCTCACCCGCACTGCTGATGGAGGTGGTGCAAAGCTGCCCCAAGCAGCGCTTTGCCATCAGCGCCGACGGCCTGCGCATCCGCGCCAGCCAGGGGCATTCCGTGCAGATCGACCTGGGCCTGCAGGCCAGCGTGCCGCCGCAGCGCCTCTACCATGGCACGGCCACGCGCTTTCTGGACTCCATCCTGCGCACCGGCCTGGACCGGCGCAACCGCCACCACGTGCACCTGACCGACAACCTGGCCACGGCCCGCTCCGTGGGCCAGCGCTATGGCCGGTTGGTGCTGCTGGAGATCGATGCGGCGCGCATGCATGCCGATGCCTGCCTGTTCTACCGCTCGGACAACGGCGTCTGGCTCACGGACAGCGTGGCACCGCACTACCTGCGCGTGCTGGCCGAAGAGGAACACGATGAAACCCATCATTGCCCTTGACGCCGATGGCGTGCTGCTGGACTACAACCGCGCCTATGCCGGTGCCTGGGAGCGCGCGTTCGGCCAGCGCCCCGCCGAGGCCGACCCCCATGCCTACTGGGCCATGGACCGCTGGGCCGTGCAGGCGCTGGACGGCGAGCGCCTGCAACAGTTCAGGGCCTGCATGGACGACGACTTCTGGCGCAGCATTCCCGCGCTGGGCAATGCCTTGCAGGCCTGCCAAGACCTGCAGGGCGCTGGCTACGAACTGGTCTGCGTGACGGCCCTGGCGGCGCACTTCGAGCAGGCCCGCCTGGGCAACCTGCGCGACCTCGGCTTTCCCATCGACCGCGTGATCGCCACGGGCCGGACCACCGGCCTGCGCAGCCCCAAGGCAGACGCCCTGCAGCGGCTCGGCCCGGTCGCCTTCGTGGACGACTATCTGCCCTACCTCCGGGACATTGGCCCGGGCATTCACGCGGCCCTGGTGTGCCGCGGCCCGAACGGCACGCCCAACACCGGGCCGGACCTGGTCCACGCCCACTCGCAGCACGCAGACCTGATGGCCTTCAGCCAGTGGTGGCTGCAGCAAGCTCCATCGCATTCCTGAAACGGCACACACGGCAACGAGACAGCCCATGACTACGACAGACCACATCGCCTCCCTGCAAGACCTCCAGAACGCCATGGCCCAGGGCCTCACCCCGCGCCTCCTGCCGTTCTGGGGCCACCAGCCAGCGGCCGATGGCTCCATCGGCAAGACCTGCATGAGCCAGTGGTTCGAGGCGGGCTTCGAGGTCGATGGCCAGCACTACCCCACGGCCGAGCATTTCATGATGGCGGGCAAGGCACGGCTGTTTGGCGACGAGGCGGCGCACGCGGCCATCGTGCGCTGCCGCACGCCGGGCGAGGCCAAGAAGCTGGGGCGTGGCATCCAGGGCTTCGATGAAGCGGCCTGGGTGGCCGCGCGCATGGGCATCGTGGTGCGCGCCAACGAGGCCAAGTTCTCCCAGAACCCGGCCCTGGCCAGCTATCTGCTGAACACGGGCGACCGGATTCTGGTGGAAGCCAGCCCCGTGGACGCCATCTGGGGCATCGGCCTGGCCGCCGACGACGTGCGCGCCACCGACCCCGCGCGCTGGCAGGGCCTGAACCTGCTGGGCTTTGCCCTCATGCAGGTGCGCGCGCGGCTGCGCAGCACCGCTCCTGACCGACCATGAGCGCGAGCACGGGCATGGCCATGGACACGCTGGACCGATACCGTGGTGCCCTGCTGGGCCTGGCCTGTGGCGACGCCGTGGGAACGACGCTGGAATTCCAGCCGCGCGGCAGCTTTGCGCCGCTGACCGACATGGTCGGCGGCGGCCCGTTCTCGCTGCCCGCAGGCAAGTGGACCGACGATACCTCCATGGCCCTGTGCCTGGCCGAAAGCCTGCTCCAGCGCGGCGGCTGCGACCCGCAGGACCAGATGACGCGCTATGCCAACTGGTACGAATGGGGGTACTGGAGTTCCACCGGCAACTGCTTTGACATCGGCATGGCCACCAGGACGGCCATCCAGCGCTTCCTGGCCACCGGCGATCCGCTGGCCGGGTCGCCCGACCCGGACCAGGCCGGCAACGGCTCCCTGATGCGGCTGGCGCCCGTGCCCATGTTCTTCGGCCCCGACGAGGACCTGGTGCAGCGCATGGCTGAACTCAGCTCACGCACCACCCACGCGGCACCTGAATGCCTGCAGGCCTGCCGCCTGTTCGCCGTGGCGCTGTGCCGGGCACTGCAGGGACTGCCCCGGTCGCAGGTTCTGGACCTGGGCGGCGTTCTGCCAGACGGCGCCAGCCCGCGCCTGCGGGAGATTGCCCGTGGCGACTATCGCGACAAGCCGGCCGCACAGATTCGCGGCAGCGGCTACGTGGTGGACAGCCTGGAGGCGGCCCTGTGGTGCTTTGCGAGGCATGACAGCTTTGAAGGCGCGGTACTGCAGGCCGCCAACCTGGGCGATGACGCCGACACCACGGCAGCCATCACGGGCCAGTTGGCAGGAGCCCTCCACGGCGCCAGCGGCATTGCGGACCGCTGGCTGGAACGCCTGCACCTGGCCCCTGAGATCACAGCCCTGGCCGATGCGCTCTGGCAAGCCGCCAGAGGTGCCAGTGACGCTTCTCCGACCGCACCTCTCAGCAACTGAGCGGACTGGACCAGGCTTGTCTGCGCAACCTCCACGCACCCGAGCTCCGTGACACGCGGGCCTTGCTCTTTACGAATGGCGTGCATGGGCGGCTTTTGACTGAGCCACGCTCCATTATCAGAGCAGTCTGATTGCATCACCTCATATCTTCGGCGTAGAGTGCGAAATACTAAAGAGGCCACCCATCGAATGATTCGATGCTTTCATTTCCAGCCCCTCATTATTCACTCAAAAGTTCAATAAAACTATTGCGTGATATTTTCGAGAATCATACTTCAGCAATGGAGCGAATCAGTATCATGCATTCTTCTTTCATTCCCTCATTTTTCTCGCAAGTACGCCGCCTTGCATTGATCGCCCTTCCATTTCTCATCGCCTTTTCAGCGGCAACGATGAACACCAATGCCTTTGCCGGGGGCGTATTCTCCCCCACCAGCTCCAGCATTTCACTGCCCGAGGAAATAACAGTACCCGGAAATTACTCCAACGGATCGACGCTATGGAAGTCTACGGCAACCGTATTTCATCTTCGAGCAGTGCTGAACACGGCATTCGAGTACGATGTTTCCAAAGCTGTTGTAGCCGCCAATGTTCAATCCGGAAACAAGACGCCCGGATACAATAATGTCTACAGCACCAATATTCCCGGCATTGGAATCCGCTGGTGGGCAACATGGCGCGGGCCCAGCGCTCCCAGTGGCAGAACCATGCCCATTACCACCGAATCAGAAAATCATTCTGGCGCGCTGGGTTATTTCTGGAATGCTTCATCCACCCAGGATGTCTGGATCGAGCTGGTGAAAACCGGCAGCGTTTCCGCTGGCGTGCTAACGGGCTCCGGGATGAACGTCGATATGCGATTCCAGTGCCCCAGCTGCACCGCAGGAAACGTCAACCTGTCCGGCCGCACCAGGGTGGTGGTCGGTCCCTCCTGCTCGGTGGCCGCCTCGACCATCTCCGTACCCATGGGCGCTGTGCCCATCCTGCGATTCACGGGCCTCCAATCCACCTCCATCCCCCAGCACTTCGACATCACGCTGGAATGCAAGGGCGGCGCGCCCGAAAGCGTTCTGCGCCCCCACATCACGCTCACCGATGCCAATGACACCAGCAATCAGAGCACCGTCCTGACCTTGAGCCAGACCGCGCCAGACGGCAAGCCAGTTGCCACCGGAATAGGCATACAGATACTGAAGGATGGCACCGCACTCGGATACGGCCCGGACTCCAACGTGCCTGGCAACACCAACCAATGGAGTGCGGGAACCATCGTCCAGGGCGTTGCCCAGTTCAAGATCCCGCTGACTGCCAAATACGTGCAGACCGCTGCGGCAGTCACGACGGGGCAGGCCAACGGCAGGGCCACCTTCACGCTGAACTACCAGTGAGCAGCGTCCCCGCCCTCAGGGCTTCTTGTCCAGCTGCATTTCCCAGGACTTGAGCTGCTTGGTGCGGGCGCGGGCGAAGTCGCTCCAGCAGTTGGCGCGCGCATCGTCCTTGGCAAAGCTGGCGGAATTGAATTCAGAGAGGAACTCGCAGGCACTGCGTGCGTACTGCACCCAGTTCCTCTGCGCCACTTCCAGCTCTTCCGACGCCTGGGGCATGCGGGCCTTGAGCTTGAGCGACAGCGAGGCGTAGGCGGCCTTGACCATGGCCACGTTCTGCTCGTGCAGGCAGGCGCGCACCTCGGACATGTTGGTGGAGCTTTCCTCGCAATTGCCCGAGCTGGTGGGATTGGCGGCCCAGGCCACGGGGCTGGCACACAGCAGGGCGGCGCAGGCGAGAGGGGCGAGTAGGGACGCTAGGGCTTGGTGCATGGAAGAGGGCTCGCTGGGAGGTGCCGGTGAGCGCAGCACCCCGGCCGTCGCGATTACACCATCGACCCGCCCTGCCTCGGGCCCACATTCCCCTGGTGATCACCCTGATGCAGCGACGCAAAGTGCATAAACATGCTCCCAAAGCTTTGTTGCCGTGGGTCAAGGGCGGCCAGAAGATGCAGGCGTACGCATCTTTCGTTGGCCCTGTTATTCCCCGCTCCCCCGCTCCCGCCATGCACACAAGCCCCACCCTGCGCCGCCAGCCCCGCGCCACCCTTTCCGCATCCCTGACCTTCATCGCCGCCGCGCTGGCCCTGGCCTGCACCCAGGCCCGGGCCGATGCCACGCTGGACAAGATCAAGCAGCGCGGCAAGGTCACCATTGGCGTGCTGGTCAATGGCGGGCCCTTCGGCTCCATCGACCCGTCCACCCAGCAGCTCGTGGGCTGGAACCCCGAGCTGGCACGCGCCCTGGCCAAGGGCCTGGGCGTGGAGGCCGAGCTGGTCCAGGTGCAGACCGCCACGCGCGTGCAGTTTCTGCAGGCCGGCAAGGTGGATCTGCTGATCGCCTCCATGGAGCTGAACCCCGACCGTGCCGAGACCCTGGGCTACGCGCCCACGCCTTTCTACCGCGTGGGCGGCATTGCCGCCGTGCGCAAGGGCAGCGGCATCGCCAGGTGGGAAGACCTGCGCGGCAAGCCCGTGTGCGTGTCCCAGGGCAGCAGTTTTGCCAAGCCGCTGGCCAGCGAGTACGGCGCCCAGGTGCATGGCTACAAGAGCTCGTCGGACTCGCTGCTGGCGCTCAAGGGCGGCAACTGCGTGGCCGCCGTGCATGACAGCACGCTGATCTACCCGCTGCTGCGCAGCAACCCCGAATGGGCGCAGTACTCGGCCCCCATCGCCGGCGAGGTGCTGCCCGCGCCTTCCGTGGTCTGGACCCGCAAGGGCGAGGCCGACACCATCGCCGCCGTGGACAAGGTGGTGCAGGACTGGCACCGCACGGGCTGGCTGATCGCCGCCGAAAAGCGCGTGGGCATAGAGCCGGCCAACCCGCTGCTGCCCGAGCTGCAGGCCAAGTTCAAGTCCGCCAGCTGACCGCCGACCGCCACGGCGGTCCACCCCTGCTTTTTTTCCGACCACCCAGGCCCAGGCCCCGCAAGACGGGGCCGGGCCTTCCGTTCCCTGATGGATTCACGCATGCCCCGCCTTCTTTCCCCCCTTGCCGCCGCCCTGGCCCTGCTGCTGGGCGCCGGTGCCGCCCACGCCGATGCCACGCTGGACAAGATCAAGCAACGCGGCAAGCTGTCCGTGGGCATCGACGGCGCCAGCCCGCCGTTCGGCGTGCTGGACCCCGCCACCGGCAAGACCGGCGGCTACCAGACCGAGCTGGCCGCCGACATCGCGCGCCGCCTGGGCGTGCCTCTGGAGACGGTTCCCGTGACGGCCTCCACGCGCGTGCAGTTCCTGCAAAGCGGCAAGGTGGACCTGTTGATCGCCAACATCCAGTGGACGCAGGAGCGCAGCGAGATCCTCTCGTTCGCGCCCACGCCCTATGACCTGATCGGCGGCGGCGCCCTGGTGGCCAAGGCCAGCGGCATCAAGCGCTGGGAAGACCTGCGCGGCAAGGTGGCCTGCGTGTCGCAGGGCAGCAACTTCGCCAAGCCCCTGGCCGAGAGCTATGGCGCCGTGGTCAAGGGCCTGCGCGGCATTCCCGAGTCGCTGCTGGCGCTCAAGGGCGGCACCTGCGCGGCTTCGGTCCATATCCAGCCCGCGCTCTATGAAAAGCTCACCGGCCCGAATGCAGCCGAGTGGAAGGACTTCGAGCTGGGCACGCAGGACCAGTTGATTCCCTCGCCCACCGTGGTGTGGACGCGCCGCGGCGAGGCCGACACCCAGGCCTTCGTGGACAAGGCCATCCAGGACTGGCACCGCACGGGCTTTCTGCTCAAGGTGGCCCGCGCCAGCGGCGTGCCCGACACCTGGATCGCCGAGCGCCACGAACGCGCGCTGAAGGGCCAGTTCGACCGCGCGCCCTACGACTTCGCGGTGTATGCGGCAGCACAAGCCGATGCGCAGGCAACCCAGGCCGCCGTCAAGGGAGCCAGGCCATGAAGCCGACCCGCACCGCACTGGCGGCCCTGCTCGCCCTCACGGCCCTGGCAGCCCATGCCGACGCCACGCTGGACCGCATCAAGCAGCGCGGCAAGATCGTGGTGGGCGTGATGCTTTCGGGGCCGCCGTTCGGCACCATCGACCCCGTCACGCAAAGGCACGTGGGCTACAACGTGCAGCTGTCCGAAGGCGTGGCCAAGGGCCTGGGCGTGGGGGTGGAGACCGTGCAGGTCCAGCCGTCCAACCGCGTGCAGTTCCTGCAGCAGGGCAAGGTGGACATCCTGATCGCCAACATGCAGTGGACGCAGGAGCGCAGCGAGATCCTGTCCTTCGTGCCCACGCCGTTCGAGGAAGTCGGCGGCGCCGCCATCGCCAAGAAGGGCAGCGGCGTGCGCCAGTGGGACGACCTGCGCGGCAAGCCCGTGTGCGTGTCGCAGGGCAGCAATTTCACCAAGCCGCTGGCCGATCAATACGGCGCCCAGATCAAGGCCTTCCGGGGCCAGCCCGAGTCGCTGCTGGCCCTCAAGGGCGGCAACTGCGCGGCCGCCGTGCATGTCAGCCCCACGCTGCGCGAACTCGTGGCCAGCAATGCGGACTGGAAGGACTACGAGATCGTCTCGCCCGCGGACATCATTCCTTCGCCCTCGGTGATCTGGCTGCGCAAGGGCGAGTCCGACACGCAGGCGGCCATCGACCGCATCGTGCAGGACTGGCACCGCACGGGCTGGCTGATCGAGGTGGAGCAGCGCAACGGCATGACGCCCACGCCGCTGCTGCATCAGCTGCACGACAAGTTCAGGAAGGCGCCCGCATGAGCACCCACACCAGCACCAGCACCCGCACCAACACCAACACCAGCGGCCACATCACCGGCCCCGCCGACCTGGTCACCGCGCTGCGCCACGCCCTGGGCGATGCCCATGTGCTCACGGGTGCCGATGCGGCCGGCTACCTGACCGACCAGCATGGCCGCCTCACGGGCCAGGCCCTGGCCGTGGCACGGCCTGCCGACACGGCCCAGGTGGCGCAGCTGGTGCGCCTGTGCCGCGCCCACCGCACGCCCATCGTGGCCCAGGGCGGCAACACCGGGCTGATGGGCGGCGCCACGCCCGACGCCTCGGGCCACGCCGTGCTGCTGTCGCTGGCGCGCCTGAACCGCGTGCGCGCCATCGACACCGACAACGACACCCTGACCGTGGAAGCCGGCGCCGTGCTGGCCCATGTGCAGCAGGCTGCGCGCGATGCGGACCGGCTGTTCCCCCTCAGCCTGGGCTCCGAGGGCAGCTGCACCATTGGCGGCAACCTGTCCACCAACGCGGGCGGCACCCAGGTGCTGCGCTACGGCAACGCGCGCGAACTGGTGCTGGGCCTGGAAGTGGTGACGGCCGAGGGCGACATCTGGGACGGCCTGCGCGGGCTGCGCAAGGACAACACCGGCTATGCGCTGCGCGACCTGTACGTGGGCAGCGAAGGCACGCTGGGCATCATCACGGCGGCCACGCTGCGCCTGCATCCGCTGCCCCGCGCCCAGCACACGGCCCTGCTGGCCTTTGGCTGCATACGCGATGCGGTGGCCTTCCTCAACCAGGCGCGGGCGGGCTTCGGTGCCAGCCTGACGGCGTTCGAGCTGATGTCGGACACGGCACTGGGCCTGATAGCCCGCCATGTGCCCGAGCAGCCGATACCGCTGGCGCTCAAGGCACCCTGGTTTGCGCTGATCGAGCTGTCCGACAGCGAGGGCGAGGACCATGCGCGCCAGCGCTTCGAGTGCGTGGTGGGCCAGGCCTTCGAGGACGGCCTGGTCACCGATGCCGCCATTGCCGAGAGCCTGCAGCAAAGCCAGGCCCTGTGGCGGCTGCGCGACCAGGCCCTGGGCGAGGCCCAGCGGCGCGACGGCCGCAACATCAAGCACGACGTGTCGGTGCCCATCTCGCGCATCCCCGACTTTCTTGCGGCCACGGCCGCGCTGCTGCAGGCGCGCTTTGGCGCCGTGCGGCCCGTGGCCTTCGGGCACCTGGGCGACGGCAACCTGCACTACAACGTCTCGCACGCGCCGGACAGCACGCCCGCGCAGCTGTTTGCCCAGGAAGACGCCATCCACGAGGTGGTGCACGACAGCGTGCACGCCCACGGCGGCTCCATCAGCGCCGAGCACGGCGTGGGCCAGACCAAGCGCGACCTGCTGCCCCGCTACAAGAGCGCCGTGGAGCTGCAGCTCATGCGGCGTCTCAAGCAGGCCTTCGACCCGCTGGGCCTGCTCAATCCCGGCAAGGTGCTGCAAGCCCTGCCGGACGATTTGCCGAACGATTTGCCGCACGACTTGCCGCAGGTTTCTCCAACGCCAGCCGCCGCATTCCAGGAAGGCCCCACGCCATGACCACGCCCTTTCCCCTTTCGCAGCGCGTGCAGCGCGTCAGGCTCTCGCCCAATGCCGCGGCCAGCGCGCGGGCCACGGCCCTGGCCCGCCAGGGCCGCGACATCATTGCGCTGACCACGGGCGAGCCCGATTTCGACACGCCCGAGCCCATCAAGCAGGCCGCCATCGCGGCCCTGGCCCGGGGCGAAACCAAGTACACGCCCACGCCCGGCACGGCCGCGCTGCGCCAGGCCATCAGCGCCAAGTACCGGCGCGAGAACGGCCTGGACTTCGACGCCGGGCAGATCATCGTCAGCAACGGCGGCAAGCAGGTGATCTACAACGCGCTGGCGGCCACGCTGGACGCGGGTGACGAGGTCATCGTTCCCGCGCCGTACTGGCCTTCGTTTCCCGACATCGTGCGCGTGAACGACGGCACGCCGGTCATCGTGGACTGCGGCATTGAGCAGGGCTTCAAGCTCACGCCGGCCGCGCTGCAGGCCGCCATCACGCCGCGCACGCGCTGGCTGGTGCTGAACACGCCGGGCAACCCCTCGGGCGCCGTCTACAGCCGCGAGGAACTGGCCGCCCTGGCCCAGGTGCTGCGCCTTCATCCGCAGGTGCTGGTGCTGCTGGACGAGCTGTACGAGCACATCTGGTTCACGCCCCAGGCCCCCGCGCACTGGCTGGCCGTGGCCCCCGACCTGCGCGAGCGCACGCTGCTGGTCAACGGCGTCTCCAAGACCTATGCCATGACCGGCTGGCGCATCGGCTGGGGCGCAGGCCCGGCCGCGCTGGTGCAGGCCATGGTGGTGATCCAGTCGCAGGCCTCGTCAGGCCCCAATTCCGTGGCCCAGGCCGCAGCCACGGCGGCGCTGCAGTCGCCCGACCAGAGCTTTGTGCAGCAGGCCCGCAACGCCTATGCGCGGCGCGCGCAACGGGTCACCCAGGCGCTGGCCCAGGTGCCGGGCCTGGCCCTGCTGCCGCCGGGCGGATCGTTCTTTGCCTTTGTGCACTGCGGCGCGCTGATAGGCCACCTGCGCCCGGGCGGCCAGCCCATCGCCAGCGACACCGACCTGACCGAATGGCTGCTGGAGTCCGAAGGCGTGGCTGCCGTGGATGGCGGGGCCTACGGCCTGTCGCCGTATTTCCGCATCTCCACCGCCGCCAGCGACGAGGTGCTGGTCGAGGCCACGGCCCGCATTGCACGCGCCGTGGCCGCGCTGAAAGACCCCGCTGCGCAAGCGCACGCGCATGCACAGCCGGCTGCCCTGGAGGCCGTGCCATGAACGACAGCCTGCTTGCCCAGGGCGTGCAAGCGCTCAAGGGCCTGGGCCTGAACTACGCCTTCGTGCTGGATGTGTCCGAGCGCCAGGCCTTTGTGCGCGGCATGTTCGTGACCGTGCAGCTGGCCCTGCTGACCATTGCCGGCAGCCTGGCGGCCGGCGTGGCGCTGGCGGCGGCCCTGACCTCGGGCCGCGCCTGGCTGGCACGGCCTGCGCGCGCCTTTGTGGAGGTCACGCGCAACACGCCCACGCTGGTGCAGCTGTACTGCGCCTTCCTGGTGCTCAACATGCTGATCACCCAGCAGCTGCGCGACTGGGGCGCGGGCAACAACCCGCTCACGCCCTTTGTCTGGGTGGTGATCGTGGTCTCGCTGCACAAGGGCGTGTTCCATGCCGAGGCGCTGCGCGCCGGCATCGAGGCCGTGCCCGCCACCACGCTGGAGGCGGCGCGCTCGCTGGGCTTTTCGCAGCGCCAGCTGCTGGTGCGCGTGCAGCTGCCGCTGGCCGTGCGCTTTGCCCTGCCCTCGCTGACCAACAACCTGGTGGACCTGGTGAAGATGACGGCCGTGGCCTCGGCCATCGCCGTGGGCGACGTGACCTACGAGTCCATCATGATCTGGTCGCAGCGCGACAACGTGCTGGAGCTGCTGCTGCTCATCCTGCTGTGGTTCGGCCTGCTGACCTGGCTGGTCAGCCTGGCGGGTCGCTGGCTGGAACAACACCTGAGGATGCCCGGCTATGGCCAATGAAGCCACCCTGAACACCGGCGGCGCGCCCCGCCCGCTGCCCGCCGCCCTGCTGCGCGCGGCGCGCAGCCCCTGGCTGATCGCAGGCGCCGCACTGCTGGCCCTGTGCGCCTGCTGGGCCGCCACGGACAGCGCCCCGCCCGCCTTCGTGCACCTGTGGAAATGGCTGCCCGCGCTGCTGCGCGGCCTCCTGGTCAACATCGAGATCAGCGTGCTGGCCGTGGCCATCGGCACCGTGGCCGGCCTGGTGCTGGGCGCCCTGTCGCTGTCGCCCACGCCGGCCGTGCGCACGGGCGTGCGCTGGTACGTGCAGCTGTTTCGCAATGCGCCCATCCTGGTGCTCATCTACTTCACCACCTATGTGTTCCCGTTCGAGCTGAAGCTGGTGGGCTGGACCTTTCCGTTCCCCGACTGGGTCAAGGTGGTGCTGGGCCTGGCCCTGCCCACCAGCGCCAACGTGGCCGAGATCTTCCGGGGCGCCATCCAGTCCATTCCCAGCGCGCAGTGGGAGGCGGCCCAGTCGCTGGCCTTTCGCCGCAGCGAGATCTTCCGCCTCATCGTGCTGCCGCAGTGCGTGCGCCGCATGCTGCCGCCGTGGATGAACCTCTACGCCAGCATCACCATGAGCACCTCGCTGGCCTCGCTGGTGGGCGTGCACGACGTGGTGGACACCGCCCAGATCGCCAGCAACACCGTGGCACGCACGGACTTCACCATCCTTGTGTATTTCACGCTGCTCGCGCTTTTCTTTGCCTATTGCTATCCCATCGCCCGGGCAACCCGGGCATTGGAGCGACGCCATGAACGCCACTGACTCCTTTCTCTCCCAACTCGCCACGGCCGATGACCCCGCAGGCACGGCGCCCGCCCTGGTCCACCTGCAGGATGTGCACCTGTCCTTTGGCGACAACCAGGTGCTCAAGGGCATCGACGTGCAGGTGCGGCGCGGCGAGGCGGTGACCATCATCGGGCCCTCGGGCTCGGGCAAGTCCACCATCCTGCGCTGCATCACCGGCCTGCTGCGGCCCCAGCGCGGCGCCATCTCGGTGGCGGGCACGCGCGTGGACCAGCTGCGCACCGAGGCCGAGCTGATCGCCCTGCGCAAGCGCGTGGGCTTCGTCTTCCAGCAGTACAACCTGTTCCCCCATCTGTCGGTGCTGGAGAACCTGGTCATCGCCCCCACGCGCGTGGTCGGCCGCGACCGCGCCACGGCCGAGCGCGAGGCCCGCGCCCTGCTGCAGAAGGTGCGCCTGGACCACAAGGAATCCGCCTACCCCGGCGAGCTGTCCGGCGGCCAGCAGCAGCGCGTGGCCATTGCGCGCGCCCTGGCCATGCGGCCCGAGCTGATCCTGTTCGACGAAGTGACCTCCGCCCTGGACCCCGAGACCGTGGGCGAGGTGCTGACCGTGATCCGCGACCTGGTCAGGGACGGCATGACCTGCGTGCTGGTCACGCACGAAATGCGCTTTGCCGAAGAGGTCAGCGACCAGGTCTATTTCACCGAGGCCGGCCGCATCGTCGAGCACGGCCCGGCCGCCCAGATCTTCGGCAGCCCGCGCAGCGAGCGCACGCGCGAATTCCTGCAGCGCGCCCTGGGCGATGGTGCACGGTCCAGGCCTGCGCCAGCCGCCCCGGCCACAACGCCGCTGCCCTTCAACAGCCTGCGCTTTGCCCTTTGATCCCCACCTCCAGGAGCACATCCCCATGACCGCAGAAACAACGACTGAAACCCCGGCCGGCACAGGCGCAGATACAGGCACCCATACAGACGCCGCCGCCCTGCGCCGCCAGGCCGTGGACGCCGCCCTGGCCGACGTGCGCCAGCTGCTGCAGGCCGGCGCGCCCGACCGCAGCACCCTGTCGGCCATCACCACACGCCTGGAGCAGCTGGCCGCGCACAAGGCCTTGTTCAGCCGCGCGGACTTCCCCCCGCCCGCGCAGACCGAAGGCGTGGGCGCCTCCACGCGCTACCGCCTCAACCCGGCCGATGGCGATGCGGGCCTGGCCCTGTACCTGAACTCCATCAACCCCGGCAAGACCACGGCGCCGCACAACCACACGACCTGGGCCGTGATCGTTGCCGTCGAAGGCCAGGAGCTCAACCGCCTCTACGAGCGCACGGACGACCGCAGCAACCCCGCACGCGCCAGCATCCACCTGGCGCGCGAATTCACCGTGCAGCCCGGCGCCTCCATCGCCTTCCTGCCCGATGACATCCACAGCATTGCCGTCGTGGGCGAGCAGCCCACGCTGCACTTCCACCTCTACGGCCAGCCGCTGGAAACCCTGAGCGGCCGCGTGGCCATCGACCCCGACACCGGCGAAGTCAAGAACTACAACGCCGCCTACTTCCGTCCCAGCGAGGCCGTGGCATGAGCATCCCCCAAGACAAGCACCGGCCCCTGGGCCCGTCGACCCGCCTGCTGCACGCAGGCACGCCGCCGCTGCAGGGCGGCTCCGGCCCCGTCAACGTGCCCGTGGTGCGCACCAGCACCGTGCGCTTTGCCGACAGCGCCGCCTACGCCGACCTGCACCACCGCCGCGAGGCCGGCGAGCGCGTGGCCTCCTATGGCCGCCACGGCCTGGACACGCACCGCGCGCTGGAAGACGCCGTGGTCGCGCTGGAGGGCGGGCACCGCGCCTTTCTCACGCCCTCGGGCCTGTCCGCCATCACCCTGGTGCTCATCGCCCTGCTCTCGCCCGGCGACCATGCCCTGGTGGCCGACAGCGTCTACTCCCCCGTGCGCCGCGTGGACGCCACCTTGCTGCAGCGCCTGGGCATCACGCTGGAGTACTTCTCGCCCTCGCGCGACGATCTGGCCGGCAAGATCCGCCCCAACACCCGCCTGGTCTACCTGGAATCGCCCAGCTCCCTGCTCTACGAAGTGCTGGACCTGCCCGCCCTGGCCGCCGTGGCGCGCCAGCACGGCATTGCCGTGGCTACCGACAACACCTGGAGCGGCGGCTGGTTCTACCAGCCCTTGGAGCACGGCGCCAACCTCTCCATCCAGGCCGCGACCAAGTACATCGCCGGCCACTCGGACGTGATGCAGGGCATCGTCATCACCGACGGCCCCGCGCTGTCGAAGAAGATATCCACCGCCTACGAGGCCCTGGGCCTGACCATAGGCGCCGACGACGCCTACCTGGCACTGCGCGGCCTGCGCACCCTGCCCGTGCGCCTGGCCCAGCACCAGCGCCACGCCACCGAAATCGCGCAGTGGCTGGAGCAGCAGCCCCAGGTCGGCCGCGTCTTCTACCCGGCCCTGCCCTCCGATCCCGGCCATGCGCTGTGGAAGCGGGACTTCAGCGGGGCCAGCGGGCTGGTGTCATTCGCGTTTGCCGAAGGGGTGGACGCCGGTGCCGGCGCCGTGTTCGTTGACTCGTTGCGGCAGTTTGCACAGGGGGCTTCCTGGGGTGGGTATGAGAGCCTGGCGCTGGTGGCGCAGCCTGAGAGGCTGCGGGAGCACAGTGTGTGGACGGGGACTGCGCCTGTGGTGCGGCTGCATGTGGGGCTGGAGGATCCTTTGGATTTGATTGCGGATCTGGAGAGGGGGTTTGGGGGGGTGGTGGAGCGGTTCAGGTTGGCTGCCTGAGATTTTTTGGGGGCTGCTGCGTTTGCTGCGTTTGCTGCGTTTGCTGCGTTTGCTGCGTTTGATGGGTTTGCTAAGATAGCAACAA
>NZ_JACVUR010000050.1:0-40883 GCF_016516495.1 Delftia sp. S65
AGCCTGTCCTTCGGCAGGCTTGCAACCCCGCAACCGCCACGCCGCAGGCGCGGACATACGGGATTGGGGAGAAAGGCAGCCGCTCGCTGGCGCTGTGGCTCAGGGGGTTACTGTGCGCCGGTCCAGAACCTTGTCTATCAGGCCCCATTCGCGGGCTTCTTCTGCGGTCATGAAGCGGTCGCGGTCCAGGTCGCGTTCCACCTCTTCGTAGCTGCGGCCGCAGTGCTGTGCGTACAGGCGCGTCACGCGGTCCTTGGTGCGCAGCATTTCCTCGGCATGGATGCGGATGTCGGAGGCCTGGCCCTGCACGCCGCCCAGCGGCTGGTGCACGTGCAGGCTGGCGTTGGGCAGGGCCATGCGGTGGCCGGGCTCTCCGGCCATGAGCAGGAAGGAGCCCATGGAGCGCGCCGTGCCCATGCACAGCGTGTGCACGGGGGACTTGATGAACTGCATGGTGTCGTACATGGCCAGGCCGCTGGTGATCACCCCGCCCGGCGAGTTGATGTAGAGGTGAATGGGCTTGTCCGGGTTCTCCGCCTCCAGGAACAGCAGTTGCGCGCAGACCAGGGCAGAGACCGCATCGTTCACCTCGCCGTTGAGAAAGATCACGCGGTCGCGCAGCAGGCGCGAGTAGATGTCGAAGGACCGCTCTCCGCGCGCCGACTGTTCGACAACCATGGGGACGAGCATCATCGATTCGCGCATGGGCGAACTCCTGTGTGTGGTGGTGAAAAAGAAAGGGCTGCGGCCCTGCGCCGCATGCCCCGTTGCCGGGGCCCTCAGGCCGCGTGTATCAGGTTGCGTACATCAGGTTGCGTACATCAGGAAGCCGCCGTCGTTGGCCGCTTCCCTGGCGGGCTGCACCCGCGCATCGGTCAGCACATGGACGATGCGCAGCAGCGTGCCGCCATCGGCGCCGGGGCTGATCTGCAGGTCCACCGTGCTTTCAAGAAAGGGCGGCTCCGCCTCTCGCAGCCGCAGGCGCAGTGCCTGCTGCGGCACCTGCTGCAAAGGCTCGGCATGCTCGGTGCCCGGCAGCCACTGCGCGCGCAGCTCGGGAATGCTCAGCGCGCGCCAGACCTTCTCGGGCGGTGCGTCCAGCGCGTACTCCTGCACCAGCTCGCGGGCCGCATCGTCGGTGTCCATATTGCTCATCTTGTTCATTGGTCCATATCCTTGAGCAGGCCCTTGAGTGCATCCACGCGCTGCGGCCAGTAGGCGCGGTACTTCGCCAGCCAGCCCGCAATCAGCGCCAGCCCTTCGGGATCGACCTCGTAATGCATGAAGCGCCCCTGGCGCTGCTCGCTCACCAGCCCCGCGTTGCGCAGCACGGCCAGATGCTGGGACATGGCCGACTGGCTGATATCCATCCCCTCGCGCAGCGCGCTGGCATGCATGCTGCCAGCGGCCAGCTTCTCGAAGATGGAGCGGCGCGTAGGGTCGGCCAAGGCCTTGAAGATGTCGTTCTCGGGCATGGCGACACTTTAGCAACCACTTATTTCAAATGCAAGCGGCCCAGGGCAAACGTCACCGACAAGGCCTGCTCAAGGAAGTCTGGCTCGGCAGGTGAATTGGTGGGTTGAAGTGGCTGACGTATAACCGCTGCACGGGGCCGAAAAAGAGTCAGGAAACCCGTCATTTCCAGCCCCGCAGCGCATCGGCAATACCGAGGGCAAAGGCTCGCAGCAGCCAGTTCACTTCATTGGAAACTCAATGGCCCATGCATCCATTGGCGGCGGCAATCCTGCAACCCGCACTGCCCTGAAGCCAACCCGAAACAAGACCGCCCTGCTGAAAAGCCTGCTGTGGATGGTGGCAGCAGCCGGCCTGGCCCCCGATGCCCAAGCCGTCATGAAATGCCTTAGCGATGGAAAAACCTGGTACCAGGATGCCCCTTGCCCGCAAGGCACCACCGCCAAGCCCATGCAACTGGACCCGCCCCCTGCATCCCCCGGGCCTTTGCGGGACACAATGCCGACCGAGCCCGCCACCAAGCCCGCGTCAGCCCCCGCACCACAGGCTGTATCGCCCTCCTCCATGCTGGAGGAAGAAGCGCGCATGTGTCTTGACTGGTACCAGAAAAATGCCGGCCTGCCCCCGGGCGCAACGTACCTGAGTGCCACCAAGGATCGCCGGGTGGTGACCCTCGTGATTGCCGCCCCCGTTTCCATGACAAACCACACGGGAGCCAGAGTGCAGGGCACGACGCAGACGCCAGCTTCCTGCGAGATCAACGGCGGCAAGATTGATGACGGATGGACACGCACTCATGCCAGGCGTGGCAACTGGATTCAGTGAATGCAACCCCGCAGCAAAACTTTGAAATTCAACCCAATGGACACGCGCATCCTGCTTTTGCATCTGGAGCACCCGCTGCAAGCCTATTCAGGCAGTGCATCGCCCGTTGAAATCGTCCTGGCCGGCCTGGGCTACGAAGCCTCCGACTACTGGCCGGGCCTGGCCATCGAATGGCTGGAGCAAGGTGCACCGGTGAACGCTGATGTGCTTCAAGCGCTGGCCCTGGTATCTGAGAACAAGCACATTTCCCAACGGATTCGGCATCGCAGCTTGGCCGTTCTGCGCCGACATAAGGCGTAGCCGCATAGGGAACGGTTGCCAACGCCAGGCCTCCACCGTCGCCAAAAAAATGAGCCAATCAGTACGAGTCTGCAGCGACGAGCATGGCTCTGTTCAAAACTCCGGCGCCACAGTGCACGAATTCATGGCTCCGGCAAACTGCAGCCTCCCAACGCACGCAGATTCCCTGCATGTGAAGCGCAGGCAATATGTTCGCGCCCTCACCCATCACGACACCCCAGCAGACAAGCCCTCATCCGCAAGCCGCTTGGCCGCCTTGAGCAGATAGCTCACGGCATAGAGGATGGGGTCGTCAGCCTCGTCGCCATTCAGATGGTCCACCACCTCTATGGCATAGCCCAGGTTCACCGCCGTGTCGTGCAGCAGGCCCAGCAATTCCCTGTCCTGCGGCTCCAGCGACTGCGCCTGATCAGCCTTAACGTAGTAGATGCGCAGCAGGTCCCGGCAGACGCAATTGATGGCCGTGATGTTGTGGCGTGCGTGCAGGTCCAGCACATCCAGCGCGGCGCCCATGTGCAGGACGGCGTCGATGGCGAGGTCGTCGAGCCGAGGCATGGCAGAAGCAGCCGATGAAGGATCGGGATGATGAGGCATCCTGCGATGCTCGTTGAATCGGCGAAGAGCGTCTCTACGGAATTCGTAGAACGGAAGGCAAGCGGTGATGGTTGTCTCCAGCCTGGATGCAAAGACTGCGGCCATTCGGAGGAGCAAATATGGAACGGACTACACGGCCGACCGTGGAGGCGTCTAATCGGATTCCGCAAGTTCTCGGCGCGCTTTCTTCTTACCTTTACTGCGAGGACGATGACCTTGCAGAGGTGATCCTGGCGTGCGGCAGCTCACTCGTGATGGGCGAGTCAGGGCGAAGAAATCGGTGCTTGGTTTGGTGGCTGGGACAGAGAAGGGAATGGGTTGAGAAGGCATCGCTCAACAGTTCTTGAGCAGGTTGTTTACTGCTCCTATCTCGACACCTTTGAATAGGCTCACAAGCTGCGCGAACGGGGTTATCGGTCAGAACCTGAGCCTAGCGCGTCGCGCCGGTCAACGGTCGTAGCTAGTCGACCCAGCGCTGCGCGAGAATAGCCAGACCCCGCACAATTTTTAGAGCATGAACTTCTACGATTGGATGATTTACAGAGGGCTTTCGGAGTCCTCGGCGAAGAGCTACGACAGAGCGCTCCGTGGTGCCCTGTCCAAATGGGCGATGGATAGCGGCCTGACCTCCGGTCCTCTGATCGCCTTGACCAGTTCTTCGGCCCTAGCTGCTCTTTCTCCAAGCATCCAGAAACTGCCCGTTTTCAAAGAGCGAAACGCACGCGGGCACCACATGTACAGTGCGACCTTGTCGCAGTTCGCCGCATACCTTGCGAGCAACGGTAGCGACGACATGCAAGCCGATCTCGAACAGATCATCAGCGATCCGAACACAACAGCGACTGAGAAGACGGCGCTGATCAAATCTAGGATCGGGCAGGGAGCGTTCCGAGACAAGGTGCTGCTGCACTGGACCAGCTGTGCTGTCACGGGGTTCAACGACACCAGCCTTCTTGTTGCGTCTCACATCAAGCCATGGAAGAAGTCAACGAATAGTGAGCGACTGGACCAGTGGAACGGACTGCTGCTCTCGCCAAATCTGGACAAGGCTTTCGACAAGGGCTTCATCACATTCGAGATGGACGGCTCGATTCGCCTCTCTCCTCTTTTCATTGAGGCCACAAAACTTGGGATCACGTCCGATATGAAGATTGCGCTGAAACCCGACCACGAAAAATACATGGCGCACCATCGAACAGAGGAATTCAAGGGCGGGTAGTGAAAGTAGTCGCCCTTAAGCCGATGGGTCGCCTGAACGGCCGCTGTGTGACGCCGGGGCGACCTGATGATTGCGACTGAAAGCAGCCGATCAGTAAGACTCCTTAGCTGCGCACTTCAGTTGAGCTAACAATCGGTGCCGATTAAGTTTGAGTAGTCCGTTACCTGACGGAGATCGGCCAAGCGGAGCCGGTTGTGATACCTGCTTAGCTGGGCTGCTTCAGGTTGAACTGCGCCTTTCATGCGCAGTGTCTGAGTGGCCGCAACGGCCATAACCCGCCGTACGATATGAGGAGATTTTTGACAGCAGCGTAGCCCAGGCAAAAAACTCGATGGCCCGTGTGGCGGCCCTGAACGCTTATGAACTATCTCATATGGATCGAGCTGCGGCCAATCCTGAGCTGCCGCTATATCGCACAACCCGCAATGCTTCGACGGAGACTTTCAATGACGCTGGCGATTCGCGCCTCGTTCCCCAAGAACGTGTTCGAACTCTTAGGCAAAAACGAGAACAGCGCCACTTACGCGCTCGGTTGGGCACTCGAGAGGAGCCCGGCCTTGATCTCCATCCTGGCCGAGAAGTTCGCGGCCAAGACCATTGACGCTGCAGATATGCGCATCGAGCTACAGGCCCACAGTAAGGATCGCGGCTTCACCGACATGGAGTTGCGCTGTGGCGATGAGTTGCACGCGATCTTGGAGGCTAAGCAGGGCTTTTCGCTGCCGGGCATAGACCAGCTAAGGCGCTACCGCCCCCGCCTGGACGCTGAACCGGCATTGCGACGCGTGCTCGTCTCCGTGTCGGCCATCTCTGAGCGCATCGCCAATCGACGTCTGCCATCCGACATCGCTGGCGTTCCGGTCATGCATGTGTCGTGGGGCACGATCCGGGGCATGGCTAAGGCCGCGCGGGAGCAAGCGGACGGCTTTGAAGAAAAGCTCTGGCTGCGCGAATTGATCATCCATTTGGAGGGCTATGCTGCCATGGAAAGAACGCGAGACAACATGGTCTACGTCGTGTCGCTGAGCTCGAACCTCATGCGCGAAGACGGCAAGCGCACCTGGATCGACGTGGTCGAGAAAGACCGCAGCTATTTCCATCCCGTGGGCAATACCTGGCCCACGCAGCCACCGAACTACATCGCGTTCCGATACTGGGGCCAAGTGCAGTCGATCCACCGGATCGAAAGCCACGACATCGTCTTCGACGTGTCTACGGTAGATCCCACCTGGGCCACGACCAACATGGACCACTTCGTCTACAGGCTTGGCCCTGCCATGCGGCCGCCAACCAAGCTTGGTGCCGGCGGCACAGCGGACTCCATCAGACGTAGCGCGCGGGTGTGGTGTTCGATTGACACCCTCCTCACGGGCGAGTTCAAACAGCTCGGGGAGGCTCGCGATGAGACTAAGCGCCGTTTGATTGAAGCAGAAGCGAGCAACGAATGAACGCCTCTAGTGGATGCGGGCCGACGTCGATCAACCGGCACGAACGACAGCAATGGATCACCAGCCAACTGCTGGACGGCGGCACATTTGACCGCGGCTCAGCCAAATAGAGCCTTCGATGGGCATGGGCCGCCGGTTCAATTCTGGGAGTTCGCTTATGACTAAACTGCTCCCGCATAAAAACACATACAAACTGCAGAGGGAAAATTGGCCTACTACGATCTGAATCGACGCTTTGTTGAGCGTAAAAGCTACGACCAGGACGAACTCATCGCTCCGCAACTAGATGGCAAATTGGTGGGATGGACCAAGGTGCTTGAAAACCGCAGCAGCGTCATCGTTGCGGCGGCCAACTTCGGCAAGACCACCGAGATGCGCCATCAGGCAGCGCAATTGCGAGCGAACGGCGAGACAGCGGTATTCATCGCACTGCGCCAGCTCGCAGATCGTGGAAGTCTAGAAAAGGCACTGGAAGGCGATGACCGCGATACGTACCGCGCTTGGAAAGCTGCGCCTGTAGGTCGCATCACGGTGTTCGTGGACTCTTTAGATGAGGCCGCCGCCGCTGGTAAGGACGAGAGCATTAGCCATCTTGTTGGAGACGTTGCCGACGAGATGAAATGGCCGAACGAGCATGTCAGGTGGGTTATTTCGACTCGGCCAGCGGTACTCACCTCAAGAGTGTTCGAAAAGCTCTCCAGCCTGCTCTCCAAGCCAGCTCCAAAGCTCATCGGTGGCTCCGGTGGAGTGAGTGGACTTGGCAATAGCGACGGTGTGGTCAGCGTGGCAGTAGACGCCGAGAAAAGGACACCGCTGCGACTGTTTTCCATGGCCCATCTGGAATACGATCAGGCTGCCGTCTACCTTGCGGGGCGATACCCGGCGCTCAATGCAAAGCAGCTAATCGAGATTGCCAGTGAGCGGGGCCTGCCAGGCTTCATCCGCAGCCCGGGCGGACTGGACATCCTTGCTCGTATCGACATGGTGGCCAATCCGCCGGCATCCTTGACCGATGTGTTCGAGCGCGTTGTGAACGCTATCGGCACACTGCATGGCGCTGACCATCGACTCGTAGACGCAGGCAACCCCGAGCCAACGTTCCTCACCGCTGCCGCCCAGCGCCTAGCCTCTGCTTCGGTGGTATGTCAGCTGTTGAATATCGAGATGCCTGAGGCGACCCTGGCCATTCCTGAATCGGCCTTGTCAGCTCGACTGATTGCGTCTCCGCTGCTTCACGAAGCGGGCATCAAGGCGCTGCTGAACTCCCAACTCTTCATTGACGCTGGCTACCATCAGGTCAAGGTCTATCCCGACGAACTCTTGCCCTTCCTTGCGGCCAAGCGTCTCGCCGGCCTGGTGGCTTCGCCTGATCAGGCCGAGCGACTCCTCGAGAATTTCACTTGGACTGCGACCAGCGGCGAACGAGGAGTTCAGCGCGCCTTCTTACCGATGCTGGGATGGCTTGCCACGCTGAATGCGCATTGCCGAGAGGTCATCGTGGAGAAAGACCCCCAGGCGTTGGCGTTCTTCGGCGACCTCCGCAACCCGGCCGTTCCGCTCAAGGCGGCACAGGACGCTTTGACGGAAAGCATCAAGCGCTTGGTGGAACAGGGCGATCACATCGGCCGCAACATGTTCAGGCTGACGTCTGAAAACTTCTGGCAGGCAGGGCCAGACCGATTGGCTGGGACGATTTCGAGCCTGTACGACCAGTATCAGGACAACTATTGGGCGCGGCAAGCCCTTCTCGATATTGCCACCGCATGCAAGATTGAGCCGCTGCGGGCAAAGCTTCTTAAGCGTCACGGGTCAAAATTTGCCCGCGTCCTTTCAGACAGCAGCGACGTTGGCTACTTCCTTGCATTGGGTTGGCATGCCGATCTTGCGGCGCTCGCCGACGCAGCGATGGCGAGCACTGATGTGCGAGAAGGCGTCGTCAGCCGCCTAATACGAGAATTGGGATGGAGATATTTTTCACCCCGTGACGTCGCCGTGATGGTTGACAACCAGTTCTTGGCAGGACCCCGTGGATTCCAGATTTCCTATTCCATCGAGAAGGGAAGCTTACTGACCGACGCTACAGATGGTCAGCTATATGAACTGGCACGAGGGCTTGCTGTGCGCATGGCGAAGAGGGAGGTGAAGCACAAGCAAAATCGCGAGGATCAGCAGTACTTGGACCTGATTGCCAAGGTTCTTGAAGCCTTAGTGGTACGGACGGATGGCTCACAAGCGGCTAAGGTCGCTCGCTTGTGCCTCATCGTGAATCGGGTGATCTACGACAGCTACGAGCAGAGCAGCGCAATCGAGGAGCTGAGGTCGGCGGTAGAGGCGAATGCAACCGTGCGCCTCGCATTGCTGCGAGCCACCGTTCAGAGACGGCTCAATGACGACGACCTGCTTCACGCGGTTGTTGGCTTTCGCCGGCCTTCCTCCTACACACCCGAGGACGTGGTTCAAGTGAACGACGTGCAGCTCACTCGCGTATACGCAGATTGGCAGGCTCAATGCGCGCAAGCCATTGCACAACAGCCACTGCCTAAGCCGGCCAAGCCGAAGAGCGAGGAACGCACCGTCGGAGCCAAGGCCAAGCGGCAACTCACCGAGCGTTTGAGCGCACTGGCGAAAGGAACGGATACCCTGGCGCTCGAGTGGATCGCGAGGTGGCTATTACAAACAAATCGCACCTCACGATATGGCGAGGTCGACTTCAAGGCGTTCGAGCAGGCCGCCGGAACGAAGATTGCTGCTGCGACCCGACAGGGCATGAGTCGACTTTGGCGCGACAAGACCCCGACCTTCAAGGAGAGCGAACCGAACTCGACTTTCCACATCTCCGCCGCTGGCCTGCAGGGTCTCCACCTTGAGCTTGCGGATGGGACTACGCTTCCCGCACTCACGGATCCGGAGGTGCGCCGGGCCCTTCGTTACGGACTCCTCGAAATCAATGGCTATCCGAAGTGGTTTTGGCCCCTCGTCGAGAAATATCCGACCGTCTCGGTTTCTGAGTTGGTTTCAATCGCGGGCGAAGCAGCGAAAGGTGCGACGTCCAGGGAGCATGCCGAAGACTTACTGGCATCCGTTTCCAACGCGCCTGTACCGGTCCAAGAAGCGCTCGCAGGCCTTGCATGGACGTATCTTGTAAACGTGAATCCATCCCACGACTACGTATTGAATCGGTTGCTGAAGGCCGCCCTCTCGGTGCCAGGCAAGGTTCCGCAAAATGATTTCGAGCGTCTGGCGCTTCAGAAGATGAAGGCAGCCTACTGCTCGCCGCTGGCTGACCCAGTCGACGAGGCCCTGCGCGCGCAGCGGGAACATGCGTTTACCTGGGCTACCCGCTGGTTCATTCATAGTCCGTTGCGGTGGCGCAATGCAATCAACGCTTGGGGGCCATCGGACCCGCTGGCCGTCAAGACTTTCATCTTTGACCTCGCGGCTGCATTCGGTCGTGACCACGAGAACATCGCTGGGCGAATTGCCACGGAGAGCGACCACGGCATCTTGGCGCTGGAGGACCTGTACCTATGGACGAGGTGGGCAGTCGACCCGAAGGATGATGTGGAAAGGCCGGAGGGCATTTCCTATACTCCTGGCGATCGGGACAACGCAGAGCGATTCCGCGGGGGAATCATCAGCGGAATTGCTGCCGCGACGTCTCAGGCTGCCTACAGCGCGTTGGAGCGAATCAAGCAAGCCATGCCTGCTAGCAACTTCACGGTCGAATACATCAAGAAGATGCAATTTGAACTTCGTGAGCGGCAGTTCACCCGTGAGCCTTTGCCGCAAGTGAAGTACGCCAAGTTCGAGGAGGACTTCCGTGGGGAAGTTACCGGCACGACCTCGCTCGCTATGGCAGTGCATGCAGACCTCCGCGCCGTCAAGTACGACGTCGAACGCGGCGAGCACAGCCTGCGCAGCTTCTTTAGCCAGGTCGACTTCATGCGGGTCAGCAAGAAGGGCACTGAAGGCGAGAAAGCGGGCTTAGCATTGGAAGCGCTCTTCCAAAGGCTCTTAGCCAGCGAGCTAAACCATCATGCTCGCACGCGGTATTCCGTGACCGTCGAATCCCAGACGGCCGAGGCTAAACGCAGGGACATCCTGTGCAGTAAAGACGATTGGCGCGCATCCATCGAACTGAAGATGTCTGCTCGATGGAACCTCACGGACTACGTCGCCGCCCTTGAGGATCAACTGGTAGGCCAATACATGCGTCACAATAAGGCGACGACGGGTTTTCTGGTCGTGGTCTTGCAAACCAAGAGTCGCCAGTGGATAGACCCAAAAACAAAGAAGAAGCTCAATTTTCAGGAGGTCTTGGCGATCCTTTCGGCAAAGGCACAGGAGCTTGAGACAAAGGACCGGACGCGCTACCTCCGCGTCATCGGCATTGATGCGACGACGCCGGACGATTTCCGGGCGGTCACCAAGAAAAGCCCCGCAAAAAAGACCATTAGGACTAAGACCACCCAGAAGGCATAGTGATCGCAACATTTCTGAGCGGCCCATTCAGGCACGCGGTGACGGCCGGTACATTTTGCGCTCTATGTCTGCAAAGACGGTACGAGCAAGCGCATGGCTTCCGAACTTAGTCTCAGACAGCGCTAGTCCGGACAGCGAATATGAACGGCCGCAACCGCTTACAGAGATTGCTCGGCCTGGCTCGAACAACGGCCAAGAGTCGATCCCTGCCATCACCCGCCCACCTCCACCCGGCACGGACGAAGCTGATGTTGCCTCATATTCCTGGCCTCGGCCTATTCGCAATAAGGCACCTGGTCAGCCCCTCGGGCATGTTTCTGCCTTAAATCCCGAGGCGACCACATTTTCAGCGAAGAATGCGGATGCACCTCGTTGAAGTGCTCGAAGGCCGCTGGCAGTTGCGCCAGTACCGTCTGCGCGTCAAGCAGGTCACTAAGGCACAGGCATGTCTGTAGCCATAGCTGGGCGAGT
The DNA here is from genome assembly GCF_016516495.1 of Delftia sp. S65. Lineage (NCBI taxonomy): Bacteria > Pseudomonadati > Pseudomonadota > Betaproteobacteria > Burkholderiales > Comamonadaceae > Delftia > Delftia sp. S65. The sequence continues at coordinate 10,813 of NZ_JACVUR010000050.1, forward strand.
CGGCAATTTCCTGGCGCAGTTAGGCGAGCAGCCCGGCATCGTCGCAGGGCGTGCGATGGCTGCGGCCATCGGTCCAGCCTTGATTGCGTCCAAGCAGGTCGCGCGCATGCGAGCGCGCCAGCCCCATCGTCTGGCAGACCGTTATCACTGGTCGCCCCCGGGCAACAAGGGCGAGCGCGCAATCCACTTTTTTTCTGCGGCGTACTCCACGGCCTCCTTGAGGATTTCGTTCTCCAAGGTTTTCTTGCCGAGCACGCGCTGCAGCTTGGCGATTTCCGTGCGGGCAGCCGCCAGCTCAGATGCCGGCACGACTGCCTCGCGAGCGGAGGCGGCGGTCAAACACCCTGGCGTTCGAGCTTGCGCCACTGAAACAGCAGTACAGCCGAAACGCCTTCCTGCCGAGCGACCAATGACACGCTCATGCCTGGTTCGTAGGTTCGGCGCACCAGCGCCGCCTTCTCTGCGAGAGACCAGCGCCTGCGGCGCTGGTCCCTCACGACTACTTCTACTGACTCCGTATGCCTAGTCATATGCACAGTCCTGCTCCTATCTTCAAAGATAAGCGATAGGACGGGGCTGGGGAATCAGGGGACTATCTCACGGGTTCGGCCCTGTTTGCTGGACCCCAGGGGCTTAGTATCGAGGAGCCATCAATGCTGGCCCGGCTCCTATCGATCTGGTCATGCTCACGCAAGCGAGTCAGCATGGCCCGATGCAACTGCTCCCAGACACCAGCATCAGGGGTTGCAGCTGTCGCCACAGTTCGTTGCTTACGGGTCGTCGTGACATGAGGGCATGGAGGCATAACTACTCTGCAGGGGGAGCCTCTGACCAAGTGGTGTTAGCCACTCTTATTCAGCGTTGCCATAGGCTACGGGCTGGTCACCAGATCCAACGTTCCATCTGGCAGGCTGCCGCCCACGTCCGCATAACTCCGGGGGTCTAACAGCCGCCAGATCGGCACGACATACGACTGGCCTCGGTCCACGTCCCCCGCGATATGCATCCCCACCAACGTGAACTGGTCGTCCGCATCACGCAGCAGAACGGGGCAGCCACTGTCGCCGCTGAACGTGCACTTGCCAAAGCGCACTTGCAATTCAAGAACTCGATGCTTGATCTTGCGCTTCGATCCATCAGCGAACTGATAGGTCAGTTCCCACTCGCGCTCCACTATCGAGCGCTCCGCCGGAAATGGCGGCACACCGCCATCGGTGCGGTCAGGATTGTCGGCGGGCGCGAAGATCTCCAGCGACAGGCCATCCCCGAGCAATTGATCGAACTCCTCCTCGGACCGCGCCCATGGCCGCTCGGCCGACAGGCGCAGCCCGCCGAACAACGCGGAGAAAGCCGCGGGCCGCAGCAACTTGGCCAATTGAACATCAAAGCTCATCCCCTCTTCGAGCGGAACCACTCTGCCGCCGAATCCGGTGCTGGCGGCCAATGGCTGACCCAAGCCTACCCTGGCACCGACATGGCCGCCCATGCCATCCGGGCTGAGGCATGGAGTCAGCACATGCATAGGCGCCAGCGCATATCGCTGGCCGCCCACCGAGACCGCCCAGGCCAACACCCCCCGCGCCCACCAGCCATCAGTGCAGTCCACGCTCACACTTGTCAGGGCCTGCGCCCCAGCGCCCTCCAGCCGCGACTGTGTCTGTACATCGGTCGGCACCGACACCACCTGTTCGCGACCATCGATCCAGGCGGGTGCCAGCAACTCCCGAGGCAACCGCTGCGAGGGGCTTCGCGCCAACTGCCCTTCCGTCATCTTGCGGCGCACTATGAACACCACGCACGGCTCGTTGTGCAAATACTCGACGCCTTCCTCATCATTGCGGCGGCGCAGGCCTGCCGTCACCGTCACTACCTGCCGCACCGAGCGCGTAAAGTCTGCCTGCCGGCATAACGCTAAGCAACGCGCCACCGACATCTGCCGCGCCGGGGACAGACTGACCCAACGTGCCCGTGCCTCGACCAGCACCACATCGTCTATCCCGGTTGGGTCCGGGCTGGGAGCATTGCGAATCGTCACTGGATACATGTGGCGGGGACGGTCGCCACAGAGAATTTGGCGGGTGCCTTGCGCATGACATCGGCCGCATCGGGTGCCAATTGAAAGCCATCCCTCAACAAGTCAAGCAGCTTCGACCGCACCTCCTTGTTGGCGATCGGCACTGGCTTGGCGCCAGCCTGGCACGCCAGCTCCACGCGCAAGCCATTTGGGTCGAGATACCAAGTGCTGATGGTCAGCCTGGATGTACCGAAAGTCATGGACGCGCCGCTATCTTTCGCGGCTTTTAAGGCCTGGACCATGCTGGCAGACGGGCCGCCGGCCGCTGCCTGGGCATCAGCCGTCGTCTTGCCAGCCTCGCGCACCTTGATGACCAGCGTGGCCTGGTTGCGGGGCGATGACGAGTCTTCCACCAAGATGGTCAGATCGTGCGGCCCCTTGGTGGTTTTCGGCACCTTGACGTCGAACAGGTTGCCACCCGCCAAGGGCGACACCAGCGAGATGCCGTACGTCGGCTGGCTGGTGATCCGGGCCGTGTAGTTCGTGGCGCCGCCCGACACGAAGAAGCTCTGGCTTTGGTCATCATCCTTGTTCGCGGTGAAATTCAGCACGGATGTGGAAAGCTTGAACGTGCTCATTTTGGCGACGTCCGGCACGCATTTGTCCATGTCGCTCACGTCCACGTCAGAGGTGTGGCGCACGGCTCGCTGCGCCAGCGCATCAGCCAATACGCCCACCCGCGCCTCAGCGCTGGCCATTTGGACCAGAGCCTGGCCAATCGCTGTCAGATTCGGCAGGGCTACGCCAGCGTTGGGGCGGGCGACACCGGAAGAACTGACGTTTTTTCCTCCGGAAGATTGGGAAGAGGGCCCTCCGGTGCTATCCGCCGATGCAGCAGGCGCTGCATCGGCACCCACCGCCTTGCCGAAATCGCCAGCCAAGCCGGCCAGCGATTTCAATGACTCCATCACAGCCTTGGGCTCGGGCACGCCCTTGGCCGCCATCTCGTTCACCGCTTGGTGAATGGCATGCAGCGTGCCCATCAGCTTGCCAGCCATGCCGGCTTCGCGCTCACCTAAGGCATCCGCATCCTTGCTGGCAGCGCGGGCTCGCTCCAGCGTCTCTCGGGCGCTGGCAATCCTTGACTTGGCTGCTGCCTTGTAGTCGGCAGGGATGCCGTCGGCGCCCAGCAGTTGCAACTCCGCATCGCTGATAGCACCCGCCAACACAGGCAGTTCCTGCCGCAGCGCTTCCGTTTGTCTGGTCTGATCGCCCACCGCGCGCGGGTCCACCCGCAGAGCGCGGCCAATGGTGGCCGCGCAATTGACGCGGCCAATGCCCACTTGGTACGCATCGAAGATGGGCTGTTGCAACGCCGTAGTCGAATACAGGTATGTCGCGCCGCCCAGCCCGGCGGTCGTTTTCAAGACATCCTTGTGCGCCGTCGAGATCGCCGCAGCGAACGAGGCCACCCCTAGCCCGAACAGCAAGTCATTGGTCAGGAGCTTTCTGCCCATCTGCTGCTCCGCCTTAGCTTCGAACTGCGTCCGGAGCTGCTGGGCATCCGCCAGCGCTGCGTCCATGCCGGCAGGAGGGTCTGCCACGGGCCGCCACTGGACGATGGGGTTAACGCTGCAGCCAGTCAGCAACAGGAGCAGGGCTAAAGCGGCGGCTATGCGACAAACAAAGGACTGAGGCATTTATCCCCTCCCGAGCCATATGTGGGCATCGCCAGCTTTATGAAATCAAAGCGGGCTGTGGTGCGCCAGCGTATTACTCTTTGCAACACTTGATGTAAAGGGTAAGCCCTTGGACTATGAATTCGCTCTAATGAAGGTTGGCAGGAATCGCCGAAAACTTGCGCTGACTGGTTGATGCCATACGATCGGCCCTCATGAAGCAAACCAGCTTGGCCCAGCCGCAGTCCCGACAAGCGCACGTGAAAGTGTGAGTTCCCGGAGTTGATGCAGCGGGTGAGCATCACGTCGCACAGCGAGCTTTCGACAAGCTTCTGGCGATAGGTGTCACTGGCCAGGGTCTCGCACTTAGCAATGAACTGGGTGCCCATGGAGCCCAGGTCACAGCCCAGAGTGCGTGCGGCGCGCGGTGCCACGCCGTCGGACAGTCCGCCAGCCAGGATCAGGGGGCATCCAAGACATCGCGCACGGCGCGGACGAAGGCGGAGGGGTTGGCCCAGCCGGTATGCCCCCCCCCCCGCAACAGCGGTCAGCAGTGCTGGTCCAAATGGCTGCCAGGCGCGCCGGTGCGAGATGCATCCGCATTATTCGCTGGAAATGCGTTCGCCTCGGGAGTTCAGGTGACAACAGGCCGCAGGGACTGACCAAGCGCTTGATTGCGAATAAGTCGGGGGGCGGGAATACAGGGGCAAACTCACTCCGAGGCCCTTCCCGCGCGGTGGTTGGATTAGCCAAAACAGCCAATCACCGGAGGATTTCCACCATGCACGTAACCGCCACCGAAGCCAAGAATCGTTTTGGCAGCCTCTGCGCGCAAGCCAAGCGCGGGCCTGTGTTCGTCGAGAAGGCGGGTCAAGTCGACACGGTCATCCTCTCGGTCGAGCAGTACATGGCCTTGCAAGCCAGGCACGACGACGCGGGTAGCGCCACCTGCAGCAAGGCATTCGAAGCCGAATATGGCGAGTGGATCGCGGCGCAGAACGCCCGCGTTGAAGCCCACGGCATCCCCGGTGCCGACCTGTGTCCGTGGTGAGTCTGGACGACGCCGACGCCATCGCCGGCAGCCCCATGACAGATCTCGACCCTCCATGGCTTCAGCACCCCGCTGGCCGTCTTCTCGCACATGCCGGCAATGGCCCAGCAAGCCCCTGTTCTTTCTCAGTGACCAACGTGCCGCACCTCGGTCTTGAGAGCGCCAAAACAAAAATGCCGCCATGACTGCCCCCTCGGCTCCCCCCCCCATTCCTTCGAAAAACTTGCGCTTTCGCCTGCGACGCTCGCCAATCTTGAGCGGCTCGGCTACACCCGCGAGCAAGTGGGCAAGATCGCCATCACCGAGTTCGCAACCTATGTGGCCGTGGACCGCAAGATTGCCCATGACGTGGTTGCCCGGCTCAATAGCGGGAAGATCAAGGGGCGAACGGTGAAGGCGCGCTTGCTCAGGGATTGAGGGGTTGCAGGCACCGAGGCACGAACGACGACAACGGGTCGTTCCGCGCCAGCAAAGGCCCATTCATGTTTCGTTGGGATCAACGACCAACGATGGTCCTGGCTGCTCACCGGGTACGTCGTTCGCGCCCTCGCCTTGAAAGGGCAGGAAAGACCGTGCCTGTCATGGCTTCGCAGCGGGGCTGGCCGCATTCGCCTTTTCTGCGGGCGGCTGCAGCCCATCGGCCAGCGCCGCACCCAGCGCGTCAATGACCGCCCGCACGCCCGGCACGTTGCGGCGGTCGCGGTGATAGGCCAGGTACACCGGGCAGGACGGCAGTGGAGCATCCACCTCCAGCCGCACCAGGCCGGGCACGGGATGGGCCATGGCGTCGGGCAGCAGGCAGATGCCCTGACCTTGCTCCGTGGCCTCCTGGCGGGCCAGGTCGGAGCCGGATCGAAAGACGAACCGGGTGGCGCCCCGGCTGGCCAGCCACAGGTTGGAGGCGTCCTGCCGGCCGGTGGCCAGGTCCTGTCCCACGAAGTCGTGGCAGGCGAAGTCCTGCACGCGCAGGTGGCGACCCGGCAGGCGCTGCTCGACATAGCCGTGCGAGGCGTACAGGCCAAACGTCAGTTGCCCCGCCCATTTCTCCACCACCACGGCCGAGCTGGAGCGCCCGACCCGGAGCGCGACATCCACTTCGCGCCGCCCGACATCCGTGAAGCGCGACTCCACGGCCACTTCGATATGCAGCCCGGGGTGCGCGCTTCTCAACTGCGAGAGCACGGCGGTCACGGGCTTCACGAAGCCCTCGCCCATGCTGACGCGGATGGTGCCGGTCAGCGCATGGGCCTTCTCATCGGGCCGGTCGTCGCGCTTGATGCCGCCCAGTCCCAGCTCGAACTGCTCGGCCAGCTCCACCAGTTCCATCGCATCGGGCTCGACCGTCGTCCCTGCGCTGCTGCGGTGTACCAGGGCGCGGCCCAGGGATTGCTCCAGCGCCTCGATGCGCCGCGCGACGGTGGAGGTGGACAGGCCCAGGGCAGCGCCTGCGGCAAGCAGGCTTTGGTAGCGGTGAAGCGCCAGGAGCACGCGCAGGTCATCCCAGGTGGTGGGCGGTTGGTTTTTCATGAATGCAAATCAGCTTACCAGCGCTGCCCATTCCCAGCCGGGCACCCCGTCGCAATACTCGAGTGCATGAAAACCCCTTTTGATTTCTCCCAGAAAACCGTCCTGGTGACCGGTGCCTCCATGGGCATCGGCGAAGTATTCGCCAGGGAGCTTGCCCGCCGTGGCGCCAAAGTCGTGCTTATCGCGCGCAGCCGCGACAGGCTCGAGAAGCTCGCCAGCGAATTGCCCGGCGCCGAATTCCTGGTCGAGGACCTGGCCGCACCCGGGGCGGCCCGGCGGGTCTTCGATGCCGTCAGCGCCAGGGGCCTGCTGCCGGATCTGCTGGTGAACAACGCGGGCTTCGGCACCCACGGCAGGTTTGATGAACTGGCGCTGGCCATGCAGCGGGAGGCCATCGATCTGAATGTGGGAGCCCTGGTGGAATTGACGCACCTGTGTCTCCCCGCACTGGAGCAGCGCCAGGGCGGCGTCATCAACATCGCCTCCACGGCAGCGTTTCAGCCGGTCCCGTACATGGCGGTCTACGCCGCGACCAAGGCCTTCGTCCTTTCGTTCAGCGAAGCGCTCTGGGCCGAATACCGGCCGCGCGGCGTGCGCGTGCTGGCGTTGTGCCCGGGCGCTACCGACACGGCGTTCTTTGCCCGCGCCGGCGAGGCCGCATCCTTCGGGAAAAAAGCATCCAGCGAAGACGTGGTTCGCCTGGGGCTAAAAGCTTTCGACGACAACCGCGCCTCGGTGGTGCACGGTTGCGCCAACTACCTGACGGCCCTGGGCGCCCGCGTTGCCACGCGCGAGTTCATGGCCCGGTTCACGGCGCGCGTGATGAGGCCTGCCGCGCAGCCGGCTTGAAGACGACTGCCAAGAGACAGCGATAGAAAAAACCTGTCACCTCCCCAACCCTAGTCCAGCACAAGCCTTGCTAGCCTTGGCACATGCTGATCTCCGAACTCGCCCAGCTCACGGGCGTCTCCATCCACGCGCTGCGGCACTACGAGCGCGCGGGCCTGCTCAAGCCCCGGCGCCTGCCCAATGGCTACCGCGACTATCCGCGCTCGGCCCGGCGCGAGGTGGTGTTCATCGCCATGTCCCGCGCGCTGGGGTTCGGGCTGCCGCGCATTGCGGAGAACCTGCGCGCCTGGCGTGCGGGGCGCATAGGTCCCGGTGACCTGGCCGATGCCGTGCAGCAGCGCGTGCAGGAGATAGACGAACAGATCGCCGCGCTGCAGGCCCAGCGCGCCCAGGCCCTGGACCATGTGCAGTGGCTGCGCGCCCGCCAGGCCGAGCGGGATCTGGCGCAGACGGCACCGGCCCCAGCCAGCACCCCCGACAAACCCGCCGCGCCCTGGCCGCGCGTGCGCCGTGCCGCTTCACCCACCACGAAGGAGACAAGCCATGACTGAGCCGACCACGCACCCCACCCCATCCACCCAGGCGCTGCAGAAGGCCGTGCTGGCCATGCCCATGGCGCACACCCTGGGCCTGCGCTTTGTGCGAGCCGAGCCCGGCGCCACCGAGCTGGAGATGCCCATTGCCGATGCCCTGTGCTTTCAGCCGGGCCAGTTGCAGGCCACGGCGATCTTTGCGCTGGGCGATTTTGCGGCGGTGTCGGCCGCAGGTTCGCTGCTGCCTGCTGGCTGGGCCAATGCCACGGTGGACGGCAGCGTGAAGCTCTTCGCGCCCGCACGCGGCACCCACCTGCGGGCGCGCGGCCGCGTGGTGGATGCCGGCCGCGTGCTCAGCATCTGCGCGGCGGACCTGTACGCGGTGGCCGAGGATGGTCATGAAACGCATTGCGCGACCTGGCTGGGGACGGCGCGCAATCTGGAGCCGAGGCCCGTGCGGGCCTGAGAACGATCCCCCGGTCTCCCCACCCCGTATGTCAGCGCCTGCGTCGTGGCGGTTGCGGGGCTGCAAGGTTGTCGAAGGGCAGACGACCTCGCCAAGGCCACCACGGCTACAAGCGTTCCTTCAAGCCAATCTTTTCTTCAGATAGAGACCCTCGCCTATTGTGAATAAGCAATACCAACATCACACAGGACACGAGAGAAGAAAACGAGAAAATATAGTTGATCATGGAATAACTGGAGCCATGGAAGCCCAATGACATTGGGGCAAAAAATATCACTGCATAAATAGTCCAAAAAATGATTCTTGACGACCAATAAAGACCTAGCCCACCAGAAATTGCTGCCGCATAGAAGAACACCACATCCGTAACTCCTTTGCACAACAAGGAAAGGAAACCCTCACCTACAATTTCAGAACCATTCGCTTCCGATATTTCATAGAACAGCATGAATACAGACAATGCAACAACTGGAATAATGGCACAAAAAATCATCAATGACGACGAATCTTTGATGAACTGAAATTGCACTGCCCATTTTCCACGATTTTTGGATATCTCCATTGCCAGAAGAGCACAGACTCCCATGGCAGGCAGCTCTGCCAACAGCAATATGGCAGAAGCTTGAGATTGAATTGCAGAATACATTGCACCCAGCCCTGCAACAGACATTGACAATATATAAAGCAGATATTTCCCAAAGAAAGCATTGGCATAGCCAGGGATCAAAACGGAAAATATTCTTCTGCCAGGCAATCCACGAAAATTGAATGAAAAACTGAATTGACCGTATTTCCGCATCAAAGCATATGCGGCAACGGAAAAAATGATGTCACTGAACAGATAGGCCAGAGCGACCGAATCGTCACTCATCCACTCATTCTTCCCAAGCAGCGCCAGCACAACAATCACACATGCTGCATGGAAAAAAACCTGCCACATTCTGAATTTTGCAACGATGGCAGTATGTGATCTTGACTCAAGAACGCAGCCGCATACATTGATGATTCCGAAGAAGGGAATACACAGAATTATCAATCTTGCCTGGGATATGGCTCCATCCAATAGCTCCTCTGGCAAACCGGATATCAGGGTTTTCGAGATAACAGGAAGCCAATACACCAAAATAAAACAAAACCCGGTGTACAGGAATACCAGCCAAAACAGCAAACTGATGAGTGAGTCCGATTGCTCCTTATCTTTGCTTGCAGACATTTCCGAAAAAAAGATCGCACCAATACTCGCTGGCAACACAAAGAAAAGTGATGCAAAGGAAAGGGCTATGCTGAATTGGGCAACGAGAGTCGAGCTATAAAAACTAATGGCAAAAATGGTGACCATGGAGGCAAGCGGTGGGGCGGCGCGTCCAACTGCAAGATCAAATACCCGCTTTGCATCACCAGGCCTCATACCTATCCCTCCTCCTCAGAATCAAAACCCATGATATATGACTCGAATTCTTTGAAATGAAGATCCTGCTCTTCTTTGATAGAGCCATTCATTTCCCTTGTCCTTCGCCCCTCTCATCCCGGAATATGGACCACCATAACAATGGCGGCCAAATATATTGGTGCAATCCTCGAAATACATCTGGATGCAGCAATAGAAGAATCTTTTAATCCGATATGAATAAATCAATCATTCATTGCAAAAATACATGATGCAATCGGACTGATCTGAAAGTCTTGATGCACAGCCTGGGCTGCACCAGCGCCTGAATGGAATTCGCAGTCTGCCGACCCTGCTTTACATCGGCGGCTCATATGCATGCCACTGCGCTGTGGCGATTGCATTGCAGTCCTGCCGAAGGACAGGACTGCCCCATTGCCTGACGCGGGTCCAAAACAGACCCGGCCAGTCAACTCACCCCCGCAGCTTCGCCCGCCGCGCCTTCACCGCCGCAGCCAGCTGCTCCAGCACAGGCACGGTCTGCTCCAGGCTGATGCAGGCATCGGTCACGGACACGCCATGCGCCAGCGGCTGGCCGTCCACGATGTCCTGCCGCCCTTCCTGCAGGTGGCTTTCGACCATCAGCCCCGTGATGCGGGCATCGCCACCGGCGATCTGCTGGGCCACGTCGGCCGCCACGTCGATCTGGCGGCGGTGCTGCTTGCTGCTGTTGGCGTGGGAGACATCGATCATGACCTGCGGGCGCAGGCCTGCGCCTTCCAGCAGGGCGCAGGCGGCCTGCACATGCTCGGCGCCGTAGTTGGGCTGCTTGCCGCCGCGCAGGATGACGTGGCAGTCGCCATTGCCGCGGGTCTCGAAGATGGCGGACTGGCCCATCTTGGTCATGCCCATGAAGGCGTGGGGCGCGCTGGCCGCCTGGATGGCATCGCTGGCCACCTTGACGCCGCCGTCCGTGCCGTTCTTGAAGCCCACGGGGCAGGACAGGCCGCTGGCCAGCTGGCGGTGGCTCTGGCTTTCCGTGGTGCGCGCGCCGATGGCGCCCCAACTGACCAGGTCGCTGATGAATTGCGGCGACAGCAGGTCCAGGAATTCCGTGCCCACGGGCAGGCCCAGGGCCAGCACGTCCAGCAGCAGGGCGCGGGCCATTTCCAGGCCTTCGTTGATGGCGAAGCTGCCGTCCAGGTGCGGGTCGTTGATGTAGCCCTTCCAGCCCACGGTGGTGCGGGGCTTCTCGAAGTAGACGCGCATGACCACGAGCAGCTCGCCGGCCAGGGCGTCGGCCTGGGCCTTGAGCTGGCGCGCATAGTCCATGGCCTGGTCGTGGTCGTGGATGGAGCAGGGTCCGACGACAACGATGAGCCGGTCGTCCCGGCCCTGCAGCACGTCCGAGATGGCGGCGCGGCTGGTTTCCACCAGTTGCTGCGCGGCTTCGGGCGCGGGCAGCCATTCCTGCAGCAGGGCCGGGGTGATCAGGGGGCGCACGGCCTTGATGCGCAGGTCGTCGATGCGGGTGGTGTCGTGCGTGCTCAGGGGCACGGCACTGCGTTGTACGTGGGTGGGGGTGGTCATGGCGCTATTGTCGCGCCTTGAGGCTTCCCGACCGGGGCGGGGCAAGTGGTTTGCCCGCCCCTTGGCATCGACTTACTGAGCCGCCGGTGCAGGTGCCGGTGCGGACTCTGGCACGGCCGGCACAGCGGCCGGTGCCGCGCCGTACTGCCAGCCGGCGGGCAGCAGGCCATCGACCCAGTGCAGGCGCCAGGCCATCAGCGCCAGCAAGGCCACCACGGCCAGCGCCACCAGGGTGTTGCGCAGGCCGTTGCCTTCCGCATAGGGGTCGCCCGCCGTGCGCCGTGCACCCACCGGCACCTTGGCGGTCTGCGACAGGCTGCGGCCCAGCGGCAGGTTGATGCGCATGCGGCCGTTGATGGCCCAGCCGCTGGCGTCCAGGATGGGCCCCAGGCTGCGCTGGCGCAGCTTGAGCCAGGCAATCATCATGCTGGGCCCGGAGATGGCCGCGATGAGGCCGACCAGGGCCACGGGAATCCAGGGCCCCAGGTCGATGAACTTGCCGAAGATGCCCACCAGCACGGCGCTGATGGAGCCCAGCGCCACGCCCAGGGCGGCCACGGTGCCCACATCGGTCTTGCGCGGTGCGGCCGCAGCCGTGGCGGCTGTGGCGTTGGCCGCAGCGGTGCCGGGCGCCGTGACCAGCTGGCCGGCCTGTGTGCCCAGGCTGGCGGTCACGCCCTCTTCCTTGGCCGAGGCGCGCTTGGCCACCTGTTCCTCCACCATGCGCAGGAATTTCTTGTAGGGCAGGAAGAAGGCCTGGCCGATGCTGGTGGGGTTCTCGATGAGCTTGACGATGGTGGCGTCCCAGTCGTTGCCCGCGCGGTCATAGAACACGCCGTTGCGGCCCACGAAGAGAAAGTCCACGTCGCCGGCCGTGAAGGCCGCGACGATGGCTTTCTTCTTGCCCTCGCGCCGGAGCTCGCAGTAGGCCAGGCAGGTCTTGGCACGGCCGGCCAGCGCGGCGTGGGCGGCCGTGTCGCTCACTTCCACGGTCAGGTCGCAGCTGCGCGCATCCAGGTAGAGGGTGCCGGCCTGGAAAGCCGCGCCCTCGCGCCGGTAGAAGCTGCTGAACGAGACGAAGTTGTTGAGCAGCACCAGCAGGTCGCGCTGCAGGCGGATGAGCTTTTCCAGCGCCACGGCCTGCAGGCTGTGTTCCTTCTCGGACTCGTCCTGGGCGATGAGGTCCAGAAGCGCGGCTTCCTGCCCGCCGTCCAGCAGCGCCTGCACCTCCTGTTGCGACAGGGCATCGAGCGGCGTGGCGGGCCGGGCCGCCAGCCATTGGCGGCAGGGCTGCAGGGCGGCCTTGACCTGCTCCCACTGCGCGGCGGTGATCTCCTGCAGGTCTTCGCCCAGCACGGGCTGCACGGCCTGCTCGCGCAGGGCCTGCAGCGCGCCGGCCCAGGCGGGGTTGACGCCCTGGGCCAGCGGCAGCGCGCGGTCGGCCGCTACGGCGGCCAGCGGCAGGGCGGCAATGGCTTGGGCGCCGCTGTCCAGCACTTCGCGGCCCAGGGCGGCATAGCCTTCGATGGAGGGGTTGAGCGGGTCCTGCGCGCGCGTGTCGAAGGCGGCCAGCCGCGTGCGTGCGAAGAAGTCGTCCACCTTGGCTTGCACCGCGTCCACGGCGCGGGCGGCGGCCAGGGCCTGGTCGCGCTCGGCAATGCCGCAGCCCAGGGCCTCGGCGCCTGCATGCCAGTCGCGCAGGGAACGCAGGTCGGCATAGAAGGACTCGGCCTGCTTGCGTGCGATGCCGGCCACGCCATCGGCGCCCGCCGCCGTGCCATAGGCCTTGCCGATGCGCTCGACCAGCGCGGCCAGCGCCTTGTCGTCCCCGGCGGTGGCGGGGCTGACGATGCCGTCGCCATTGAAGCGCATGGCCGCCAGGGAGGCCAGGCGCTCGCGCACCTGGGCCAGGCTCAGCGCGGCGCCGCCGGCCTGGCCGGACAGGGCCAGCATGCGCTCGGACTCGGCATGCAGCAGGGCGCCCTGCTCGCTGTCGCGCTCCAGGCTGGACAGTTGCAGCACGTCGCCGCCATCGGCCAGCACCTGAGGGTCACGCACGCGCGCCACGGCCCATTGGCAGGCGGCGATCAGTTCGGGCGGGCGGATGCGGCCGTCCTTGTCCTCGTCGATCAGGTCCAGCGTGTCGCTGTCGAACTCGATGCCGCGCGTGGGGCAGGCCAGGGCCACCCACAGCTTCTGGTCCAGCTCGCCGATGTGCGCAATGTCCTGCCCGGTGCGGATGACCACCTGGTCCACTCCACCGGCGCGAAAAAACTCCCAAGCATGTTGCTGCTGCATGAAATACCCAACGGCCGCTCTGGCCAACATTCAAAAAACGAAAACGAAAAACCGAAAAAGGGCCGCAGTTTAAAAGTCATTCGGCCTGCTCAATTGAAGACATTTGTCAACGATGGGCGTCAGCACAGGCTGTCAGGGCTGGCGCTTTGTGTGAAAATAAAAGCACTGAATAGATACTTTATTGCCTCCATGCCCTCCAACTCCACCGCGTCGGCCTCTCAACAAGGCCGGGACAAGCTGCACCTGCAGCTGGCGCGGCTGTTCCGCAGCAAGGTGTCCACGGGCGCCTGGCCCGTAGGCAGCGCCATTCCCACGGTGCAGGAGCTGGAGGCGCTGCATGGCGTGTCGCGCACCACGGTGCGCATGGCACTGGGCGCCCTGGTGGCAGAGGGCCTGCTGCTCACGCGCAAGCGCGGCGGCACGCGGGTGATTGCGGCGCCCTACAAGCCGCCGTCCTTTCTGCTGCCCACCAGTTGGAAGGAGCTGGTGGCCTTTGGCGCCCACATCGGCCAGATCACCCTGCACACCGGGCGCGACTGCCTGCCGCCGATTCCCGAAGGCTTCCCCGACGTGGGCCGCATGGCCCCCGCCTACGTGCACCTGCTGCGCGTGTACGACCATGACGCGGCGCGGTTCTGCCTGTCGCAGCTGTACCTGGAGCAGCAACTGTTCCCCGAGATCGAGGCCCAGCTGGAGCGCAGCTCCCTGGCCGTGGCCCTGAGCAGCGACCCCTCGCGCATTGCCGTGGCGCGCCAGCACCTGAGCGTGGCGCCGGCCGACGAACTGGCCGCAGAGCACCTGGGCGTGGCCCTGGGCACGCCGCTGATGCAGGCGTTGCGCTGGGCCTGCAACGCCGATGGGCTGCTGATTTACTGGGCGCGGGTGCGCTTTCTCAGCGAGTACGTGCATATGGAAATGGATCTTCTGAAATGAACCCCACCCCCTCCTCCCCGGCTTGTCGCCCGCATGCGGGCCGCGTGGCCTGGATCACCGGCTCGACCAGCGGCATCGGCCTGGCCGTGGCGCGCCATCTGGCCAGCGAGGGCGCGGCCATCGCGCTGCATGGCCAGGCCGCCGCATCGGCCGAGACCGATGCACTGGTGCGCGAGATCGCCCAAACGCATGGCGTGCCGGTGCGCCACTACGGGCTGGACCTGCGCGACGGCAGCGCCATCGCGCCGCTGGCGCAGCGCATTGCGGCCGAGCTGGGGCCCATCGACATCCTGGTCAACAACGCAGGCATGCAGCATGTGAGCCCGCTGCTCGAATTCCCTGCCGGCAAGTGGGACGAGCTGCTGGCCGTCAACCTCTCGGCGCCCTTCCACGCCATCCAGGCCTGCGCGCCGCAGATGCTGGAGCGCGGCTGGGGCCGCATCATCAATATCGCCTCGGTCAGCGGGCTGGTGGGCGTGGCGCGCAAGCCGGCCTATGTGGCCAGCAAGCACGGGCTGATCGGCCTGACCAAGTCGGTGGCGCTGGAGTTCGCCACCACGCCCGTGACCTGCAACGCCATCTGCCCCGGCTGGGTGCTGACGCCACTGGTGCAACGACAGATCGATGCGCTGGCAGCGCGCGAAGGGCTGGATGCCGAAGCGGCGGCGCGCCAGCTGCTGGGCGCCAAGCAGCCCTCCCAGGCCTTCGTGACCGTGGAGCAGGTGGCGGCGCTGGCCGGTTTCCTGGCCAGCGAGCAGGCCGCCCAGGTGCGCGGCGCACACTGGAACATGGACGGCGGCTTTGCCGCCGCCTGACCCCGCCACGCCTCGCCCTGCCCCGCCAAACCCCTTTTCAGACCAACGACAGACAAACCCAACCAGGAGAGACAGATGTCCTTGAACGAAACCCATGACGCAGGCCTGCGCAGCTGGGTGGCCTCGGCCAATACCGGCGCCAGCGACTTTCCCATCCAGAACCTGCCCTACGCGGTGTTCCGCCGCGCAGGCAGCCAGGAGGCCTGGCGCGGCGGCGTGGCCATTGGCGACCAGGTGCTGGACCTGGCGCGCGCAAGCGCCCTCAAGGCCCTGGGCGATGCCGTGCAGCCGCAGCTGGAAGCCGCTTCGCAACAGCACCTGAACGGCTTCATGGCCATGGGACCTGCCGCCTGGTCGGCCCTGCGCCTGGCGCTGTCGCGCGCGCTGCGCGAAGGCGCTGCCGCACAAGCGGCACTGCAGGATTGCCTGGTGGCCCAGTCCGACGTGGAATACACGGTGCCGGCCCAGGTGGGCGACTACACGGACTTCTATACCTCGGTGCACCACGCCACCAACGTCGGCAAGCTGTTCCGCCCGGACAACCCGCTGATGGAAAACTACAAGTGGGTGCCGATTGGCTACCACGGCCGTGCGTCCAGCCTGCGCGTGTCGGGCGTGGACTTCCGCCGCCCCATGGGCCAGCTGAAGGCGCCCGACGCCGCAGCGCCCGCGCTCAAGCCCTGCGCACGCCTGGACTATGAGCTGGAGATGGGCATCTACACCGGCGCTGGCAACGCCTGGGGCGAGGCGATTTCCATGGACGAGGCAGAGAACCACATCTTCGGCCTGTGCCTGCTCAACGACTGGTCGGCGCGCGACATCCAGGCCTGGGAGTACCAGCCGCTGGGCCCCTTCCTGTCGAAGAACTTCGCCACCACGGTCTCGCCCTGGATCGTGACGCTGGAGGCGCTGGAGCCCTACCGTACGGCCTTCACGCGGCCCGCCGCAGATCCCCAGCCCCTGCCCTACCTGAGTTCGTCCGCCAATTCCGAGCGCGGCGCGTTCGACGTGCAGTTGAGCGTGGCGCTGGAGACCGGCCGCATGCGCGCCGAAGGCCAGGCCGCCCAGCAGATCACCCACACCAGCTACCGCCACGCCTACTGGACCATGGCCCAGCTGGTGGCCCACCACAGCGTCAACGGCTGCGACCTGCAGCCCGGTGACCTGCTGGGCACGGGCACGCTGTCCGGCCCCACCTCCAGCGAGGCCGGTGCGCTGCTGGAGCTGACCGAAGGCGGCAAGAAGCCCGTGGCCCTGGCCAATGGCGAGAGCCGCACCTTCCTGCAGGATGGCGATGCCGTGATCCTGCGCGGCTGGTGCGAGAAGCCGGGCGCCGCACGCATCGGCTTCGGCGAGTGCCGCGCCACCGTGCTGCCCGCGCGCCAGGCCTGATGGCAACGGCAGATCGATCGGGGCCGATGGATCGGCCCGATTGATCTGCGCGATTGATCTGCGCGATTGATCTGCGCGATGGATCTGCGCGATGGATCTGCGCGATGGATCTGACCGATTGATTCACCCGATCGATCCGCCCGAATGTCGTGATTCCGACAGCCATGAGTGCATGACACAATTGCTGACATGCCCGCCCCATCGGAAGACGCCATCTCAGCACCTCCCGCCACCATCGATTTCGGAAGGCAGGCGGCCCCTGCCCGGCAGGAGCCCGCCTTTGCCGAGCCCGGCAGTTCCAGCAGGCCCGACACGGCCGACTCTCCCAAGAGCCCCAGCAAACTGCCGCCCTCGATAGCCAGCGCCTTCGCCGCCGCAGTCTATGCGCTGCAGCACGGCGATGACGCCGCGGCCCCCAACGAGCGGGCAGGCGCCGGCGCACATTCCGGCGTCATCAGCTTCACCGGCGGACAGGGCACCGGCCTGATGCCGGGCCTGTACGCCAGCCTGATTGGCGAGCCCTCACGCGACTACTACCTGCGCCTGTTCGAGCGCTTCGACGCGCTGGGCAAGCCCTTGCCTACCTGGAATCTGGCCGCAGGCCTGTTCACCCTGCCCTGGTGCGGGCTGCGCGGGCTGTGGCAAGAGGGCGGCCTCTATGCGCTGGCCGCCGGCGGCACGGGCCTGGTCTGGGGGCTGCTGCTGCGCCCCGCGCTGGGCCTGCCCCCGGCCATTGCCCACGGCATCGATGCCACGCTGATCCTGCTGGCCATTGCCATTCCCGGCCTGGGCGCCAATGCCCTGTACTGGCACCATGTGCGCCGCCACACGCTGCAAGCCATTGGCGAGGCCCCCAACATGGCCGCAGCGCACGAACGCCTGGCCCGCCGCGCGGCCACGCCCCTGCGCAAGCGGCTGGCCGTGGCGGCCGGTGCGGTGCTTGCCGCCGCTGCCGGTGCAGGCATCTGGGCGCTGTCGGGCATGCCACATTTCATGGCGGCACAGACCGAGGTGATCCCGTCCGAAGCCATACCGGCCGCTGCACCAGTTTCGCCAGCTGCACCAGCCGTGGCGCCAACGCCCGCCGCAGCCGTACCTGCCGTTGAAGCGCCAAGGACGGAACCGGCGCCCACACCCGCCCCTACTCCCGCCCCCATACCCCAGCCGCAAGAGCCGGCTGCCCAGACCGAGGCGCGCCTTGATCCGCAAGCGCCCTTGCCCGCCGCCGGCAGCACCGTCTCCGGCACGGTCGAACCCATGCCCGTCGTGGCAGCGGCCGGCGCTGCGGGTGCCGTCGCGGCCACTGCAGCGGCAGCCATTCCCGTCAAGGCCGCGTTGGTGCCAGCCAAAGCACCTGCACCTGCACCTGCACCTGCACCTGCACCTGCGTCCGTGCACGCAGCCACGCCAGCGCCCGCCAAGCCCTCCAAGGCGGCGGCTGAAACCAAACCAGCCAAGCCCGCCAAGCCCGCCGAACCCGTCGCAAAGGCCCCGGCCCCGGCACCTGCCAAGGCCGCCTCGGCGGCTCTGGAGCCGGGCAACTACTACATCAACATCGGCGTGTTCTCTGAAGCAGGCAATGCCGGGCGCGTGGTGGAGCGGCTGGAGAAAGCCAAGCTGCCCACGCTCAGCCAGACCCTGCACAGCAACAAGGGCGAGATCGTGCGCGTGCGCTCGGGCCCCTTTGCCAAGCAGCGCAGCGCCGATCAGGCGGCCGCCAAGATACGCGCCATGGGCATGGAGGCCACGGTCTTCCACCACGCCCCCGCGGAAGGCCGCAGCGCGCGGCGCTGAAGCCTTTGCTGCCACCTGTTACTTCCGCATGCCTTCGGCTTCGCCTTGGCCCGGCTCAGCCCGGCTAAGGTATGCGGCATTGTCCGAGGCAGCGCGCCCGCGCCCGCCCTGATACTGCGCAGCAACACCCCATGAATCGAGGAGACAGACCATGCCGATGACCGCCCCCGCCCTCCAACGCCGCCTTGCCGCCCTGGCCCTGCTGGGCGCCACCACCCTGGTGGCAGGCTGCGCCGGCATGAGCAATCCTTTTGGTGGCAGCAGCGGCGGCGCGGCGCAACCGGCCCCGCGCCCCGTGCAGGTCTGCAATGCGGCATCGGCGCAGTCCTTCGTGGGCAAGAGCAATACCTCGGCCACGCTGGAGGCCGCCCGCAAGCAGTCGGGCGCCTACATGGCCCGCGTGCTGCGCGAAGGCCAGCCGACCACCATGGAGTTCAACCAGGAACGCCTGAACCTGGTGGTCGACGGCACAGGCCGCATCGTGGCCGTGCGCTGCGGCTGATCGCCGACCGATTGCGCGGTGGCGCTGGACGAAAAAAGGACGCCGAGGCGTCCTTTTTCAATCGTCGTTGGCCCGCTCACTCCGCCAGGAACAGCTCCTGCAGGTCGCTGAGGAAGTCAAAGCCCCGCTCCGTGGGCACCACACGCCCCAGGTCGCGCGTGATCAGGCCCTTGGCCTGTGCGGCGTCCAGCCCCTTGGCGATGGACGACAGCGGCAGGCCCGTGCGCTCCATGAAGTCCTGCAGCGCAAAGCCTTCGCGCAGGCGCAGCGCGTTGAGCATGTACTCGAAGGGCAGGTCGGCACGGCGCACCTCGCCGTCCTGCGCCAGCGGCGCGCCGGCCAGGGCCTGGTCCATGTAGCGCGCGGGATCGCGAAAGCGCACTTGGCGCACGATGCGGTGCGCAAAGCTGAGCTTGCTGTGCGCGCCCGCGCCTATGCCCAGGTAGTCGCCGAACTGCCAG
The DNA here is from genome assembly GCF_016516495.1 of Delftia sp. S65. Classification (NCBI taxonomy): domain Bacteria; kingdom Pseudomonadati; phylum Pseudomonadota; class Betaproteobacteria; order Burkholderiales; family Comamonadaceae; genus Delftia; species Delftia sp. S65. The sequence continues at coordinate 30,104 of NZ_JACVUR010000050.1, forward strand.
TAGTTGCGGTTGTGCCAGCACTGGTGGCCCTCACGCGCATAGGCCGAGATCTCGTAGCGCTGCATGCCCGCGGCAGCGGTGCGCGCGGTGATGCGGTCCAGCATGTCGTAGGCCAGGTCGTCCTCGGGGATGGCCGGCGGAAACTTGGCGAAATACGTATTGGGCTCGATGGTCAGGTGATAGACCGACAGGTGCGGCGGGGCGAAGGACATGGCCACGTCCAGGTCCCGCGCCAGGTCCAGTTCGGTCTGGCCGGGCAGCGCGTACATCAGGTCGATGTTGAAGGTCTCGAAGCTGTCGGCCGCCTCGCGCACGGCCGCACGCGCCTGGGCGCCGTCGTGCACGCGGCCCACGGCCTGCAGCAGGCGGTCGTCAAAGCTCTGCACGCCAATGGACAGCCGCGTGACACCGGCCGCGCGGAAGGCGCGGAAGCGGTCGGTCTCGAAGGTGCCGGGGTTGGCCTCCATGGTGATCTCGCAGTCGGCCTCCATGCGCAGGCGCGCCCGGATGGCGGCCAGCAGCCGGTCGATGGACTCGGGCGCGAACAGGCTGGGCGTGCCGCCGCCGATGAAGATGCTGTGCACGGTGCGGCCCCAGATCAGCGGCAGCGCGCTCTCCAGGTCGGCGACCAGGGCGTCGATGTAGCGGTCTTCGGGCAGTTCGGGGCCGTCGCGGCCATGCTCGTGCGAGTTGAAGTCGCAGTACGGGCACTTGCGAATGCACCAGGGCAGGTGCACATACAGCGACAGCGGCGGCAGGCTGCCCAGCTGCAGCGTGCCGGGGCGCATGTAGTGCTGGATGTCGCGCTGCACGGCGGCCTGGGCGCCGGAGGCCGAATCCTGGGGCTGGATGGGAATCATCGCACCCAGCGCTCGCGCACGAGTTCGATCATCTGCAGCGTGGCGCGGCCGCGGTGGCTGTGCGCGTGCTTCACGGCCGGGTCCATCTCGGCAAAGGTCTGGCCCAGCTCGGGGATGTACATCACGGGGTCGAAGCCGAAGCCCTGTGTGCCACGGCGCTCGGTGGTGATCTCGCCGAGCACACGGCCCATGGCGATCAGCGGCTCGGGGTCCCTGGCGCTGCGCACGCCCACCAGGGTGCTGACCATGGCGGCGCGGCGGTCGGCCACGCCCTGCATCTGCTCCAGCAGGGCGCGCACGTTGTTGTCGTCGCTTTTCTCGTAGCCGAACTGCGTGCAGTAGTAGGCCGTGTCCACGCCCGGCAGGCCGCCGAAATGCGAGACGCACATGCCGGCGTCGTCGGCAATGGCGGGCAGGCCCGTGCGCTCGGCCGCGAAGCGGGCCTTGGACAGCGCGTTCTCCACGAAGGTGCAATGCGGCTCGGGCGCCTCGCCCTCGAACAGGTCGCCCTGGCGAATCAGTTCAACGCCCAGCGGGGCGAACATGGCTTGCAGCTCGGCGAGCTTGCCGCGGTTGTTGGAGGCCAACACAATCTTCATCGTAGAAATCCAGTCGGGCGCCCGTGCGCCCTTTGTCGTCAATAGGTTCGGTAGTCCATGCGCGCCACCGGCACCGCTGCTGCGGGCCGGCAGCGGCGTTCAGCGCTTGAACTGGCGCTCGGCCGAGCGGCGTATCGCCTCGTTGATCTCGGCGATGGAGCGCTCGATGGCAGCGTCATCCAGCTCATCTTCCAGGTCTTCGATTGGCCCCCCCTGGATCGTGGATTCAAACGCGTCGTTCTCGATGTCCTGGGTGGAGATGCCCATGGTGGACTCGAAGGCGTCGGGCGTCTCCCACTCCATGGCGATGGCCGTGACGTTGTCGCTGGCATCGCCCGCGTTGCGCAGCGCCGTTTCCACCAGCTGGGGGATGGCCTGGGACACGGTGCGGCCGTGCAGGGTGCGCATCAGGTGCCCTTCGTCCACGCTGCCCCACAGGCCGTCGGAGCACAGGAGCAGCTTGTCGCCCTGCTCCAGCCGGCGCGGCTCGGTCACGTCGTAGATGGGCTTGGACGGCGAGCCCAGGCAGGTGAACAGCACATTGCGGCTGGATGTCTTGAGCTGCGCGGCGATCTCGCCCATCTCCAGATAGGAGTGGTCGCGCGTGCGCACCAACAGCTCGCCACCGCGCACCAGGTACAGGCGCGAGTCGCCGCAGTGGATCCAGGTGATCTTGCCCTTCTGGATGACGGCCGCCACCAGCGTGGTGCGCGGCGTATCGATCATGCCCTTGGCGCTGGCGTAGCGCAGGATCTGCCGGTGCGCGTGCAGCAGCGCATCGACCAGAAAGCCCTGCGGATCGTCCAGCAGCGGCTTGGCCTGGCGCTGGAAATGCACGGACATCACCTGCAGCGCCAGCTGCGCGGCGACCTCGCCTTCGGGATGGCCGCCCATGCCGTCGGCCAGCACGAAGAGCACGGCCTCCCGCGTGTAGCAGTAGCCCATGCGGTCTTCATTGAGCGCCCGGCCGCCGCGGCGGCTCAGCTGAAATACCGAAAACCTCATGGCTTGCGCTCCTGGCCGACGGCCGGCAGGCCTGCCGCGCCGCTGATCTTCTGCATGTTCTTCTTGGCGTCGGTCACCAGCGTGTCCAGTTGCAGGCGCATGCGCTCGGAGACACTGAGCTTGGTGTAGCGGCGCTCACCCTCGCGGCTCAATTCCTTTTGCAGCGCAAACACCGACTGCGGGCGCGAACCCGGGTCCATGGCCATGCACCACTCGACGACTTCGATGAGGTTGTCCGAGTACACGCCGCGCAGCTTGGTCAGCGCCAGCGTGAGCCGGTCCTTGTCCTGGCGCTGCGGCGCCTCGTTGGGCGGAAAGCCCTGCATGCAGGCATAGATGCAGGCGCCAATCGCGTAGATGTCGGTCCAGGGGCCGAGCGACGCATCGCGGCGGTACATCTCGGGCGCAGCAAAGCCCGGCGTGTACATGGGGCGGATGAAGTTGCCCTCCTTGGACAGCACCTCGCGCGCCGCGCCGAAGTCGATCATCACGGCGCGGTCGTCATTGGTGATGAAGATGTTGGCCGGCTTGATGTCCAGGTGCAGCATCTTGTGCTGGTGCACGATGCGCAGGCCGCGCAGCACCTCATCGAACAGCGAGCGGATGGTCGATTCGCGGAACACCTTCTCGGCCTTGAGCTCGCGCGCGGTGACAACGAAGTCCTGCAGGGTGGCACCCTCCAGGTAGTTCATCACCATGTAGACGGTTTCGTTCTCGCGAAAGAAGTTGAGCACGCTGACCACGGAAGCGTGCGAGATCTGTGCAAGGGAACGCCCTTCCTCGAAGAAGCTCTTGAGGCCCAGGCGGTACAGTGAAAGCTTTTCGGGAGCCACGGCGGGCTGCAACTCTCCGGGGGCACGGGTGGCCAGCGATGCGGGCAGGTATTCCTTGATCGCAACCTGCTTGCCCTCTGCATCCAAGGCCAGGTAAACGACGCCGAAACCGCCGGAAGCAAGCCTGCGCACCACCCGATAGCCGCCGATCGTGCTGCCTGGCGGCAATGGCGCCGGCTTGATCTTGGAAGACATTTTTCTCCGGTGAGTCTCAGGGATGAGGCGAAACCCGGATAATCGGGCAATTGCAAGCATCCATCAAAAGTCCAATGCCAGTTTACAGCATGACCGGATACGCCAGTGCCCAGCACGGCGCGTCCGCAGAAGATGGTGGAGCGTCGGGCCGCAACAGCCGGCTCGGTCTGGAGATCCGCTCGGTCAACAGCCGCTTCCTGGATCTTTCGTTCCGCCTGCCCGACGAGTTGCGCGCCCATGAGCCGGCCCTGCGGGCCCTTCTGACCGCCCGCCTCAAGCGCGGCAAGGTCGAAGTGCGCGCCGCCATCGACAACGACGACGGCAACTCCCTGCCCGACCCCTCCACCGCCATGCTGCAGCGCCTGGCCATGCTCCAGGACACCGTCCAGTCATGGCTGCCCGACGCTCGCAGCCTGTCCGTCTCCGACGCACTGCGCCTGGCCAGCGGCGGCGCCAACTCGGCCATCGACTGGAGCAGCGTGCTGCCCACGCTGGCAGAGCAGGCCCTGACCGAACTGCTGGAAGCCCGCGCCCGCGAAGGCAAGCGCCTGGCCACCATGCTGCTGGACCGCATCGCCCAGCTGCGCAAGCTCGCGGCAGACGCCACGCCCCTGGTGCCCCAGCTCGTGGAGCAGCAGCGCCTGCGCTTCATGGAGCGCTGGAAGGAAGCGATGGCCCTGGCCGAAGGCGCCGTGGCGCCCGAAGCCGCCCAGGACCGCGCCCTGACCGAGGCCACGGCCTTTGCCATCCGCATCGACGTGGCGGAAGAAGTCACCCGCCTGGACTCGCACCTGGACGAGATCCAGAGCCTGCTCAAGAAGGGCGGCGAGATCGGCAAGCGCCTGGATTTCCTGATCCAGGAACTGCACCGCGAAGCCAACACGCTGGGCTCCAAGTCCGCCACGCTGGAGCTGACCCGCATCAGCGTGGACATGAAGGTGCTGATCGAGCAGATGCGCGAGCAGGTGCAGAACATCGAATAAGCCCATCACAGATGCCCATGCGTAACCAAACTGCGCACAAATCCATGGATTACCCCGGAAACCTTTTTGTCGTCTCGGCCCCCAGCGGGGCCGGCAAGTCCAGCCTGGTGCGAGCCTTGCGCGAGTTCGATGCGCGCGTCTCGCCCTCCGTCTCCCACACCACCCGCGCGCCGCGTGGGCAGGAAAAGCACGGCCGCGAGTACTACTTCGTCTCCGACCAGGAATTCGACACCATGGTGTCGAACAACGCCTTCGTCGAATGGGCGAATGTGCACAGCCGCCGCTACGGCACGGCCAAGAAGGCGCTGGAAGAGCGCATCCAGGTCGGCACCGACGTGCTGCTGGAGATCGACTACCAGGGCGCGCTGCAGGTCAAGGAGGCGTTTCCGAACGCCGTTCTGATCTTCATCCTGCCGCCCAGCTGGGACGAGCTTCGCGCACGCCTGGAAAACCGGGGCGAGGATGCGCCCGAGGTGATCGAGCTGCGCCTGACGAACGCGGCCGAGGAGATGGCCCAGGTGGCGAAATTCGACTTCGTTATAATCAACGAATTGTTCGAGAGCGCACTGTTTGATCTCAAGACGATCATCCACGCCCAGCGCCTCAAGTATGCGGCTCAGCGCAGCCGCCGAGCAGAGACCTTCGAGTCTCTCAATATTTCTGTACCCAACTGACGTTTCCCGGAGATCCTGATGGCACGCATCACTGTTGAAGACTGCCTGGAGCAGATCCCTAACCGCTTCCAGCTCGTGTTGGCCGCCACTTACCGCGCCCGCATGCTGAGCCAGGGCCACACGCCCAGGATCGAAACCAAGAACAAGCCCGGTGTCACCGCCCTGCGCGAGATCGCCGAAGGCAAGGTCGGCCTGGAGATGCTGAAGAAGGTTCCGGGCTGATTTGCTGCAAAGCAACACAATGGCCCCACAAAGAGCACCGCACAGCGGTGCTTTTTTTACATGAAGCCTGCACAAACCCGCATGCACGCTACATTTAAGTCATGAAAGCGGCCTTGACTTCGTTCACAGCCCCCTCTGATCCCGTACCGACACCCCGGCCCGAGCGCATGTCTGCAGAGCAGGCAGCGAGCGTGTCGGCCAATGCCTTTGCCGGACTGATGGAGCACCTGGGTTACCTGGATGCCACCAGCATCGAGCAGGTGCGCGAAGCCTATGCCTTTGCCGACCTGGCCCACAGCGACCAGTGGCGCAGCAGCGGCGAACCCTACATCACCCATCCCATTGCCGTCACCGCGCTGTGCGCGAGCTGGAAGCTCGACGCGCCGGCCCTGATGGCCGCGCTGCTGCACGATGCGATGGAAGACTGCGGCGTCACCAAGGCGGACCTCGCCCAGCGCTTCGGCCAGGACGTGGCCGAGCTGGTCGACGGCCTCACCAAGCTGGACAAGCTGCAGTTCAACACGCGTGAGGAAAACCAGGCCGAGTCCTTCCGCAAGATGCTGCTGGCCATGGCGCGCGATGTGCGCGTCATCCTGATCAAGCTGGCCGACCGCACCCACAACATGCGCACCATGGGCGACATGCCGCGCAACAAGTGGGGCCGCATCTCGTCGGAGACGCTGGAGATCTACGCACCCATCGCCCACCGCCTGGGCCTGAACCAGACCTACCGCGAGCTGCAGGATCTGGCCTTCCGTCACCTGCACCCCTGGCGCTATGCCACGCTGGAAAAGGCCATCGCCCGCTCGCGCAAGCGTCGCCGCGACCTGGTCCAGCGCGTGCAGGACGAGGTCAATGCGGAGTTCGCCGGCGCAGGCCTGCAGGCACGCCTGGCCGGGCGCGAAAGCACGCTGTATTCGCTCTATCTGCGCATGGAGAAGAACCAGCTGAGCTTTGCCAAGGTGACGGACGTCTACGGGTTTCGCGTCATCCTGCCGCGCGTGATCGACTGCTACACCGCGCTGGGCGTGCTGCACCAGATGTACAAGCCCATGCCGGGCCGCTTCAAGGACTACATCGCCATTGCCAAGAACAATGGCTACCAGTCGCTGCACACCACGCTGGTGGGCCCCTCGGGCGTGAACATCGAGTTCCAGATCCGCACCGAGGAAATGCACATCGTCGCCGAAGCGGGCGTCGCCGCGCACTGGCTGTACAAGGCCCAGCCCGGCCACGATTCCGAGCAGCTGGGCACGCAGTGGCTGCAGTCGCTGCTGGACATCCAGAACGAGACGCGCGATGCGGCCGAGTTCTGGGACCACGTCAAGGTGGACCTGTTCCCCGACGCCGTCTACGTGTTCACGCCCAAGAGCGAGATCATGGCCATGCCGCGCGGCGCCACCGTGGTGGACTTCGCCTATGCCATCCACAGCAAGGTCGGCAACCACATGACGGCCGCGCGCATCAACAACGAGGAAGTGCCGCTGCGCACCGAACTCAAGAGCGGCGACGTGGTGCAGATCGTCACCTCCGAGGACGCCACGCCCAACCCGGCCTGGCTGGGCTTCGTGAAGACGGGCCGCGCGCGCTCCAAGATCCGCCACTACCTGAAGTCGGCCGCGCAAAGCGAATCGGCCCGCCTGGGCGAGAACCTGCTGGCCCAGGCCATGCGGGCCGAAGGCATGGATGCCGTGCCGCCGGCCGACGAGGCCAACCAGGCACTGTGGGACGAGGTGCTGCGCATGGCCGGCAGCCGCAGCCGCGCCGACCTGATGGTGGACATCGGCATGGGCCGGCGCATTGCGTCGCTGGTGGCCTCGCGCCTGACGGCGCTGATGGCGCGCCACGGCCACCGGCCCGACGCCCTGCTGCTCACACGCGAACGTTTCAACTCCAGCAACCGCCCCTTCCAGGGTGCCGTGCTGCTGGACGGCTCCAACCAGGGCTCCATCCACTACGCGCAATGCTGCCGTCCCGTGCCTGGCGACCCCATCGTGGGCTACCTGGGCAGCGGCGAAGGCCTGATCGTCCACCATGCGCAGTGCAAGATCGCGCAGCGCCTGCAGGAAAAGGACAGGGACCGCTTCATCGTGGTCGAGTGGGCCGATGACATGGATGCCGCGCGCCTGTTCGAAGCCCGCATCGTGGTCACCGTCAACAACGGCAAGGGCGTGCTCGCGCGCGTGGCGGCCGAGCTGGCCGGCGCCGAGGTGGACATCCTGCGCGTGGACATGGCCGACGAGGCGGCCATGAGCACCACGGACCTGTGCTTCGTGATCTCGGTGCACGACAACCAGCAGGTGGAGTCCGCGCTGCGCAACCTGCGCCGCGTGCACTCGGTGGTGCGCGCATCGCGCGTCATCCCCTGATGAACACTGCCCCGCTCCTGCGGGGCTTTTTCATTGCGCCAGGTCCTGGGCCAGCTGCTGCAGCAACGGGCCGCAGTCCTGCTCGATCTTGAGGGCCAGCAAATCCTCGGAGCGCATGCGGCCCTGGTTGATGGCCGCCACCGGCTTGCCCTGGGCCACGGCCTCATGCACAAAGCGCAGGCCTGAATACACCATCAGCGACGAACCGGCGACCAGCAGCCCGCCGGCCTGCTGCAGCATGGCGCGCACGGCCTGCACCCGCTGGCTGGGCACGCCTTCCCCGTAGAACACCACATCGGGCTTGAGCACGCCGCCGCAGTGCGGGCAGGCCGGCACGTCGAAGCGGCTGAAGTCGCGCTCCTCCAGATCGGCATCACCGTCGGGCGCGGCCTGGGCGCTCAGGCCGGCCCAGCCGGGGTTGCGCTCCAGCAGCATGGCCTGCAGCACGGCGCGCTCCATGCCGGCGCCGCAGCCCATGCAGCGCACGGCGGCGATGCGGCCGTGCAGGTCGATGACGCCATCGCTGCCCGCTGCCGTATGCAGGCCGTCCACATTCTGGGTGACCAGGCCTTCGATCCATCCGCGCCGCTGCAACTGCGCCAGTGCCGCGTGGGCCTGGCCGGGCCTGGCCTGCGCCATCACGGGCCAGCCCAGCAGGCTGCGCGCCCAATAGCGCTGGCGCGTGGCATGGCTGCCCATGAAGGCCTGCAGCGTCACTGGCTGAGGACGCTTCCACTGGCCTTCCAGATCCCGGTAGTCCGGAATGCCGGAGCCCGTGCTGCAGCCCGCGCCCGTCAGCACCAGCCAGCGCCGGCCGGGCGGCAGCAAGGCGCGCAGGGCCAGCGCGGCATCGTGCAGAACCGGGGATGGTGATGGCGGCGGAGCGGTGGCGGTCATGGCCGCACAGCATAGCGGCCCCGCACGCCCAATGCAGAAACACCGTGTTGCACTCCGAGCCGGGGCGCAGCGGAGACAATGGCCGGATGCACCACGCACACGCCACCGCCCAAGCCACAGCCCACGCCTTTCCCACCGCCCGCCATCCCGCCGCGCTCAACCGTGCCGCCCTGGCCACCGCTCTGGCCGCCGTGCTGCTGGCCGGCTGCGCGTCCCGGCCGGCGCCTGCGCCGGTCACAGTGCCGCCTTCCATGCCCGCCCCCACGGCGCCTGTCGCGCCCGTGCAGCCCGAACCGACCACCGCGCCGGATGCCGCCCAGCAGGCCGAGGCCACCAGCTTCGAAGCATGGAAGCGGGATTTCGCGCGCAAGGCGCTGGACGCCGGCATCTCGGAGAAAACCGTGCGCAGCGCGCTGGAGCCTGCCCGGCTGCAGCGCCGCGCGGTGCAGCTGGACCGCTCGCAGCCTGAATTCACGCGCACGCCCTGGCAGTACCTGGACAGCGCCGTATCGGCCCAGCGCATTGCCCAGGGCCGTGCCAAGCTGCGCGAAGCGGCTGCACCGCTGCAGTCGGCCAGCCAGCGCTATGGCGTGCCGGCCGAGGTGATCGCCGCCATCTGGGGCATGGAAAGCAATTTCGGCGGCAACTTCGGCAACTTCCCCACGGTCGATGCGCTGGCCACGCTGGCCTTTGACGGCCGGCGCGCCGCCTGGGCGCAAAAGGAGCTGCTTGCAGCCCTGCGCATCATCGACAACGGCGATATCGATGCGGCCCACATGATCGGCTCCTGGGCGGGTGCCATGGGCCACACGCAGTTCCTGCCCTCCGTGTTCCTGGCCTATGCGGTGGATGCCGATGGCGATGGCCGCCGCGACATCTGGGGCAGCCTGCCCGATGTGACGGCCTCCACGGCGAACTACCTGGCCCATTCGGGCTGGAAGACGGGCGAGCCCTGGGGCGTGGAAGTGCGCCTGCCGGCAGGCTTTGACCATGCACGCGCCGAGACCAGCGTGCGCCAGGACAGCGCGCAATGGGCGGCCGAAGGCGTGCAGGCCGTGGACGGCCCCGCCCTGCCCGCCATGGCCGATGCCAGCGTGATCGCACCGGCCGGCGCGCGCGGGCCGGCCTTCATGGTGGGAGCCAACTTCCGCACCATCCTGCGCTACAACAACTCCGTGAATTACGCGTTGGGCGTGGGCCTGCTGTCGCAGCAACTGGCCGGCGGCCCCGGCGTGCAGGCGGCCTGGCCGCGCGATCTGGCACCGCTGTCGCGCGAGCAGTTGCGCGCCTTGCAGGCCGCGCTCAACGAACGGGGATTTTCAGCCGGGACGGCCGATGGCGTGATGGGCCCGGCCACGCGCGCGGGCCTGCGCCAGTTCCAGCAAAGCCAGGGCCTGGTGGCCGACGGCTATCCCACGCTGGAGCTGCTGCAGAAACTGCAGCCCTGAACGCTCACCCGGCGGCGCTGCCCGGCTCCGGGTAGGTGACTTCCAGCACTTCCAGCGTGCGCACACCTGCGGGTGTGGGCAGGGCCACCTCGTCGCCCACACGGGCCTTGAGCAGGGCGCGCGAGACGGGTGCGATCCAGCTGACCTGCTGGCGTGCGCTGTCGGCCTCGTCGATGCCCATGATGGTGATGGTGCGCTCCTCGCCCTCGTCATCGACATAGGTCACGGTGGCGCCGAAGTAGATCTGCTCGCTGCCGGCATGCACGGAGGGATCGACCACCTCGGCGATCTCCAGCCGCTTGGTCAGAAAGCGGATGCGCCGGTCGATCTCGCGCAGGCGCTTCTTGCCGTAGAGATAGTCGCCGTTCTCGGAGCGGTCGCCATTGCTGGCCGCCCAGTGCACGATTTCCACGATGCGCGGGCGCTCGTTGTCGATCAGGTCCAGCAGCTCCGTCTTCAGCCGCGCGAAGCCCTGGGGCGTGATGTAGTTCTTGCCGCCCGGCGGCAAGGGCGGCAGGCCGACTTCATCATCGTCGTCGCCGTCGGATTCCTTGGTGAAAGCCTTGCTCATAGGGAGCCGATCTTCACACAGATCACCGCAGCAGGCGAAGACGCCGCACAAACCTCGACACCAACGGCGGCACAAACGAAAAAGCCTCAGAACTTTGCAGTTCTGAGGCTTGTCGTTTTGGTGC